>CAYTTL010000128.1:0-8231 GCA_964440725.1 uncultured Acidimicrobiales bacterium | reverse complement strand
GCCTGCGACGTGTGCCTCGCCGTCGACGACACCGTGGCCGTGGCCGGCCTGGTGCGGGCCCTGGCGTGGACGTGCGCCCGCGAGGCGCAGGACGGCGCCCCCGAGGAGAGTCCCCGCCCCCAGGTCATGGAAGCGGCCATGTGGCGTGCCGCCCGGTACGGACTGGGCGGGCGCCTGGTGTCACCCACCGAGATGGTCACCCGTCCCGCGTCCGACGTGGTCGGGGAGCTGATGGGCTACGTGCGGGAGGGGCTGGAGTTCCACGGCGACTGGTTCGAGGTGTCCAACCTGGTGGCGGCCATGCTGGCGTCGGGCGACGGGGCCACCCGCCAGCGTGCCGCCTTCGCCCGCCACGACGACCCCTACGACGTGATCAGCTACGCCATGGACGCCACCCTCGGAGCGGTGGGCGACCTGGTGGCCTACCCCGGACACCCCGGCTGGTGATCGGCCCTACCTCGCCGGGTCAGTGCCGCCAGGGCGGGGATACGCCGGCGTAGAACTCGACGGGCACCGTGCCGGAGTCGGTCTTGTTGTAGGTCCAGTCCGCCTTCTTCTGACGGTGGCGCTCGTCCCACACCGCCTTGCCACCACGGATGTCGACCAGCTCGGCGATGAGCTCGGGTTCGGTCGCCGCCCGCCGACCGGCGATGTGGGCGTCGAACTCGTGGCCGAAGTGCTCGACGATGCTGCCGAGCACCACCTGCTGCTGGCTGGCGAGGAAGCAACGGGCGCGGTCGGCCACCGACCCCAGCCGCTTGCGGACGACGTCGTAATCGTGGCGGCCGCCCTCGGACCGGCTGATCTTGGGCAGTGTCTCCGACAGCACGAGGCCGTCGAGCTTGCAGGGCAGGCACTGCCCGCACGACTCCACCGCCAAGAAGCGCGCCACCCCGGCAGCCACCGCCGGCATGTCGGCGGTGTCGTCGAACACGATGAAGCCCCCCGACCCGACCCCGCTACCGATGGCGCGCAGCGCCTCGTAGGTGACCGGGGTGTCGAGTTTGTCGCCGGGGATGATGCCGTTGGCCACTCCGGACACCACCGCCTTGATGGTGCGCCCCTTGCGGGGCCCACCCCCGATCTCCTCGATGACCTCGCCCAGCGGGGTGCCCATCTGCACCTCGCCCACCCCATGGTGCTGGGTGTGCCCGGTGATCGTGCACACCATGGTGCCGGGCGACTCCTCGGTTCCCATCGTGCGGAACCAGGCGGGGCCCCGGGCGACGATGCGGGCCACGTTGGCCAGCGTCTCGGTGTTGTTCACCAGCGCCGGGGCCACGGGGGCGTCGGGGTCGAGGCCGGCGATCGCCGCCTTGCTGGCCCCGATGCCGCGACGGAACGTGGGGACGACCCGCGGGAACGGCCATCCGCCGTCGATGGTGTCGAGCAGCGCGCTCGCCTCGCCGTAGAGGTACTCGTCGGGCCCCTCGAACACGAGCACCTCGACGCCCTCGGTCCAACCGGCCACGTCGGCCTCCTCGACCGCAGCCCGCACCCGGTCGACCTCGCCGGCGAACGACTGCTTCATGGCGAAGATCACCAGGTCGGCCCCCACGGCGCGTGCGGCGATGAGGGCCCCCTCGACCACCACGTACGGATTGCGCCTCAGGATCGCCCTGTCCTTGAGGGTCCCGGGCTCGCCCTCGGCGGCGTTGACGATGACCGTCGTGGGCACGCCGGGCAGGATGTTCTCCGACACCGTCTGCCACTTGCGGCCCGTCGGGAACCCCGCTCCCCCACGCCCGCGCAGACCGGAGGAGGCCACGGCCTCGATGATCGCCGCCGGCTCGACCTGCTGGGCCGCCTTGAGCCCCTTGCCCCCGCCTCGGGCCAGGAACTCGTCGAGGGAGAAGATGGGCTGCGGGTACAGCACGCGGTGTACAAGCGCCATGGGCCAAGGATAGCGGATCACCCCATATTGTGATTGTGCGCACTTTCACAACCACCCACGGCGCGTGCAACTCGCTGCCGGCGGGCCTGCCGTGGATAGAGTGCGCCACGTGCCGACCCGTCCGGCGACGCCGGTGGGGGCGGCGAGACCTGGAGGTGGTGCATGGAGATCGGATCGCTGACGACCCGGGCGGTGCTGACCGTGGAGGCCGACGACAGCCTCCGCGAAGCGGCGATGGCGATGATGGAGCGAGGAGTCGGTTCCGCCGTGGTCCTGAGCGCCGGGAAGCCCACCGGCCTCATCACCGATCGTGACGCGCTGCGCGCCGTGGCTCAGGCCAGGGAGACGCAGGACTTCACCGTCGGCGACTTCGTGTCGGGTCGCATGATGACGGCGCTGCCGTCGACCGAGGTCGTGGAAGCCGCCCAGCTCATGAGGGAGCGCGGCTTCCGGCACCTCATCGTGGTCGACGAGAACGACGACCTGGTCGGGGTCTTCTCCATGCGCGACCTGGTGGTCGGCCTGCTGGAGGAGCGGAGGGTCCTGGCCAAGGCGGCGGCCAACGAGGCGGCCGGGTCCGGCACCGCCGGCTGAACCTACCTACCCCCGGTCATTCGGCGCCCGCCCCGGCTTTGATCACCGACGCCAGGGCCGGCGAGGCCTCGTCGACCGGGTAGACGTAGCGGCCCGTCGGGTCGTAGGCCCGGGCCGGGTCGAAGACCCGATCGGGACCGTTGAGCACGACGAAGGCACCGTTCTCCAGCAGGTCGCCGGTCGAGCGGGCGTAGCCGGCGAGTATGCATTTCTCGGGCTTGGCCGACCGTCCGTCGGTGAAGATCGCCTTCTTGTTCCTCGCCGGCCGGAAGACGTTCGCCTCCGACGCCAGCTGGCCCCGGCACACGCTGGATGCCGCCGACGACCCCCAGCTTTCCTGGAGGTTGTTGAGCAGGTGCACGTTGCCGGAGTGGGTGCGTGGTGCCCGGAACCCGATGCGGTCGAACCAGTTGTGGTGGAGAGTCAGGGTGTTGGCCCAGGCGCACCGGCCGTGGGCGAAGTCGCCGACCTGGACGCCCTTGTCGGACTCGGCGAAATGCGACCAGGCGATGGTGATGCCCGAGGCGCAGCGGATTCCCACCTTGCCGCCGATGCGGCGGAAGGTCACCTGGTCGACGACGTAGTCCGAGCCCGAGTCGAAGAACACCGGGTTGGGGAACGGCTGGACGCTGGGGCTGCGTCGCCAGTCGCCCCAGTCGCTGAACACCAGCCTGCGCAGGATCACGTTGCCCTGGGCCAGCACCAGGCCCATGGTGCGCGCCCGGCCGCCGTTGGTGATGACCGGCGCCGGGCCCTCGATCGTGACCGAGTTGGCGACGTCGACGGGAGTGCGGAGGATGATGCGCCCGGCCAGGCCGGCGCCGAAGGTGACGATCGTGTTCGGCCGGGTCGCGCAGTCACGCAACGACTGCGGTCCGGCGTCGGCCGTCGTGGTCACCACGCACCGGGTTCCACCGGCGCCGCCGGTGGCATGACGGCCGAAACCGAGGATCGTCGCATCGGCGGCGTCGGCCGTGCCGGCACCGCTTCCGATCTCGACGCCGGCGAGGCTGAGCACGACCACTGCGGCAACGACAACCCTGGTCAACCCCGACACACTCCGCTCCCTCGTCGCCCGTCGATGTCACGACCGGCGCGCCGCCCGCGAGCGTTCCCCCACGCCCGCAATTGCCCACCGGCCCCCGCAAGATAGGCGACCGGGCCGGTCCGATCCAGGACCTGGAGTCCCCTGCCAGCTCCCGTCAGGGGCGTGATGGGAAGATGCCCTGAAGGGCGATGATGTGCATCGGCCCTCTGCCCCGCAGGTCGGGAAGGGCGAAGGTGGTCCTCCCGTCACCGCCGTAGGTCGTGCCCAGAAGCGAGAACAGGGCGTGGTGCTGGTTGATCGGGAGCAGCTGCCCCTCGCAGCTGGCCCACCCCCGAGGCGCGAAGTCGCCGGCGAACCTCCGGACCTCAGCGAGAAACGGATCGGACACCGCTGCGCCCCCTCTCCTCTGCACTTCGTTGCAGCCCCAACGGGATTCGAACCCGTGTCGCCACCTTGAGAGGGTGGTGTCCTAGGCCTCTAGACGATGGGGCCGTGACGGCCCCGGTGAGGGGGCCGACCCAGCTGGTGGAGCTCGGGGGGGAGGACTCGAACCCCCAATAACAGGGCCAGAACCTGTCGTGTTGCCGATTACACCACCCCCGAATGGGCGAACTCATCGTAGCCGCTCGTCATGACCCGCCCCCGCCCACCCGCTGGTGGACGTCCGCCTCGCGACGGAAGCCGATCACCCGCCCGACGGCCACCGCCGCCGTCTCCCGCACGAGGTACTTGGCCTCGCTGACGCGCCCGATGGGGCTGGTACGGGTGGGCGAGGAATGGCCGTCGAGGCCGAGCTCACCGGCCATGGCGTTGATCCGGTAGGAGTGGAATGGGTCGGAGACGAGCAGGACTCGGGTGATGTCGCGTTCTTTGAGGAAGGCCGCCGCCGCGGCCAGCGACTGCCACGACGACGTGCCCGAGACCTCCCGAAGAATGTTCTCGTCGGACACGCCCTTGCCCAGCAGGTAGTTGGCCGAGGCGGTGGCCTCGGTGAAGCGGTCTCCGGCACGGCGGCCCCCCGTGACGACGATCACCGGCGCCAGCTCGCGGCGCCACAGGGCGACGGCATGGTCGAGGCGGGCCTTGAGCACGGGCGACGGCTGTCCGTTGTACTGGGCCGTGCCCAGCACCACGATGGCCTGGGCGGGGCGGGCCTCGTCGCGCCGCGACGCCATCCACACCTGGATGAACGTCACGCCCAGGTACAGCAGCACCACGACCACGACGCCGGCCGTCAGCTTCAGAAGGAGTCTCACGGGAGAGCGGACGGCGACTGCTCCGACGCCAACCGCCGGCGCGCCACCCGCAGCCGCTCCAGGGTGGGCTCCCGCCCGAGGGCCTGCAGCGACTCGAACAACGGCGGGCCCACGGCCCGGCCGGTGACGGCCACGCGTATCGGCGCCTGCGCCTTGGCCAACTTCAGCCCGTGCGACTCGGCCACCGCCGCGGTGGCCTCGTGGATCGCCCCGGCGTCCCAGTGACAGGTCTCGAAGACCATCGCCGCGTCGTCGAGCAGAGGCCCCGCCTGGGGCAGGCGGGTCACCGCCTTGGCCCAGGCCTCGGCGTCGATCTCGGGCTGCTCCAGGAACAGGAAATCGACCATGCCCGGGACCTCCCCGAGCGTGCGGACCCGCTCCTGTACGAGTGGGGCCACGGCCTCGAAGACCGAGGGGTCCAGCCGCTCCGGCGGCCACGGCGGGTCCTCCATCAGCCACGGCAACGACTCCCGCACGAAGGTGGCGACCGGGAGGGCCCGCACGTACTCGGCGTTCACATGATCGAGCTTGGTGACGTCGAAGAAGGCAGGGGCCTTGTTGACGGCCTCCAACTCGAACATCTCCACCATCTCGTCGATCGGCACGATCTCCCGGTCGCCGGGGGGAGCCCAACCGAGGAGGGCGAGGTAGTTGCGCATGGCCTCGGCCAGGTACCCCTGCTCGCGGTACTCCTCGACGGCAACCGCGTGGCGTCGCTTGGAGAGCTTGCGGCGTTTCTCGTCGACCAGCAGGGGGAGGTGGGCGAAGACGGGGACCTCGTGGTGACCGAGCGCCTGGCGCAACAGGAGGACCTTGGGCGTCGACGGCAGCAGATCCTCTCCCCGCACCACGTGGGTGATGGCCATGTCGGCGTCGTCGACGGCGTTGGCCAGCAGGAAGGTGGGCGTGCCGTCGGACCGCTGGACCACGACGTCTTCCAGTGTGGCGTGGTCGAAGTGGACGTCGCCGCGGATCAGGTCGTGCACCACCGTCTCGCCCTCGTCGGGTGTGCGCAGGCGCAGGGCGGTGCCGGGCCCGCGCTCGACGTTGCGGTCGCGGCAGAACCCGTCGTAGCCGGGACGGTCGGCGGTGGCGTTGCGGGCGTCGATGGCCTCCCTGGTGCAGTCGCACCAATAGGCCCGGCCGTCGGCGAAGAGGCGGTAGGCGGCCTCGGCGTAGAGGGGCATGCGCGCCGATTGGCGGTACGGCCCCTCGTCCCAGTCGAGGCCCATCCAGTGGAGTGTCCTCTCGATACCCCTGACCAGCTCGTCGCGCGACCGGGCCGGGTCGGTGTCCTCGATGCGCAGGACGAACGTGCCCCCCGTGTGGCGGGCGAACATCCAGTTGAACAGGGCGGCACGCGCGCTGCCCACGTGGAGGAAGCCGGTCGGGGCCGGAGCGAATCGGACCCTCGGCTCGCTCATGAGCACGAGGCTAGTGGTGGGCGATGCCGTTACTGTCGCCACTCATGGCAAAGAGCGTGCTCACCCCCCGGGCGGACAACTATCCCCAGTGGTACCAGGACGTCGTGTCCAAGGCGGAGCTGGCCGACAACGGCCCGGTCCGGGGCACCATGGTGATCCGGCCCTACGGCTACGCCATCTGGGAGCGCATGCAGCGCGACCTCGACGAACGCATCAAGGCCACCGGGGCGCGCAACGCCTACTTTCCGCTGTTCATCCCCGAGTCGTACCTGCGCAAGGAGGCCGAGCACGTCGAGGGATTCAGCCCCGAGCTGGCGGTGGTGACCCACGCCGGCGGTAAGGAGCTCGAGGAACCGGTGGTCGTCCGCCCCACCAGCGAGACCATCATCAACGTCTTCATCGCCAAGTGGGTGCAGAGCCACCGCGACCTGCCGATGCTGTTGAACCAGTGGGCCAACGTGGTGCGCTGGGAGCTGCGGCCCCGGGTGTTCCTGCGCACCACCGAGTTCCTCTGGCAGGAGGGCCACACCGCCCACGCCACCCAGGCCGACGCCCGGGACTACGCCATCCGCATCCTGCGCACCGTCTACGAGGACTTCGCCATCGAGGTCCTTGGTCTGCCCGTGGTGGTGGGCCGCAAGACCGAGCGGGAGCGCTTCGCCGGCGCCGACGCCACCTACACCATCGAAGCCATGATGGGCGACGGCAAGGCCCTCCAGATGGGCACCAGCCACGAGCTGGGCCAGAACTTCGCCCGGGCCTTCGGCATCGAGTTCCAGACCGACACCGGCACCACCGAGTTCGCCTGGCAGACCTCCTGGGGCGTGACGACCCGGCTCATCGGCGCCCTCATCATGGGCCACGGCGACGACGCCGGCCTCCGCCTGCCGCCCCGGATCGCCCCGATCCAGGTGGTGGTGCTGCTGGTGAAGGCGGGCGACGGCGCCGGCGAGGCGGCCGACGCCCTGGTGGCCGAGCTGGCGGGCGCCGGCGTCCGCGTCGAGCTCGACGGCCGGGTCGACACCAGCTTCGGGCGCCGGGCCGTGGAGTGGGAGCTGAAGGGCGTGCCCGTCCGCGTGGAGGTCGGCCCCCGCGACCTGGCCACCGGCAACGCCACCCTGGTGCGGCGCGACACGGGTGAGAAGGTGGCCGTGGCCCTCGACCGGGTCGCCGCCGAGGCCGCTGCCGCCCTCGACCGGATCCAGGTGGCGCTCCACGACGAGGCCATGGAGATGCGCCTGTCCCGGACCGCCGAGGTCTCGTCGATCGACGAGGCCCAGGAGGCGGCTCAGACGGGCTTCGCCCGGGTGCCGTGGGACGTGGTGCGCGACGACGAAACCCGCCTCGCCCAGGCCGGGGTCACCGTCCGCTGTCTCAAGCGGGAGGACGGCGGACTGCCAGCGTCGTCCTCGGAGGAGGGACTGTTCGCCACCGTGGCCAAGGCCTACTGAGCGGCTTCCGGCCCCTCACCCAGCAGCGTGCGCCACTCGCCCATGCGCGCCTTCACCTGGGCCGGCGTCATGCGCAGGGTGCCCTCGGGTACCAGATCGGCGATGTCGCGCTGGTCCCAGTAGTGGTGGGCGGCGCCGGCGAAGTGTTGCTTCCGGTACTCGACCAGGTCGGACGGGGCGTCGCCGAGAAAACCCCACAGCTGCAAGGCCAGCTCGAGGTCGTGGATGACCGGGGCCCGACCGAACATCGATGCCCGCTTCAGGGCGACGGCCGCGGCACCGGCCAGGGCGTCGTCGTCGTGCTCGCCCGAGGTGACCTGCACCCGGTCGGCGAAACGGGCCGCCAGGTTGAGGGCGTAGCCCTGGTCGGGGCCCGGGCTGCCGAAGCGAGGTCCGCTGGGTTGGCCCCCGACGAGGTCGGCGGGCCGGTCGGCCGCCCACCGCCGCGATGGCGGGAGGGCGAGCGAGCGACGTGGCTGCTCGGCCAGGGGAACAGGGACGTAATCCGGCGCGGCCATCAGTGGGATCCCTTCTCAGCCGACATGGACTTCTCAGCCGACATGG
>CAYTTL010000127.1:0-8288 GCA_964440725.1 uncultured Acidimicrobiales bacterium | reverse complement strand
CGAGGAACGGGCGCGCGAGTTCCTCGGACGGCTCGACGATCAGTCGGCGGCCACCAGGCACCCCTGGCTGGTCGAGCGAACGACCGTCACCACGACGACCCTGGTCTGCCACCTGCTCAACGAGACGGTCATGCACGGCTACGACATCGCCCGGGCCGACGGTCGCCCATGGTCCATCGCCCGCGCGCATGCGGCGATGGTGATCGACGGGTTCCTCATCCCCACCGTGTCCGCCCTCGACCCTCGGGCCATGGTGGACCAGCAGGCGGCCGAGGGTTTGCGGGCCACCTTCCAGGTCCACATCCGCGGTGGTGACAGCCACGTGTTCAGCTTCGACGACGGCGCCCTCGCCATCGAACGGCCCGGGAAGCGCCGGGTCGACTGCCACCTCTCCGTTGACCCCGCAGCCATGCTGTTGGTGGCGTGGAAACGCAAGAGCCACTGGCCGGCGATCGCCCGGGGCCAGTTGCTCGCCTGGGGCCGCAAGCCGTGGCTGGGCCCCCGCTTCCCCGCCCTCATGCGCAATCCCTAGCGAACGTGTCGCGATCGACGACGTAGGGCGTCGTCCAGCGCGACAAGAACGAGCGGTTCCTATGTTTTCGCGGTGCTGCCTTGTTGGTCGGCGGCATGGAAGTAGCTGCCATAGCCGTACTCGTTGGGCGGTTCGACGCCGTTGAGCACCGTCCCTACGAGGGGGGCGCTCACCTGGGAGAGCAGCTCCACCGCCCGGACCACCTCGGGCCGGGTGGTGACGCCGGCCACCGCCACCAGAAGGGTGGCATCGACCCGCCCCGACAGCACCATGGCGTCGGTCACCGGCAGCACCGGCGGAGCGTCGACGAGCACCACGTCGGCGTGCTCCTGCAGCGAGGTCATGACCTCGGCGAAGCGCCACGACGACAGGATCTCGGCCGGGTTGGGTGGCAGCGGGCCTGCGGGGAGGACGGCCAGCCGGCTCTGGCCGGGGACGGTCTGGATGACAGCCGACAGCGGGGCCTTGCCCAGGATGACCGAGGTGAGCCCCTGGCTGCCGTCAACGCCGAAGAACTCGTGCACGCGCGGCCGACGCAGGTCGCAGCACACGACCACGACCCGCTGCCCGACCCTGGACATGGCGACGGCCAGGTTGGCCACGGTGGTGGTCTTGCCCTCCCGGGGGCCGGGACTGGTGACCTCGATGGTGACGACGGGTTGGTCGAGGGCCAGGAACTGGATCGCCGTGCTCAGGCTGCGGTAGGCCTCGGCCACGGCCGACTGCGGTTCGGTCAGTGAGATGACGGCCGTGCCTCCCAGTGCCGGGTTGCCCGCCACGGGAATGACGCCGAGCACGGGGCGGCCGCCGGTGAGCCGGCTCATCTCCTCCCGGGTCTTGACCGAGTCGTCCAGGTACTCCCGGACGAAGGCCGCGCACACGCCGAGGGCCAGCCCGGCGGCGAGGGCGATGAGGCCGGTGCGCAACGGACGCGGCGCGACAGCGGAGGTGGGCACCCGTGCGTGGGTGACGATCTCCGCGCCTCCCCCGTTGAGCGCCTGGTTGATCTGGAGCTCGTCGAGCTTCGTCCGCAGGAATCCCACCTGGGCGACCAGAGCGGAGCGTTCTGCGTTCAGGTTCTGGCGCACCGCCGTCTGTCGCTCGGGCGGAGCGCCGTCGACCTCCGCCTCGATGTCGTCGAGGCGGTTCTGGGCGTCGTTGACCCTGGTCTGGACCTGTTGACCGGCGGCCGTCAGGTTGTCGAGGGTCTGCTTCCGGCGCAGCTCCACGTAGGCATCCGCGTAGGCATCGGCGATGGCCGCCGCCTTCTGGGGCGACCCGTTGCGCGCGGTGATCTCGATGACGTCGGTGCCGCCGATCCCCTTGGCGGACACGTCCGGGGTCGTCCCGAGCTTGGCCGCCACCGCCGCTCGCAGGGGCTCGCCGGTGAAGACCTCGAGCTGGGTCTCGACGGTGCGCTCCGGATCGGCGGGGACCCCCGCACCGGGATCCACGAGCGACGCGGTGGGCCCTTGGACGAGTACGCGGGCGGTGGCCGCGTACACCGACGACCGCAGCAACGCCACGTTGAGCGCCGGCACGACGATGAGGGCGACGACCAGGCCGACGGTGAACTTCCGCCGGCGGAGGACGTCGACGTAGTCGCGCAGCCTCGAACCCGCCGTATCGGCGTTTCTCCCCACGCGCCCTACAGCTCCGAGGGTTCTGCCCGCTGCCTCGAGTGGGATCGACTGCCCCGGCGGAGCTCGGCCTCGGGGATCAGCAAGCTCGACCGCTCGGCAGCAGCGGTCGCCCGGCGCGACGGGCGGTCCGGACGCCGGCGACTGGAGCCGCGCTCCTCGACCACGACCGACAACCCGCCCACCAGATCGCTCATGATGTTGTAGAGCACCGCCAGCATCAGGTTGGTCGCCGAACCGAACACGACGAGGATCACCCCGCCGACCGCTCCGGCCCGGAAGACCTCACCACCGACGAAACGGAACTGGCCCGACGCGATCAGGTCGGCCACGAAGCTCTCGACGTTCTCGCGCAGGCCCGTTCTCGTCGCAGCCGTCCAGAGAAGTACGGCCGCCACCATCAGGATGCAGTACAGAGCGGCGTAGAACACCAGCGACAGCTTGAACGCCGACCACGGATCGATCCTGCGCACCACGTCCTTCCTGAGCCGCTGGCTCCCCTGGGCGTTGTCGGTACCGCGGCGCGACGACCGCGGCCGCCGGGCGGACTGGCCGTTGTGGTGCTCGTCCACCCCGTCGTCCACCGCTCGCCCCGACGTGTCGCCCGCCGAGTTCGGTGCCGGCCGACCGAACAACATTCCCAGAGGGTCGTCGGTGTTCCGCACGTCCACAGGGTAGACGTCGGGGCCACGTCGATCACTCCATGGGTGCGACGACCGGCCCCGCACGGGTGGCACGACCCACTGCCCGGGCGTCGTCGACCTCGACCTCCACCCGCGTGTCGAGGCCCTCCTGGCGATAGTCGACGATCCTGGCCCCGTTCGCCCTGGCCAGGTCGCGGGCGGCGTCGGGTCCGTCGGCGGCCCCGGCCAGGGCGGCGGCATCGGCCGCCGTGCGAGCCCTGGCGCGCGACGCCGCGGCCCCGCCCAGGCGGGCGATCTGGATGGCGAGGACGGTTGCCAGCAGGATCGCCACGACCATCAGGGGAAGAGCGGACCCTCGCTCGGCCGGGGAGACGTTCGACGTGCTCGACGACGGATGCGGGTTGGGGTACGGACAACGGGATGACACGATCGCCCTCCTGTGGGGACGCGCGGCGCTCAGGAGGAAGTGTCGGGGGAAGCGACGGCGGCGGGCGGGCGCTACTCGAGAGCGGCGATCACCAGGGCCACGCCGGCGACCATCTGCCCGTCGTCGAGGTTCATCGCCTTCACACCGGTGGCGTCGCGCCCCTGCGACGAGATCTCCCGGACCTGGGTCCGGATGGTGGTGCCGCCCGAGGAGATGAGCAGGACCTCGTCGTCGAGGCCGACCATGAAGGCCGCCACCACCGCCCCGCGACGGGCAGAAAGCTTGATGCCCTTGACCCCGAGAGTCCCGCGGCCCTTCCGAGGGAAGCGTTCGACCTTGGTGCGCTTGGCATAGCCGTTGTCGGTGAAGATGCAGATGTCGGCGTCGGGCCGGGGCACATCGCAGGAGATGACCTCGTCGTCGGCCCGCAGGCGCATGCCGATCACGCCCTGGGCGGCGCGCCCGGTGGCCCTGACCTCCTCCTCGGAGAAGCGGATGGTCATGCCCGTGCGGCTGACCATGAAGATGTCGTCCTCGCCCCCCGTCTGGATGACCCGCACCAGCTCGTCGCCGTCTTTGAGGTTGATGGCGATGAGGCCGGCCCGAAGTGACGAGTCGTACTCGGTGAACCGGGTCTTCTTCACGTGGCCGCGCTTGGTGGCGAAGAAGAGGTAGCGGCTGGTCTCGTAGTCGCGGGTGTCGATGACGGCCTGGATGCGCTCGTCGGGCGCCAGGGGCAGCAGGTTGACGATGGCCGTGCCCCGGGCGGTGCGGTCCTTCTGCGGGATCTCGTGGGCCCGAAGCCGGTAGACCCGGCCCCGATTCGAGAAGAACAGCAGGTAGGAGTGCGCCGTGGTCGACAGGATGTGGGCCACGTAGTCGTTGTCGCGCAGCTTGGCCGCCTGGACGCCCCGACCACCGCGACCCTGGGTGCGGAAGGCGTCGGCCTGCACCGACTTCACGTAGCCGTTGCGGCTCAGGGTGACGACCAGCTCCTCGTCCTCGATGAGGTCGAGGACGTCGAGGTCGCCGTCGTCGAAGATGATCTCGGCCCGGCGGGGAGCGGCGAACTTCTGGCGCACCTCGCCCAGCTCGGTCTTGATCACGCCCCGCAGCCGGACGGGGTCGGCGAGGATAGCCTCCAGGTCGGCGATGGTGTGGCGCAGCTGGGCCAGTTCCTTGTCGAGCTCCTCACGGCCCAGGCGGGTGAGGCGCGACAGCGTCATGTCGAGGATGTGCTCGGCCTGCACCTGGCTGAACTCGAAGGGTGCGGCCATGAGCCCGGCGCGGGCGGCGGCCTTGTCGGCCGAGGCCTTGATGAGGGCGATGATCTCGTCGATGAGGTCGAGGGCGCGGATGAGGCCTTCGACGATGTGGGCCCGGTCCTGGGCCCGGCGCAGCCGGCGCTGCGAGCGACGGGTGATGACGTCGACCTGGTGGGCGATGTAGGCCGACAGGAGCTGCACCAGGTTGAGGGTGCGGGGGATGCCGTCGACCAGGGCCACGGTGTTGACCGAGAAGTTGGTCTGCAGGGGGGTGTGCTTGTACAGGTTGCGCAGCACCACCTGGGCGGTGGCGTCGCGCTTGAGGTAGACGACCAGGCGCGTCTCCACGCCGGCCGAGAGGTTCTCGAGGCCCCGGATGCCCTCGATCTGGCGGGAGTCGACCAGCTCGGCGATCTTCGACGCAACCGCCGACACGCTCGTCTGGTACGGCAGCTCGCTGACGACGATCTCGTCGCCGTTCTTGCCTTCGACGATCTCGGCCTTGGCCCGCATCTTGATCGAGCCCCGACCCGTGCGGTAGGCGTCGATGATCCCCGCCCGGCCCAGGATGTAGGCCCCCGTGGGGAAGTCGGGACCCTTCACGAAGTTCATGAGCTCGTCGGGCGTGGCGTCGGGATTGTCGATGAGGTGCAGCGTGGCGTCGACGACCTCCCCCAGGTTGTGCGGGGGGATGCTGGTCGCCATGCCCACGGCGATGCCCTGGCTTCCGTTGACCAGGAGGTTGGGGAACCGGGCCGGAAGCACGGCGGGCTCCTCGAACTCGCCCGAGTAGTTGTCGACCATGTCGACGGTGTCCTCGTCGATGGCGGCGAGCAGCTGCATGGCCAGGGGAGACAGGCGGCACTCGGTGTACCGGGCGGCGGCGGCCTCGTAGTCGGGTGAGCCGTAGTTGCCGTGGAAGTCGACGAGGGGGTGGCGGAGGCTGAAGGGCTGCGCCATGCGCACCAGGGCGTCGTAGATGGCCGAGTCGCCGTGCGGGTGGTACTTGGCCATGACATCGCCGGTGACCCGCGCGCACTTCACGTGCGGGCGGTCGGGCCGGAAGTTGAGGGTGGACATGGTCCACAGGATCCGGCGGTGCACGGGCTTCAGCCCGTCGCGCACATCGGGCAGAGCGCGTGACGTGATGACGGAGAGGGCGTAGACCAGGAAGGACTGCTCCATCTCCTCCTGGAGCTCGATGGGCTCGATCCCGTCAGGCCGCGCCAGGTCGGTCATGCGTACCTACCGCTCATATGTCGAGGAACCTGACGTCCTTGGCGTTGTTCTGGATGAAGCCCTTGCGCGACTCGACGTCGTCGCCCATGAGCACCGACAGGATCTCGTCGGCCTGCGCCGTCTGCTCCACCGACACCCCGAGCAGGGTGCGGCGGCTGGGGTCCATGGTGGTGTCCTTCAGCTCGCCGAAGTCCATCTCGCCCAGACCCTTGAGGCGCTGGAACTCGAAGCTCTTGTCGGGGTTCTCGGCCAAGAAGCGCTCGCGCGCCGCGTCGTCCTTCAGGTAGGTCTTGTCCTTGCCCACCAGGGTGGAGTACAGCGGCGGCTGGGCGATGAACACGTGGTTCTGCTCGACCATCGCCGTCATCTGGCGGAAGAAGAAGGTGAGCAGCAGGGTGCGGATGTGGTTGCCGTCGACGTCGGCGTCGGCCAGCACGATCACCTTGTCGTAGCGGATCTTGGTGACGTCGAACTCCTCGCCCACCCCGGCGCCGATGGCGGAGATGAGGGACTGGATCTCGATGTTCTTGAGCATGCGGTCGATACGGGCCCGCTCGACGTTGAGGATCTTGCCCCTGATGGGCAGGATGGCCTGGGTGCGCGGGTCGCGGGCGGAGATGGCCGAGCCGCCGGCCGAGTTCCCCTCGACGATGAACAGCTCGGACTCCTTCGGGTCCTTCGACATGCAGTCGGCCAGCTTGCCGGGCAGGCCCGCTCCCTCGAGCAGGGTCTTGCGGCGGATGACCTCGCGGGCCTGGCGGGCGGCCAGGCGGGCGCGGGCAGCCTGGGTGGCCTTCTGCACGACCTGGCGGGCCTCGGGGGGGTGCTCCTCGAGCCAGTCGCCCAGCTTCTCGAAGGTCGTGCGCTCGACCATGGACCGCACCGACACGTTGCCGAGCTTGGCCTTGGTCTGGCCCTCGAACTGCGGCTCGCGCACCTTCACGCTGACGATGGCGGTAAGGCCCTCGCGGATGTCCTCGCCGAGGAGGTTGTCGTCCTTCTCCTTGAGCAGGTTCTTGGCCCGGGCGTAGCGGTTGACGGCGTTGGTGAGGGCCTTCTTGAACCCCTCCTCGTGCATGCCGCCCTCGATGGTGGCGATGCCGTTGGCGAAGCTGTGCAGGCCCTCGTGGAACCCGGTGTTCCACTGCATGGCGATCTCGGCCTCTTGGGTCGCCTCTTTCGACTCGAAGTGGGCGACCCGTTTGAACAACGCCTCCTTGGCGTGGTTCAGGTGGCGCACGAAGTCGATGATGCCGCCGGCGTAGCGGAAGACCTGCTCCTGCTCGTGGCCCTCGCGCGCGTCGCTGAAGCGGATCTCCAGGCCCTTGTTGAGGAAGGCCATGATCTGGAGGCGCTCGAGAATGGTCTGGGCGCGGAACTCGACGCCCTCGGAGTCGAAGATGGTGGGGTCGGGCCAGAACGTGACCGTGGTACCCGTGCGGCCGCGGGGCGACCGGCCCACGACCTCGAGCTTTCCCTCGGGCTTGCCGCCGTTGACGAAGGTCATGCGGTGGTGCTGCTCGTGCTGGTCGATCTCGAGCTCGAGGCGCCTCGAAAGGGCGTTCACCACCGAGACCCCCACGCCGTGGAGGCCGCCCGACACCTGGTAGGCGCCGCTTTCGAACTTGCCCCCGGCGTGCAGGGTGGTGAGTACGACCTCGGCCGCCGACTTGGACTTGAACCGCGGATCGCGGCCCACGGGGATGCCCCGGCCGTTGTCGCTCACCCGGCAGCCGCCGTCGGCCAGGAGGGTGACGTCGATGCGGGTGCAGAACCCCGCCATGGCCTCGTCGACGGAGTTGTCGACGACCTCGTACACGAGATGGTGCAGCCCGTTGAGGCCGGTGGAACCTATGTACATACCCGGGCGTTTGCGGACCGGGTCGAGGCCCTCGAGGACGATGATGTCCTGGGCCCCGTACGACGTTGTCTGGGCCAACTAGGCGCGGCCTTTCAAGAGTGCGGGGGACGAACGGCCGGGTGGTCGGCCAAAGGGCGATACTGCTGCTGATCTGGGGTAAAAACCCAGGTCAGCGGACCGGATCGCACGTACTCAAGGGTACCAGAAACCGCCTTCAGCCAGGGTGAACGCGGACCACCAGCGCGGCCACCACACCGGGTCCGAGCTCGCCGGCGAAACGGCGCAGGAGGTCGGCCTCCAACCAGTTGATCTGGGCCGCCCAGCCCGGCTGGTCGACGGTCACCACCAGGGTGCCCCGCACCAACGACACCGGTCGGGTGTGGGCGGCCACGGCCGGGCCCACGATCTCCTCCCAGCGCTCGAACAGGCGGGCCAGGGCCCGCGGGGGAGGGGCGCCGAGGTGGCGGGCCACCACCCCGAGCGAGTCGTCCAGGCGACGGGGAGGACGGCCGTCGCTGTCGTCCCCCGGCCGGGGTAGTGGTCGCCAGGTCATTGCCGCCATTCGCTCGAATCGCTGATGCGGCCGTCGGCGATCTCGAGGACCCGTTCGGGACGGGCCCCCTCGGGGATCGCCCCCGCCGTCGTGAGCAGCGCCTGGCCCGGTGGCAGGTGGTCGAACA
>CAYTTL010000126.1:0-8293 GCA_964440725.1 uncultured Acidimicrobiales bacterium | reverse complement strand
CCCGCCCGCAGGCCGGCGGCTGATGGGCGGCGACCCTCTCTTCGTCGACGGCGTCGACGCGGTCGTGGTGGCCATCGTCTTGGCCAAGGTCTTCGTGGTCTTCGCCTTCCTGCTGGTATCGGTGATGTTGATGGTCTGGTTCGAGCGCAAGGTCATCTCCGACATGCAGAACCGCATCGGGCCGAACCGGGCCGGTCCATGGGGGATCCTCCAGACCCTGGCCGACGGCATCAAGCTCTTCTTCAAAGAGGACCTGCTTCCCGAGAAGGCCGATCGCCGGATCTTCCGGCTCGCTCCCTATCTCTCCACGGTGGGTCCCATCGGGGGCACCGTCGGCATAGGCACCCGGGAGACCTACCTGCAGCTCGCCGACCCGCCGGTGGGCGTGCTCTTCCTGCTGGCCATGTCGTCGATCGCGGTCTACGGCGTGATGCTGGCGGGCTGGTCGTCGGGCTCCAAGTACCCGCTGCTGGGCTCGGTGCGGGCGTCGGCCCAGATGGTGTCCTACGAAGCGGCCATGAGCCTCTCGGTGGCCGCCGTGGTCCTGGCCGCCGCGTCCCTCTCCACCCACGACATCGTGACCTCCCAGGCCACCTGGAACTGGAACCTGTGGGCCCTGGGCGGCGTGCCCTTCGGCATCTACCTCATCGCCGCCACGGCGGAGACGAACCGGCCCCCCTTCGACCTGGTGGAGGCCGAGCAGGAGCTCGTCGGAGGCTTCCACACCGAGTACGCGGGCATCCGCTTCGCCCTGTTCTTCCTGGCCGAGTTCATGAACACCATCACGGTGTCGGCCATCGCCGTCACCTTGTTCTTCGGCGGTCCGAGCGGACCCGAGATCTCGTTCCTGCCGTGGCTGTGGCCCATCGTCTGGTTCTTCGCCAAGCTGATCTGCTTCCTCTTCGTGTACGTGTGGTTGCGGGCGACGCTGCCTCGGTTCCGCTACGACCAGCTCATGGACCTGGGCTGGAAGCGCCTGATCCCGCTCTCGCTGTTCTGGCTGCTCCTCATCGCCGCCCTGCGGGTGGGCAACGACAGGGGCTGGAACACCGTCGTCGTGGCGGGCGTCGCCCTGGCCGTGGGAGCGCTGGCCTTCGCAACGCTCAACGCCGCCCTGCGGGTCGGGCAGGCCGACACCGACGCCGAGGCGACGATGGCCGAGGCGGCCCGGTCCGAACGGGCGGCGTCCGACGCGGCCACCGAGTCGAAGGCCGGCGTCTGATGGGCTACCTCGACGGGTTCAAGGTCACCTTCAAACAGATGTTCCGGCCCCGCGTCACCAATCGCTATCCCGACGTGAAGCGCCCCAAACCGCTCCGCTTCCACGGACGCCACGTGCTCAACCGCTACGAGGACGGGATGGAGAAGTGCATCGGCTGCGAGTTGTGTGCCGGTGTGTGCCCGGCCCGGTGCATCTACGTGCGCGGGGCCGACAACCCGCCCGACGCACCTGTATCGCCCGGCGAACGCTACGGGTTCGTCTACGAGATCAACTACCTGCGCTGCATCCACTGCGACCTGTGCGTCGAGGCGTGCCCCACCGAGGCGATCACCGAGTCGAAGCTCTTCGAGTTCTCGTTCACCAACCGCGACGACGCCATCTACACACGTGACGAGCTGGTGGTCGACGACGACGGCATGCCCCAGAAGCTGCCCTGGGAGGACTGGCGACCCGGCGACGAGAAGCACACCTCGGCGTGGGTGCGCGCCACCTCGCCCTCGGGCGCGGCGACGTTCGAGGGCACGGTGGCGTGGTCGGGCGAGCTGGGCTTCGGCGTGCGGCCCCCCGAGAAGGGACAGAGCGACTTCGGCGGGGCCCCGGCGGAGCCGAGCGCCGTCGACATCTCGCCGCAGCCCACGGCGCCACCGGGTGGAGCCGGCGAACCCGACGCGGCGGGGGGCTGAGCGTGGACTGGGTGGTGTTCGTGGTGGCGGGTGCCGCCACCCTTTTGGGGGCGTTCGGCGTGATCCTGGCGTCGAACCCGGTGCATTCCGCCCTGATGCTGGTGATGACCCTGTTCGGGGTGGCCGTGCTGTTCGTGGCCCAGCAGGCCGACTTCCTGGCTGCCGTGCAGGTGATCGTCTACGCCGGGGCCATCGTGGTGCTGTTCCTTTTCGTGATCATGCTGCTCGGCGTCGACCGTTCGGAGAACCTGCGGGTGGAGCCCCTCCGCGGCCAGCGCCTGGCCGCGGCCGTCGCTGGCTCTGCTCGAGGTGCTGTTCCTGGCCCGCGGCGCTTGGGTCACGGGCGCCCGGTCGCTGGCCGGTCCGGCCAGTGGGCCGGGGTCCAACGTGGAGAAGCTGGCCGAGTCGCTGTTCACCCGCTACCTGCTGGCCTTCGAGATCACCTCGGTGCTCCTGGTCATCGCCGTCATCGGCGCCGTCGTCCTGGCGCAACGCAACCGCGCCGACGACGCCGCCCTGCGCAGACCCGACGATGCCGAGCCGGCGATCGACGTCGATCAACAATGAGCGAGCACCGAAGCGAAGCGGAGGAGCGCAGCTCCAGGAGAGCACAGCGCCCCCGCTCAGGGGGGCAACCGCCGAAGGCGGTGACCCGATGAGTGTGCCGGGGGAGTGGTATCTGACGCTGGCGGCCATGCTGTTCACGATCGGTGCGGTCGGCCTGCTCGTGCGTCGCAACGTGCTGGTCATGTTCATGTGCGTCGAGCTGATGCTCAACGCCGTCAACCTGACCTTCGTGACCTTCGCCCGCATGCTTGACGACATCGGCGGACAGTCGGTGGTCTTCTTCGTGCTGGTCGTGGCCGCCGCCGAGGTGGTCGTGGGCCTGGGCATCATCGTCTCGATCTTCCGGCGTCGCACCGACGCCACCGCCGACGACGCCTCTCTCCTGAGGGGCTGAGCGCGCCCGTGCTCGAAGCCGTGTGGCTGATCCCGGCCCTTCCCCTCGCCGGCTTCCTCGTCCTCCTCCTCGCCGGCCGCCGATTGGGCGACCCCCAGGCCGGCTGGCTGGCCACCGCCGTGGTGGGCGCGGCGTTCATCGTGACCCTGATCGTCTTCGCCGGCCTGCTGGGCGAGGACGGCGAGCACCGCCTCTTCGAGCAGGACCTGTTCTCGTGGATCCCGGTCGGGGACCTCCAGGTGGAGTTCGGCTTCCTCGTCGACCCCCTCTCGGTGACCATGGCCCTGTTCATCACCGGGGTGGGCACGCTCATCCACCTGTACTCGATCGGCTACATGCACGGCGACGCCGGCTATCACCGGTACTTCGTCTACCTCAACCTGTTCGTCTTCTCCATGCTCGTCCTGGTCCTGTCGAACAACTTCGTGGGAACGTTCCTCGGCTGGGAGGGGGTGGGGGCCTGCTCCTACTTCCTCATCGCCTTCTGGTTCGAGCGCCCCGCCGCCCCCGCGGCGGGCAAGAAGGCGTTCGTCACCAACCGGGTGGGCGACTTCGGGTTCATGCTGGCCATGTTCCTGATCTTCGCCACCATCGGCTCGCTGCAGTACGTGGAGGTGCTCGGCCAGGCCGGCTCGCTGTCCGACACCACGGCGACGGCCATCGCCCTGCTGCTGTTCCTGGGCGCCGTGGGGAAGTCGGCGCAGATTCCCCTGTACGTGTGGCTCCCCGACGCCATGGAGGGCCCGACACCGGTGTCGGCGCTGATCCACGCCGCCACCATGGTCACCGCCGGCGTCTTCCTCATGGTCCGGGTGAACCCGATCCTCTTCGAGGCGCCGGACGCTCTCACCCTCATCGCCATCGTGGGCGCGGCCACGGCCCTGTTCGCCGCGACCATCGCCTGCGCCCAGGACGACATCAAAAAGGTCCTGGCCTACTCCACCGTGTCCCAGCTGGGGTACATGTTCCTCGCCGTGGGGTCGGGGGCCTACGTGGCCGCCGTCTTCCACATGATCACCCACGCCTTCTTCAAGGCCCTGCTCTTCCTCGGAGCCGGTTCGGTCATCCACGGCATGCACGACGAGCAGGACATGAAGCTCATGGGCGGCCTGCGTCGGTGGATGCCGATCACGTCGGCCACCTTCATCGTGGGCTGGCTGGCCATCGCCGGCATCCCCCCCTTCGCCGGGTTCTGGTCGAAGGACGACATCCTGGCCAACGCCTGGGACAAGTCCCCGGCCCTGTGGGCCGTGGGCGTCGTCACCGCCGGCCTCACCGCCTACTACATGAGCCGCCAGGTCTTCCTGGTCTTCTACGGCGAGGAGCGGTGGAAGAAGGCCAAGCCGCAGGCCGAGGCCGAGGCCGAGCCCGCCGGCTCGGGAGGCACGGCACAGCACGAGCCGGCCGCCGCCCCCGACCACGCTCGGGCCCAGCGCGAGTTCAAGCCCCACGAGTCGCCCTGGACCATGACGTTCCCGCTCGTCGTGCTCGCCGGCCTGGCGGTCGTGGGCGGCCTCCTGAGCCTCCCCTTCGGCGACCTCGCCTTCCTCGAGCACTGGATGGAGCCCATGCTCGGCGAGAGCCTGCACCATCTCAGCCTGACGGGGTCGGAGCAGGCGACCTTCGCTCTCGGAACCGTCGCCCTGGGCCTGGTGGGCATCGGCGTGGCCTACCTGATCTTCCTGCGCCACAAGGTGCGCGAGGACGCGGTCGAGCCCACCGTCCTGCGCCGGGCCTGGTACGTCGACCCGCTCTACGCCGCGGTCATCGAGAGGCCGGGGCGGCTGCTCTGCCGGTTCTGCGCCTTCGTGTTCGACGCCAAGGTGATCGACGGGGCGGTGAACGGTGTGGCCGCCCTCGTGCGGGGGAGCGGAAACCGGTTGCGGGCCGTGCAGTCGGGCTACGTCCGCAACTACGCCCTGGCCGTGGCCTCCGGAGCCGTCCTGGTGCTCGGGTACGTCGTGGTCCGGGGAGGCTTGTAGTGGAGTCGTTCCCCTACCTGACCCTGTTGGTAATGGTGCCGGCGGTGGGGGCGGCGGTCGTCGCCCTCGTCCCGCGTGGCCGCGACGAGCTCGTGCGCGCCGTCGGTCTGGTGGTGTCGCTGGCCGCCCTGGCGGTCGGCGCGGCCATGCTCGTGCAGTTCGACGGCGACCTCGACACCTTCCAGTTCGTGAGCGAGCACCCGTGGATCGACACGTGGGGCATCTCCTGGAAGCTGGGCATCGACGGCATCTCCGTCTTCCTCGTCGTGCTCGCCACCCTGCTCTTCCCCATCGCCATCGTGGGCCCGACGGTGCACCGCGACTACAAGGGCTACGTCGCCTGGATGCTGCTCCTCGAAGCGGGGTGCATCGGCGTCTTCGTCTCCCTCGACCTGTTCGTGTTCTTCCTCTTCTGGGAGATCGTGCTCGTACCCATGTACTTCCTCATCGCCGGGTGGGGCTACGACCGGCGGATCTACGCCGCCCTCAAGTTCTTCCTGTACACGATGGTCGGCTCGGCCCTGATGCTGGTCGGCATCCTGGTCCTCGTCTTCCTCCACGAACGGGCCACCGGCGTGCTCACCTTCGACCTGGTCGCCCTGGCTCGCGACCAGTCACTGGCCGAGAACACCGCCCGCTGGGTCTTCCTCGCCTTCGCCGCGTCGTTCGCCATCAAGGTGCCGATGTTCCCGATCCACACCTGGCTCCCCGACGCCCACACCGAGGCCCCCACGGGCGGCTCGGTGATCCTGGCCGCCATCCTCCTGAAGCTGGGCACCTACGGCTTCCTGCGCTTCGGCCTCTACCTGTTCCCCCAGGCCGTGGTCGACCTGGCCCCGCTGTTCCTCACCCTGGGCGTGATCGGCATCATCTACGGCAGCTTCGTGGCGATCGTGCAGAGCGACCTCAAGCGTCTGGTGGCCTATTCGTCGGTGGCCCACATGGGCTTCATCGTCGTCGGCATCTTCGGTCTCAGCACCCAGGGGATGGAAGGCAGCGTGCTGCAGATGGTGAACCACGGGCTGTCCACCGGCGCTCTTTTCCTCCTGGTCGGGATGATCTACGAGCGCCGCCACACCCGCCAGATCGCCGACCTCGGGGGCATCCAGAAGGTGGCCCCGGTGTTCGCCGGTGTCTTCATGGTGGTGATGCTCTCGTCGATCGGGTTGCCCGGCCTGAACGGCTTCGTGGGCGAGTTCCTCATTCTCATCGGCACCTTCGCCACACACCGCTGGTGGGTCGTCGTCGGTACCGCCGGGGTGATCCTGGCCGCCGTCTACATGCTGTGGGCCTATCAGCGGGTGTTCCAGGGCAAGCCCGAGGGCCCCAACGCCACCTTCGCGGAGATGACCTGGCGGGAGCGGGCCGTCATGGCTCCCCTGCTGGCGTTCATCGTGTTCCTCGGCGTCTACCCCAAGCCCGTGCTCGACCGCATCGGGCCCACCGTGGCCGCTCTCGTGCGCCACGTGGAGGACCACTCCGACTACCGCGAGCCGGAACCGAAGCGGCCCCTCCTCGACGCCACCGGCGGCGAGCCCGGCGGGGGGAGGTAGCGCGGTGCCCGAGCTGGAGCTGCCGTCGGTCGAGTACGCCAACATCGTCCCCGAGCTGATCCTCATCTGCGGAGCGCTCGCCCTTCTCGTCGCCGGCACATTCCTCCACCGGCGGCGGGTCGGCAGCGCCTATGCCATCTTCACCGTGCTCGTCGCCGGCGGTGCCCTGGTGTCCACCGGGTTCCTGTGGCGACGGGTGAGCGGGGACTACGGCGAAGCCACCTTGGCCGTGGCCGACGCCCTGGTGATCGACGGGTTCAGCGTGTTCATGGCCGTGGTGATCTGCAGCGCGGTGGTGGTGGGGGCCCTGCTGGCCGACGACTACCTGCGACGGGAGGGACTCGAGGGCCCGGAGTTCTACGTCCTCATGCTGCTCTCCGCCTCCGGTGGCCTGATCATGGCCGCGGCGAACGACCTGATCGTGGTCTTCCTCGGCCTGGAGATCCTGTCCATCGCCCTCTACGTCATGGCCGGCTACCACCGCCGCCGGGCGGAGTCCCAGGAAGCGGCGATCAAGTACTTCGTGCTGGGGGCGTTCTCGTCGGCCTTCTTCCTCTACGGGGTGGCTCTCACCTACGGCGCCACGGGGTCGACCAACCTGGGCGCCATCTCCCGGTTCCTTCGGGAGCAGATCCTCACCGAGGGCGTGTTCCTGGCGGGGATGGCCTTCCTGCTCGTCGGTCTGGGGTTCAAGGTGGCGGCGGTGCCGTTCCACATGTGGACCCCCGACGTCTACGAGGGTTCTCCCACACCCGTCACCGGCTTCATGGCCGCCGCGGCCAAGGCGGCGGGCTTCGCCGCTCTGCTGCGCATCTTCTTCTCCACCTTCGCCACCAGCCGGCTCGACTGGCAGCCACTCGTGTGGGTCCTGGCCGTGTTGTCCCTCGCCGTCGGCTCGGTGCTGGCCGTCGTGCAGACCGACGTGAAGCGCATGCTGGCCTATTCGTCGATCAGCCACGCCGGCTACGTGCTGATCGGCCTCCAGGCGGGCACCGACGAGGGGATCGCCGGGTCGCTGTTCTACCTGCTGGCCTACACGTTCATGGTCCTGGGCAGCTTCGGCGTGGTCACCCTGGTGTCGCGGCGGGGCGACGCCAACCACGACCTCGAGGACTACCGGGGCCTGGCCCGGCGCTCGCCGGCCCTGGCCCTGACGTTCACCGTGTTCCTCCTGGCCCAGGCCGGTGTCCCGTTCACCGCCGGCTTCCTGGCCAAGTTCTACGTGATCGGCGCAGCGGTGGAGAGCAGCTCCTACGCCCTGGCCATCATCGCCATGGTCGCCGCCGTGGTGGCCACCTTCTTCTACCTCCGGCTGATCGTGGTGATGTACGGCGGCGGCGACGACGACGACGAGGCCGTCGCCCGCGTGGCCGTGCCGCCGAGCGCGGCGCTGGCCTTGGGTATCTGCCTGGTGTTCACCGTCGGCGTCGGTTTCGCGCCCGAGTTCGTGATCGACTTCGCCCGCCACGCCACCGTGCTGCGCCTGTAGACGTCGGACGCCGCCCCAGCGACCTCACCGGCCTCAGGCCGCCCCAGCCGCCTCAGGCCGCGGCCACCGACCCGGCTCCTGGCGCTGCCGTCGACGCCTCCGCTGCGGCAGAGGCCCGGGGACCGCCCGGCCACTCCGACTGGGATCGGCAGCGACGCAGCCAACGAGCCCGCGCCCGGACCCCCGCCGGACGCTAGGTTCTCGCACGAGGTGATGGCCTCCGCAGGGGGTCAGGCGGCACCCGGTGGCCCGGTGGCGGCGGCCGGCACCGGGGGCCGCTTCCCGCCCGGGCCATGTCGTGGATGGCGAGCGTCGGTAGGTGGGACGAAGGCCCGCTTTCCCCGCCCTTCGACCAGGCCCCAGTTCTCGCGGGTCTTCAGCGCATGGTGGTGGTGGCAGAGCC
>CAYTTL010000125.1:0-8348 GCA_964440725.1 uncultured Acidimicrobiales bacterium | reverse complement strand
AGTCGGCCAGCACGGCTCGTGCCGCCCGTCGACCGGGCGTGCCGGAGATCCCGCCCGCCGGGTTGGTGCCGGCGCCGGAGAGGTCGAGGCCGCTCACGGGTGTGCGGTGGCGCCCGAGCGCCCGGGTGGGACGGAAGGGCCCGAGCTGGTCGAGGGCGAGGTCGAGGTACATGGGGTGGCCGCCGGGCCAGCGCCCTGCCTGCTCCATCTGGTCGGGTGTCCAGGCCGCCACCCCCGCGATGGTGTCAGAGAAGCCGGGCGCCCGCTCCTCCATGGTGGCCAGCGCCCGGGCGACGAAGGTGGCGCGCGCTCGGCCCCAGCCGCCCGCGACCCTCGAGGGGGCCGCCGGACATGCGAGGTAGACGGTGTGGTGGCCGGGTGGCGCCAGGGAGTCGTCGATGGCCGAGGTGGTGAAGGCGTAGAGAGGGAGGCGGTCGGGGAGGTGGCCGGACTCGGAGGCCGCCCACGCCGCCACCAGGTCGTCGAGGTGGTCGACGTAGCTCTGCAGGCCGTTCCAGTCGCCGGGTCGGGCGTCGGGGTACGGCGGCAAGCGGTCGACGGCCACGTGCACCAGGGCCTGCACGACGTTGCCCCGGCGGGCGGCGGCCAGGTCGGCGCCGACGGTGCCGGTGAGCGGCGGGTCGAGCAGGCCGAGCAGGGCCGTCTTGGGGTCCATGGCGGTGACCACGGTGCGGGTGGCGACACGCGCCCCGTCCTCGGTGACCACGGCGGCCACCCGGCCGCCCGGTGCCTCGATGCGCTCCACGGCCGAATCGCAGCGCAGCTCACCACCGAGGCTCCCCAGGCGGGCCACGAGGGCGTCGGTGAGGCCCTGGGCGCCCCCACGGGCGTGCCACTGGCCGAACAGGTGGTAGGCGGCCTGCCAGAAGGCGTACATGGCGCCCCCCGGCAGCGACGGCCCGGCGGCGGCGTGGGCGGCGAACGCCGCCACCGGGCCCCGGGTCAGGTCGCTCGGCAACCGGCGCCGGAGCAGCGAGTCGTAGGGGCCCAGGACGTCGCGCAACGTCGTGGCCGGCCCGTGGCGGAACGCGGCGGCGAGGCTGGACAGCCGGGCCGGCACCTCGCCCGCCGACATCTGGCCCCGCACCGCGGGCAGCATGGCGCGGACCAGGGGGACGGCGGTGTCCATGAAGGCCCGGTAGGCGAGGGCCTCGTCCGGGTCGGCCTCGGCGATGGAGTCCACCGTGGCCTCGATGGACCGGAAGAAGCGCACGCGACGACCGTCGGCGCCGATGGCGACGGAGAAGGGGTCCATCTCCCGGTAGTCCAGCCCGGCACCCGCCAGGTCGAGCTCGGCGGGGATGTCGGTCATGTTGATCAGGTTGTGGGCCACCGAATGGAGGTCGAACCGGTACCCGGGCACCGTCTCCTCGGTGCGCGAGCCACCCCCGGGGCGGTCGAGAGCCTCCAGGACCACGACATCGCGCCCCGCCCGAGCCAGGTAGCAGGCGGCGACGAGACCGTTGTGGCCCCCTCCCACCACGACCACATCGTGTCTCGACGAGCTCACCAGGTGCCCACACGCGACGAACGGGAGGGAAGCAGTGCTTCCCTCCCGTTCGCGGAGACTGCGGGAACTACTGGGTTGCGGCCTTGCGGCTGCGGCGCACGAGGCCGGCGCCGACGAGGGCGACAGCCGTCAGGCCCATGCCGATGGCCAGGAAGGGAGTGTCGCTACCCGTGCTGGCCAGGCGGCCGGAGGTGGGGCCACCCGTTGTCGGGCCGCTGGTCGGAGGAGCCGTGATGACCGTGCAGTCGGCGGCCATGTGCACCTCGGAGTGGGAGATGACGATGGTCTCGTCGAGCAGGGGAACGCTGATGACCAGGCCCTCGATGGCGACACCGTCGGCCAGCGGGGTGACCACACCGGGGGCGATGCTGATGATGTCGCTCAGAACGGCGTCGGGCCCGATCAGGCCGAGCAGGAGGTCGAGGAGCCCCTGGACGACGGGATCGAGGATGCCACCGACGAGGCCGCCGAGGCCGGCGACCTGGTAGCCGACGTCGAACACGGGCTGACCGTCGACGCACCTGGCAACGGCCTCGGACGTCACCGCGTCGGCGGTGAGCAGGCCCGGGAGCGCCTGGAGGGCGATGGCGATGGGGTCGATGGAGCCCTCAGGGGCGGTGAAGACCAGGCCGAGGCCGGCGGTCTTGGCCAGCGCCCGGGTGTTGACGGGGCCGAGTGTCACGGGCGAGCTGGTGGGGGGGTCGTCGGGGAAGATGGCCGACTCGGGGACGACGTCGTCGGCCTGGTGGGAGTTGGCGACGACGCCGACGGCTCCGGCCAGGGCCAGGTTGCCGAGGGGAAGCGTCAACAGCGTGGGCGACGGCGACCCGAAGTTCCCGGAGATGGCGTTGTCGCCACCCGGCGGGAAGGCCGACTCGGTCGTGATCGTCGGTGCGATCTCGATCAGCCCCTCAGCGGCGAGGCCGTAGGCCGCAGAGCGGCTCTCCCGGGCGGGTTCGGCTGCCGCCGGGCCCGCCGCCGCGGCGTAGAAGGTGACCAAGCCGGTCACCAGGGATACCGCGGCCAGAAAGGCTTTCCGCATGTGTTGACTCCTCATTGAGATGAAGGGGTGACTATAGCCCCGCAGATGCAGCGGCGACGCTATCCCCTTCCATGCGTCTGGACAAGGATCTGTCACTGGGCAATCGGGGCGAGCGCGTGTGGTCGGCTGCGGCCTGTCTTCTAGCCTGCCACAGGTGGCCGCCCCCCCTCGCCCCTTCCGGTTCGGGGCCCAGGTGGCGGGGGCGCCCTCGGCGGGCGCGTGGGCGGCACTGGCCAGGCGGATCGAGGGCGAGGGCTACGCCACGCGCTGCATGCCCGACCACCTCGACGACCAGTGGTCGCCGGTGCCGGCCCTGGCCGCGGCGGCCGGGGCCACCACCACCCTGCGCATCGGCAGCCTGGTGCTCGACAACGACTTCCGCCACCCCGTCGTGCTGGCCAAGGAGGCCGCCACCCTCGACGTCGTGTCCGGCGGCCGCCTCGACCTCGGCCTGGGCGCCGGCTGGCGGCCCAGGGACTACGGGCAGTCGGGGATCACCTTCGACGAGGCCGCCACCCGGGTGGCCCGCCTGGGCGAGGCCGTGGCCGTGATCAAGGGCCTGATGGGGCGCGACCCGTTCTCCTTCGCCGGGCGGCACTACACCGTGGACGGCCTCATCGGCACGCCCGCCCCGGTGCAGCGACCGCACCCGCCGATCGCCATCGGGGGTGGCTCCTCGCAGGTCCTCGGTCTGGCCGGGCGCGAGGCCGACATCGTCGACGTGAACTTCGACCTGCGGACCGGGGTGCTCGGGCCGGAGATCGGGCCGACGGGCACGGCGGCCGCCACCATCCGCAAGCTCGGGTGGGTCCGGGCCGCCGCCGGGCCGCGCTTCGCCGAGCTGGAGCTGGGCGTGCGGGTGTTCGTAACCGCCGTCACCGACCGCCGGCGCGACGTCGCCGAGGGCATCGGCCGGGGATTCGGGCTCACCCCCGACGAGGTGTTGGGCACGCCCCACTTCCTGGTGGGGACCGTCGACGAGATGGTGGAAGATCTCGTCGTGCGCCGCGAGGAGCTGGGACTGTCCCGCGTGGTGTTCAGCGGGGGCGCCCTCGACGACGTGGCCGAGGTCGTCGCCCGCCTCGCCGGCAGGTGACGGCGCCGTTCACCGGGCGGCTGCTCGTCGCCGCCCCCTCGCTGGCCGACCCGAACTTCGAACGGACGGTGGTGCTCGTGCTCGAGCACACCGACGACGGCGCCCTCGGCCTGGTGCTGAACCGACCGTCGGACATCGCCGTGGGGGCGGCCCTGCCGGGGTGGGGACTGCTGGCCGCCGAACCGTCGGTGGTGTTCCTGGGCGGCCCGGTTGCGCCCACCGGCGCCATCGGCCTCGCCGTGTCCGCAGCCGGCGTCGGGGCCTGCGAGGGCTGGCGACCGTTGTTCCGCGATCTCGGCACCGTCGACCTCGATGGCGACCCCGACGACCTTTCCGCCACCGTCGCCGGGCTGCGGGTGTTCGTGGGCCATGCCGGCTGGGGCCCGACCCAGCTCGAGGCCGAGGTCGAGGTGGGGGCGTGGTTCGTGCTCGACGCCTTCGACCACGACCCTGTCTCTTCCCGGCCGGCCGACCTGTGGCCTGCCGTCCTGCGGCGCCAGGGCGGGGCGTTGGCCCGGGTCGCCAACTTCCCGCCCGATCCCACGATGAACTGAGCGGTCCCCGGCAGCGGCCAACGGGTAGACAGCCCTTCATGGACACCAAGGAGCTGGCCCTCGACACGTCCGGATCACCCGTCACCGACATCACCGGTGCGGTGGTCGACTTCTGCCGCGGCCGCGGCGACGGCCTGGTGCACGTGTTCGTCCCTCACGCCACCGCCGGCGCCGCCCTCATTGGAGACGGGGTCGGGGTCGGAGGCCGACCTGGCGCGGGCGCTGGGCGACCTCCTGCCCCGCGACGACCGGTGGTCCCACCGCCACGGCGCACGCGGCCACGGTGCCGACCACCTGCTGCCCGCCCTGGTGAGCCCGTCGCTCTCCGTGCCGGTGGTGGGAGACGAGCCGCAACTCGGCACCTGGCAGAGCGTCGTGCTCGTCGACCTCAACGACGACAACCCCCGCCGCCGCGTCCGCCTGTCCTTCCTCCCCGTTCCCTGAGCCCCGCCTCAGACGAGTTCCAGCACGCCGCGTAGGTCGTTCACCCGGTGGGCGCCGTCGGGTAGTGGGGGGAGAGGCCCGTTGACGTGGTCGTCGTGCTCTCGCCACACGTGCACCGGGCGCATGCCGGCGGCCAGTGGCCCTTCGACGTCGGGGTGCCACGTGTCGCCGACGAACACCGCGTCGGCAGGGGCGATGCCGCAGGCGTCGAGGGTGAGCTGGTAGATCCGGGGGTGAGGCTTGCGGACGCCCGCCTGAGCCGAGGTGACGGCCACGTCGGCGGTGCCACCGAGCCCGGCCATCTCCAGGGCACGGTCGAGGTCCCAGCCCCAGTTGGAGCACACGGCCACGATCAGGCCCCGGCGCCGCAGCTCGTCGAGGACCCCGGGTACCTCGGCGTAGGCGACCAGGCGGAAGTCGCCGATGGCCACGTGGATCTCGGCGACCAGCTCCTCCACGTCGTCGGCGCCCACCCCGCTGTCCTGCGCGAGGCGACGGAGGCGGTCCCGCTCCCAGGCCAGGTAGTCGTCGCGCGTGCCCGAGTGGGCCAGGTGCTCCATGCCGTCGTACACCTCGGCCTGCCAGGCGTCGTAGGCGGCCGGCTCGAGCCGGTGCCCCCGCCCGGCGAGGATCTCCTCGACCGGGGATCCCCAGGAAACGGCGCGGGCGAGGGTGCCGTAGAAGTCGAAGATGACCGCGGACGTCACGGCCGTACTCTGCCTCAGCCAACTACGTTGCACGGAGCGGGCCGACAGGAGGGACAGATGATCGACAGAGAGACCACCCGTCGCATCGTCGAGTTCCACGGCCACATGTGCCCGGGCCTGGCCATGGGCATCAAGGCGGCCGAGGTGGCCCTCGCCGAGATCGGCCCTCACTCCGCCGACGAGGAGGTGGTGGTCGTCACCGAGACCGACATGTGCGGGGTCGACGCCATCCAGTTCCTCATCGGGTGCACGTTCGGGAAGGGGAACCTCGTCCACCTGGACTACGGCAAGAACGCCTACACCTTCGTTCGGCGCTCCGACGGACATGCCATACGGGTGAGCGGGCGCCCGGGCAGCTGGGCCCGGCCCGACCCCGAGCTCGCCGCCCTGTCCGAGACGCTCAGCCCCGGTCGGACCACACCCGACGACGGACAGCGGTTCTCCGCCCTGATGCAGGAGCGCTCCGAGCGCATCCTCGCCACGCCGGTCGAGGAGCTGTACGACGTGCAGACGGTCGACGCCCCGGCGCCGCCGGCGGCGCGGGTCTTCTCGTCCGTCGAGTGCCAGGCATGCCGGGAGCCCACCATGGAGACGCGGATCCGCCTGCTCGAGGGCGCAACGCTGTGCCCGCCGTGCTTCGCGGCGGCGCTCGCCTCCTGAGACTCAGGCGGTGGAGGCCGGCTCCCGGTCCTTGCGCCGGCCGAAGGGTGGGTGTCCGGCGGCGGACAGGCGCAGCCACCCGAAGGCGGTGCCGGCGACGGCCCAGAAGGCGGTGGTGCCGGCCAGGCTGGCCAGCCGGAAGCGCCAGACCAGCGTGGCCGGGGCGCCCACCACGTCGGGCGAGCCGGGAAGGGCGGCCAGTCCCACCACGACCACGGCGGCGTAGAGCCCGGCGACGGCCGGCAGCCGGGCGTGGTCGGGCCACCCCCGACCGTCGAGCCACCGGGCGGCCCGCCAGGCGGCGGCGGTGGACACCACCGACCAGGCGAGCATGAGCAGGTAGAGGATGGTCCGTCGCCCGATGGTTGCCGGGTCGCCCACCGACGGGGGATTGGCCGGGTACTTCAGGAAGGGCACGAGGTTGAGGGTCAGGAAGCTCACACCGGCGAGGCCCACGGCGGCCCGCCAGTCGGAGCGGGTGGCGAGGTGACGGCGGAGGACGACGTAGGCCACGGCGAACACGACGCCGAGGCACAGGCCCCAGATCAGCGCGGCGAGAGCGCCTCCCGCCTGCTGGGCCCCGCGGGAGAACATCTCGTCGCCCCCGGCTCCGGGATTGGCGCCGGCCTCGAGCTCGACGGCCCGGCCGATGGATTCCTCCCCGGTCGCCAGCAGCACCAGGGCCAGCGCGGCACCGCCGGCCAGGCCGGCCAGGGCCCCATCGCGCAGGTAGCGGCGCACGTTCACTCCCTTCGCTGATGTGTCAGTCAGTCGCCGATGTGTCGGTCAGCCGACGGTGCGGCCGCCCGGCGGGGTGAGACGCCGGGCGGCCGGCCGTCAGTCAGCTAATGGCACGGGACGCCGAGGAAATGGCGCCCGTCGTGGAACAGCTCGTGCATCACGGTTGCCCCCGCTCGGAGGGTGGCTCCGTTCTCGAGGGTCAGGGCATAGACGGCGACGAGGGCCAGGGCCAGTACCAGCCAGGTCCACAGCGGTACACGTCGCCGGACGAGATCAGCGGTGCTCTCCAGTTGCATCACCCCCTCTCGGGATCGTGGACGGCGTGGGTGGGCACCGCGCCGGCGGGATGGGCGGGCTCGGCGTGGGCGTGGGCGTGGCCGGGGCCGGCCGGCGCCCCCACCCGGTGCTCGTGGCCGGGGAGGGCGGTCCGGTAGACGCACAGGTCGCAGTTCATGTGGGCCTGACCGGCCAGGGCCTCGCGGTATCGGTCGAGGTGCAGCGTGGCGATTCGCGGGTCGGCTCCGAGATGGGGTCCATGGCGGACCTCGATGCCGGCGTGGGCCGCCGCCCAGGCCGACGTCTGGTCGCGGATGCGGTCGATGAGGATGCCCGAGAACAAGAAGTAGGGCACCACGGCGATGCGGGTGGCACCCAGGCGCAGGCAGCGGTCGAGGGCGGCGGGGACGTCGGGCGGCGCGAGGGACACGAAGGCGGGCTCGACCAGACCGATCCCCCCGGCATCGGCGAGCAGGCGGCCCACCTTGTAGAGGTCGCCGTTGGCGTCGGGGTCCGACGATCCCCGTCCCACCACCACCACGGCCACGGTGGCGGGATCGTCGGTTCCCACCGCCTGGGCGATCCGGTCGCCGGCGACGGCCAGCACGAGGGGATGGATGCCGAGGTCGCGGGCGTAATGGAAGTCGACGCCGGGATGGCGGTGGCGGCCCCGGTGCAGGGCGGCGGGCCCGTCGTTCTTGAGGTGGCCGGCGCCGAGGAGGATCAACGGGCTGGCCACCACCGAGGTGGCGCCCCGCTCGACCAGTTCGTCGACGGCGGTGTCGAGGTCGGGTCGGGCCAGCTCGATGAAGCCGCAGCCCACTTCGATGTCCGGCGCCTGGGAGCGCACCACGTCGGCCAGTCGCCAGTACTCGGCCACGCCCGCGGCCGAGCGGCTGCCGTGGCCCACGACCAGCAGGGCGGGACGGTCGGTCATGCCCGGGCCAGCCTCCACATGGCGTTGACGGCGGCCGCCGCCACCGCGCTGCCGCCCTTCTCGCCGACGTTGCTCACCGCCGGGAGGTCGCTGGCCCGTAGCGCCGCCTTCGACTCCGCCGCGCCCACGAACCCGACGGGGAGACCGACCACGAGCGCCGGCCGGAGGGCTCCGGCGGCCGCCAGACGCAGCACCTCGGCCAGGGCGGTGGGAGCGCAGCCGACCACCACGACGGCCCCGTCGGGATGACGCTCGGCGGCGACCCGCATGCCGGCGGCACTGCGCGTCAGCTCGGGATCGTGACCCTGGCCCAGGTAGCAGCGCGTCTGCGGCCCGGGGATACCGTGCGCCACCATCTCG
>CAYTTL010000124.1:0-8407 GCA_964440725.1 uncultured Acidimicrobiales bacterium | reverse complement strand
TGCGGCCCCCAAGCGTTCTGGGCTGGTTGGGGGCCCTCCCGGGGGCCTTCACCCTGCCCAGACCGCACGCCGTGCTCGGAAACGCCGAGGCTCAAGCCGGGCGCGTAGTGGCCGATGCAATGGCTATGGCCACGTTCCTGCTGTCCTGGGTCGCTCTATCGGTACTGCTGGCCCCGCTCGTGGGCAAGCTGCTGGCCCGAGGCCAGTGCGGAGCGGCGTGGCCCTTCCCGGCCGACGAGTAGACGATCGGGGTCGTCGTGCCCCGCCCTCTCGCTCAGGTGACCTTGATCTCGCCGTACATGCCGTTGGCGAGGTGCGGCGGGCCGCCGGGAATCGACGGCGGTGGGCCGTCCGTGGCCGTGCGGGCGGCCTGGAGGTAGGCCGCGGGGTCGGCGCCGGTGGGGATGAAGCAGGTCGCCAGGTAGCGACCCTTCTCCGTGAGCTTGCCGTCGCCAACTGCGGCTATCTGCTCGGCGCCGCCGGGGGGAGCGATGAGCACAGCCGCGGGCGGGCCCTGGAACATGGCCTCGAGCTCGGCCTCGGGAAGTTTCACCAGCTCGGCGACAGGGCGCGTCTCGGTGTCGGGTAGTCGGGAGAGCACCAGCTCGTGCACTTCGCGGTCGGAGTCGTTCTTCAGCGTCAAGGTGGTGCCCGCCTTCACAGAGCTCGGCAGGTCGAACTTGTAGTCGCTGGCCGTGACCGTCCTGGTGGTGTCGTCGCTGTCGCTGCACCCGGTGGCGACCAGCGCCAGCGCGACGACACCGCCGGCCAGTGCCCATCGAAAGCTCGTCTGCCTCATGTGGTTCCCCTCCCCCCGTCCGGCCTGATGCCGGACGACCCAGGAACCTTACGGTGGACCCATTGTCCAGTCCACCGATACCGACTGCTACGTAGAAGCCCGGATCAGTACCTGCGGCCGCGGGTGCCGATCCTCCAGCCGAAGCCGACGACGAGGGCGATCAGGAAAAAGATCAGTAACACGACCAAGAGCTCCACTGTGTTCCTCCTTCTCAAGCGCAGCGGCCGGTAGCCGTGACGCACAGCGTCTTTACCCTCCCACTCGGGAATCCAAGCAGCGCTCCGGCGCCGCCCGGCCGGGGAGCGTAGGGTGGCACCCGTGACCCATGAGATGTCCATCGAGGTGGTGGACGGCGAGTTCCCGGCCGGCCTGTGGGCCGAGGCCCACGCCGACGCGCTGATCGAGGCGGCCCTGCTCCACGGTGCGGTCGATTGGCGTCTCAACCATCTCCGCTGGGGCATCGTCCTCGAGGTGGCCTTCCCCGACGAGGAGGCGTGGGAGCGGTTCCGGGCCCATCCGGCCGTGGTCGCCACCCTCGACGTGGCACCCGACGATCTCTACGGCCTGCTGATCTACCGCGGCTGGGGTGGGTCGTCGTCTCCTCGAGAGCCTCGGCGTCCCCGACCCCGAGCCGGCGCAGGCGCAGCGGCGGTGCCCCTGCCTCTCGACGAGCTGCTCCTCGTGGAAGCCGCCAGACCGCGCCAGCTGCTCTTCCGCTGAGCGACCGGGCGGCCCCGAGCGACGACCGACCGTCGCCTGCCCGCATGATCGGGCGCGGCCTGATCCGGCACTGCCCGCTGTGTGGTTCGGGGGGCCTCTACGAGAGCTGGTTCCGTATGCGGGAGCGCTGTCCGGGGTGCGACTACGTGTTCGAGCGCGAGGAGGGCTTCTTCCTCGGCGCCTACACCATCAACCTGGGCATCACCGAGGGGCTGTTGATCGTCGTCGGGGTCATCCCCTGCATCGTCTATCTCGCCGCCAACCCCGGAGCCAGCGCCATTCCGTTCCTGCTCGCCGGCCTGGCCGTGGCAGTCGTCGCGCCGGTGGTGTTCTATCCCTTCTCCCGCACGCTCTGGTCGGCCATCGACCTGATCATCCGCCCCGTCGGGGCCCGGGAGCCCCGAGACCGGAGATGACCGGCCGGGACAGCGGCGGACCTCAGGCCGTGAGCACGCGCAGGCCGAGGACGAGCACGATCAGCCAGAGGGTCACCCATACCCCGATCACCGCCATCACCGTGATCAGGCACCCCGGGGAGGTATCGGCGATGCGCTCGGAGAGCGGCCCCGAAGACCGGCTCCCCCTGGTGGAGAGGTAGGGGGTGCTGCCCGACGACGTCGAGGCGGAACCCCCGAGCCCCGAGTACTGCATGATGACGTAGGCGGCCATCCCGCCGATGGCGGCCACGACCAGAATCACCAGGAGGACGATCACGGAGTTGTCCCCGGCCTCGTAGTGGTGGGTGCCGTGCGCGTGGGGATCGTGGTGGTCACCGGCGGCTTGAAGGGCGGAACGCTGAACGCCGGCCGGCGCGGCTGGGTGATCTCCGACCGATCAGGCGGGATCGTGGCCGTCGGGTCGTAGGCGGGCACCGGGGGTGCGGGAACGGTGACGGGCGCGTTCGACCCCCCTCCGGGACGGGTTGTGTTCGGCCCTGCGGGAAGGGCACCGGGCTCCGGGAACGGGACGTCGGGCTCGTCGCCCAGGGCCTTGCTCATGAACTCCTTCCAGGTCTGGGCGGGAAGGGTGCCGCCGTAGACCGGCGAGACCCCCTTGACCTCCTCGAGCGACTTCTGCGAGTCGGAGTACCCCATCCAGACGGACGTGGACAGCTTCTGGGTGTACCCGACGAACCAGGCATCGGAGTAGTCCTCGGCCGTGCCCGTCTTTCCGGCGCTGCCCGCGGGTCTCCCGATGTCGGCCGCCGTCCCCGTGCCCCCGCTGATCACACCCTTCAACACGTCGTTCACGGTGTCGGCGATGACCTCGGCGATCACCCGGCGGCCCCGCCGGGAGGTGTTGTCCTCCACCACGTCGCCCTCGGCGTCGGTCACCTTGACGACCGGCGTGGCCGGGAGCTGCATGCCGCGGTTGGGGAACACGCCGAAGGCTGCGGCCATGTCGAGGGGGGAGACCTCGGCCGTCCCCAGGGTGAGGCCCGGGCCGTAGGACTCACCGTCGGGTCTGATGCCGTCGGCCTTCACCATGGTGATGCCCAGGCGGTGGGCCATCTCCGCGGTCTCGGGCACGCCGACGTCCTCGATGAGCTGGGCGAACACCGTGTTCACCGAGTTGGCTGCGGCCGAGCGCAGCGGGAGGGAGCCGAAGCTCCCCCCTTCGGCGTTGCCCACCGTGCAGCCGGGCCCGGTGCAGTTGCGGAACGTGTAGCTGCCTCCGCCCCTGTACACCTTGTCGGGCGGGATGCCCTGTTCGAAGGCCTCGGCGAGGGTGAAGGGCTTGAAGGCCGACCCCGCCTGGCGGCCGGTCCCCCCGCCGTCGATGCAGACCGGTCTGTCCTCGTCCTCGGGCTCGGGGATTCCCTTGCAGTTGCCGAGGGCGAGGTTCACCTGCGACTTGGCGAAGTCACGGCCCCCGACCATGGCCTTGACGAACCCGGTGCCGGGCTCGACCGACACCAATGACATCTCGAGCGGTGGCGAGGTGCCCGACAGGGTGTTGGTCACCGACGCCTCGGCCAGAGCCTGGAGCCGGGGGTCGATGGTGGTGACCACCTGGAGGCCCTGCTCGTACACCTGGTCCTCACCGAACCTGGCGATGAGGTAGCGGCGCACATAGTCGACGAAGTAGGGGTACTTCGTCTGGATCTCCTCGGGCGGGTACACGAGCGTCGACGAGGCGGCCCGCGAGGGGCTCATGTCGTCATAGGCGACCACCAGACGCTTGGACAGGGCGTCGTTGTAGTCGACATCGCTGATACGACCCTGGTCGAGCATCGCCTTGAGCACGAGCTGCCGGCGGGTCTCGGCCCCACCGGTGTTGCTGCGGGGCTCGTCGGCCGACGGTGACTGGATGAGACCGGCCAGAGTGGCCGCCTCCGACAGGGTGACGTCCTTCACCGGCTTGCGGAAGTATGTCTCGGCCGCCGCGCCCACGCCGTAGGCCCCACCGCCCAGATAGACCTCGGACACGTAGTTGTAGAGGATCACGTCCTTGGTCAGCTTGCTCTCCACCCGCCCGGCCAGGGCCGCTTCCCTGATCTTGCGGGAGAGCGTCCGCTGGGGCCCGGTGTAGTTGCGCTTGACGTACTGCTGGGTGATCGTCGATCCGCCCTGCTCGTAGCTGCCGCCCTGGATGTCGGCCCAGAGGGCTCGCACCAGAGCCTGGAAGTCGATGCCGGAGTGGGAGTAGAAGCGCTTGTCCTCGATGGACACGACGGCGTCCTTCAGGACCTGGGGGATGTCCTCCCTGTTCACGGCGATGCGGGTCTCGAAGCGGCGGAGGGCGCCGAGCTGGTTGCCGGCGCCGTCGAAGATGCGGGTGATGCGCGCGTCGACGCCCTTCTTCGGTGTGGGCAGGTCACCCCCGGGCGGGTTGTACAACGCGCCGATGAGGATCGCCGTCACGATCACCGGCATGAGCAGGCCCAGCACCAGTGCGCCGATGGTGGCCCACCACATGCCGGGAGATGCGCCGCTGTCGTCGACCGGCCAGCCGTCCGGGGGCCGCTCCGAGGGGGGCATACGAGTTTGTCGGGTGGTCAGTGCCACCGTGTCCCTGTTCCGGTTGACGGGTGCACCCAGGCAGTGTACCGACACAGGGTCGCCACCCGATTGCAGCATCGTCGGCTGGGGCGCCGCTCCGGCACGATTGCCGGGCGCCGATGCCGGGTAAAAACAGAGGAGTTCCGAACCCAAGGAGGCCTGATGAGCGACCAGGACCAGCCAGCCGAGTTCAGTGACCGTGACCGGGTGACCGGGCCGAGTGCCCCGGACTCCAACCGTGCCGCCGAAGGCGAGGGCGTGCGCGCTCCGCTGATGAACGAGGGCGCCGACCATCCCGAGTTCTCCGTGTTCGACGGACAGGGCAGGGAGCAGGTGGTTGTCGTCCAGCCCGGCCCCGACGGCAAGATGGTGCAGTCCACCGGTGACTCGTCCGAAGAGGCCCAGGGCCTGGTGGGCAAGATGAAGGACAAGCTCGGCGACGGCTTCGGCCCCCCCAAGGGCCACTAGGTCATCAGATTCCTGACGATCTCTGGCGGCAGCCTCGGTCCTCGGACCGGGGCTGCTGTGGGTCGCGCCGGCGGGAGGGCGCGGTAGGACTCAACCCAGGTTGATGAGGCGGCCCAGTCCCACCGCCTGGAGCGTCTCCTGCAGGCGTGACGTGACCCAGATCAGCCGGTTGAAGATGAGCAGCACGCCGAAGGCGGCCAGGGACAGCGACGACACCAGGATGAGCCCGGTGAAATGGTGCCTGACCCACCCGAAGGCGCCGGCCAGCCTCCCGAAGGCCAGCCCGGTGGCCAGGAAGGGAATGCCGAGCCCCAGCGAGTAGACGGCGAGCAGCGACGCGCCCCGCCAGAGCCGGTCCTGGGAGGCGGCCACGGCCAGGACCGACGCCAGCACCGGCCCGATGCAGGGTGTCCATCCGAACCCGAACGCCATGCCGGCCACGGGAGCGGCGAACGGTCCGAACCTCGACGGATTGGGGTGAAAGCGCTTCTCCTGGTAGAGCCAGGGAGCCTTGAGCACGAGGGATGCGACGAGGAACAAGGCCATGGCCAGCACCACCGCCCCCGACACGCGGGTGAGCAGGATGTGGTTCCGGAACACGGCCTGGCCGACGGCGGTGGCCGTGAGCCCGAGGGCGATGAACACGGCGGCGAAGCCGGCGATGAACAGGGACGTGTCGCGCACGATCCGGGCGGTGTGGCGCTCCGGCTCGTCGCGCAGTTCGGCGACGTCGAGGCCGGTGACCAACGAGAGGTAGCCGGGCACGATCGGTAGCACGCAGGGCGACAGGAACGACACCAGCCCCCCGGCGAAGGCGGCCAGGTAGGTGACGCCCTCGGTGTTCATGCCGGTCGGCCCGTCGCAGTCACATCATCCATGTTGGGCCACGTCGGTGCCCTTTGTCAGTCGGCCGGGGAGCCATCCGAGCCGACGGGGCCCGGCGGGCCGTCGCCTCCCGCCGGGGTATGGAAGCGGTGGCGGATGAGATTGAGGGCACTGCCGGCCCGGAACCAGGCGACGTGCTCGGGTGACAGGCTGTGCGTGCACGTGAAGGCCAGGGTGGCGCCGTCGGCATGGTGGATCACGCACGCGACCGGGCGGTCGGGCGCCAGGTCGCCCAGACCGAGGACGGAGATGCGATCGCCCTCGACGATCTCGTCGTAGGTCGCGGGATCGGCGAAGACGAGGGGGAGAACTCCCTGCTTCTTGAGGTTCGTTTCGTGGATGCGTGCGAAGGAGCGCACGATCACGGCCTGGCAACCGACGAACCGGGGCTCCATGGCGGCGTGCTCGCGCGACGACCCCTCGCCGTAGTTCTCGTCGCCCACGGCCAGCCATGTCAGGCCGGCCTCCCGGCAGTGGAAGGCGGCGTCGGGGATCGACTCCACGACTCCGTGGACGGGGCAGCAGGTGGTTCCGACCTCGCCGGTGAAGGCGTTCGTGGCCCCCAGCCACAGGTTGCGCGCGATGTTGGTGAGGTGGCCCCGGTAGCGCAGCCACGACCCGGCGGCCGAGATGTGGTCGGTGGTGCACTTTCCGCGGGCCTTGAGGAGGATCGGGAGGCTCACGAAGTCGCGGCCGTCCCATGCGGGGAACGGCTCGAGGCGCTGGAGACGGGAGCTGTCGGGCCTGATCACCACGTCCGCCTGTCCCCCCGGGGGAGGGGCAAGGTAGCCGCTCACCGCGTCGGCGAAGCCCTCGCGGGGCAGCTCGTCACCCGTCGGCTCGGCGAGCCGGACGCCGTCGATGTCGTCGACCATGGGGTTGAAGTCGAGGGTCCCCGCCAGGGCGAAGGCCACCGTCGTCTCCGGCGAGGCGATGAAGGCCAGGGTCTGGGCGTTGCCGTCGTTGCGTTTGGGGAAGTTGCGGTTGAACGACGTGATGATCGAGTTGGGCTCGCCGTCGGCGATGTCGGACCGCGACCACTGGCCGATGCAGGGACCGCAGGCGTTGGCCAGCACGGTGGCGCCCACGGCCTCGAGGTCGGCCAGCAGGCCGTCTCGCTCGACGGTGGCTCGCACCTGTTCCGACCCCGGGGTGACGAGCAGTGGCGTCTGCGCTCGCAGACCCCGCGCCGCGGCCTGGCGGGCCACGCTGGCGGCGCGGCCGATGTCCTCGTAGGACGAGTTGGTGCACGACCCCACGCAGGCCTGGGCAAGGTGGAGGGGCCACCCGTTGGTTCGAGCCTCGGAGCCGAGCTTCGAGACGGGGCGGGCCAGGTCGGGAGTATGGGGGCCCACTACGTAGGGCTCCAACGAGCTCAGGTCGACGTCGACGATCTGGTCGAAGAAGCGGTCGGGGTCGTCCTCGACCTCGTCGTCGGCCCGCAGGTCGACAGCCACCGCGTTGGCGGCGTCGGCCACCTCCTCGCGCCCCGTGGCCTTCAGGTAGGTGGCCATGCGATCGTCGAACGGGAACATCGAGGTGGTCGCCCCGAGCTCGGCGCCCATGTTGCAGATCGTCGCCTTGCCCGTGGCGCTGATCGTCGCCGTGCCCGGCCCGAAGTACTCGACGATGGCGCCGGTGCCGCCCCTCACCGTGAGCAGCTGGGCCACCTTGAGGATCACGTCCTTCGGTGACGTCCAGCCCGAGAGGGTTCCCGTCAGACGGACCCCGATCAGACGCGGCCACCGCAGCCCGAAGGAGCCGCCGGTCAGGACGTCGACGGCCTCGGCGCCGCCCACGCCCACGGCCACCATCCCCAGACCCCCGGCGTTCGGGGTGTGGCTGTCGGTGCCGATGAGCATGCCCCCGGGGAAGGCGTAGTGCTCCAGGACGACCTGATGGATGATGCCCGACCCGGGTTCCCAGAACCCCACGCCGTACCGGGCCGACGCGGTGCGTAGGAAGTCGTAGACCTCGGCGTTGACGTCGGTGGCGGCCACGAGGTCGGCCGCCGCCCCCTGACGAGCCAGGATCAGGTGGTCGCAGTGGATCGTGGTGGGCACCTGCACGTGGGGAAGGTCGGCGGTCATGAACTGCAGGAGGGCCATCTGGGCGGTGGCGTCCTGCATGGCGACCCGGTCGGGGACGAACTCGGCGTAGGAATGGCCCCGCTCCAGGGTCTGTGACTCAGGATCGCGGAGGTGGTTGAAGAGGACCTTTTCCGCCAGGGTGAGGGGGCGTCCCAGCCGGCGACGCCCGATGGCGACCCGTTCGGCCAGTTGGCCGAAGAGCGAGGTCGTGACGGTCACGTCCGGATCGACAGGGGCGGAAATCGGATGCTCCTCGGGTCGCGCGAGTTGCTCAGCCTAAACCGGCAGGCCGTTCCGCTCCGACGGCAGAGCGTCCAGCTCCGACGGCAGAGCGTCCAGCTCCGAGGGCAGAGCGTCCAGCTCCGACGGCAGAGCGTCCAGCTCCGAGGGCAGAGCGTCCAGCTCCGACGGCAGAGCGTCCAGCTCCGAGGGCAGAGCGTCCA
>CAYTTL010000123.1:0-8410 GCA_964440725.1 uncultured Acidimicrobiales bacterium | reverse complement strand
GCCGCGCCCGCGGTGCCGGCGGGACCGGGGCCCGAGCCTCCGGAGGCGGAGCAGCGGGAGGAGGAGCCGGTCCGAGGGGACGACAGCGAAGGCGACGAGGAGCCGGTGGCGACGGAGGGTTCGCGAGCCACGTCGCCGTGGGCGCGCCCGGCGAGCGGAACGGCCACTCCCGCCGACGCACCCTCGGCCGCGGTGGACAGCGAATGATCGAGCAGCCCGACGAGCGGCCGTCGCCGCCCGCCACGTTCACGTCCACCGACCGCCTGGCCACCATCGGGTCGCGGGTCTGGGCCCGCCTGCTCGACGGCCTCATCATCGGCCTTCCCCTGGCGGTGGTCATCATGGTCGCCTCCGACTTCGACTCCGACAAGGGCACGCTCCGGATCCCGCTCGCCGTCGAGGTGGGGACGGCCCTCGTCGCCGCTCTCTACGAGGTGGTCCTGATCCACCTCCGGGGCCAGACGATCGGCAAGCGCATCCTCGGCATCCAGGCGGTGCGGATCAACGACGGTGCCCGGGTCGACTGGACGGCATCGTCCATGCGGTACCTGTTGCCGGCCCTCCCCGCCCTCATCCCCATCCCCGGTGCGTTCCTGCTGACACCCGTCGTCTACCTGGCGGCGATCCCCGATCCGTTGCGCAGGGGCTGGCACGACCGCGCCGCGGGCACGATCGTGGTGAAGTTGGACAAGTCGCCTCCGCCCACCGTGGCGTGAGCGCGGGGCACCGCCGGCTCAGCGCTCGATCACGATGGGGCTGTCGAGGACCTGGCCGTCGGGCGATCGGCGGGAGATGGGGACCGGTACCTCGCCCGGCTCCGTCGGCCCGTAGGGCGTCACCGTGATCCGCTCGGCGTCGACCTCGACCAGGAGGCAGTGGGGCGCGGCCGCCCACGACAGCGTCCCGCCCTGGTCGAAGCGGACGGGGGGGCGCTCCTGGAGCTTGGCCGCAGCGCCGGAGACGAGGTAGTCGAGACCGTCGACCCGCCCGTGCTGGAAGTTGTGCTCGTGCCCGCTCATCAACAACCTGACGCCGGCCCGGTGGTAGAGGGGCAGCAGCGAGTCGATCTGCTCCTGCATGCTCTCGTGGTGCGGGCCGGCGCAGTGCGCAGGGTGGTGGCAGAACGGGATTCGCCAGGTGGGACGGCCGCCCCCGACCGGCTCACCTTCCGCCGGTAGGGCATCCTCCAGCCACGGCCGGTGGCGGTCGTCGTCGAAGAAGTGCGTCCCCCGCTCCTCGCCCCAGGTGGTGTCCACGCACAGCAGCTCCAGCAGTGAGCCGAACTGCATCCGGTAGAACAACCCGGGCCCGAGCGACGCCCGCCCCTTCTCCTGACGCGCACCGAAGCGATCCTCGAGGTGGAAGTTGTCCTCGAGTTGCGCCCGGTCGTCGCTGGCCTCCTCGTCGGAGCCGTCATGGTTGCCGGCCGCCGGGTACAGGGGCAGGTGGTCGACGAGGTAGCGGTAGGGCTGGAAGAACGGGAAGTACCAGTCGTCGTCCTCGTCGCCCGACTGATCCTCCCGCCCATGGGGGCCGTGGTAGATGTTGTCGCCCAGGCTGATGAGGAAGCGCACGGCGTGGGTGCGGGCCAGGTGCTCGAGGGTGCGGGCCACGCCCTCCTGGCGCCGCCCGTCGTCCTCTCGCTGGATGCCGACGCCCTGATCGCCGATCACCAGGAACGCGGCGGCGACCGCCTGGTCGGGGGCCGGGTGGGTGCGCAGGGTCATGTCGTAGACGCGCCCGGCCCGCTCGGGGCCCGCGACATGCCCCTCCCTCGCGATGGCCCAGTCCCGGCGCTCGCCCTCGGCCCAGGGCTCACCGTCGACGCTGACCCGGTAGCGGTAGGTGGTGTCGGGTTCGAGTCCCTCCAGCCAGGCGTGGTTGCGGTCGGTCACCTCGGTCGAGCACACCACCGAGCCGTCACCGCCGAGCACCTCCACGACCGCCCGCCCGTACGGAGCCGACTGCACGCCGATCGTCCCCCCCTCCCGACGGGCGCCGGGGGGGAGGTCGTCGTCGTCGACGACCCCCCAACCGTCGACCGTGTGGGCGAGGAAGAACCCGCCCCACGACACCAGCGCCGAGGTGTCGGTCACGTCCACCAGGTACACGAACGGCTCGAAGAAGCGGTCGTCCTCGGGTTGGCTCATTCGCCCATTGTCGCGGCCGGCGCCAGCCGCCGGCCCACCTCAGGCGATCCGGCGGCCGACGGCGGGAACGGTGCCGGGGCGGCCGGCCGACGGCGGACCGGAAATGAGCGTCCGGTCGCCGCTCTCGGACAGGCCTTCACGGTCCGGGATCATGGCCGCGATGTCGGCGTCGGCGTCGGCCACGACCTGGAGTCCCTCGGTGCGGCCGAGGGCGAGACCCATCGCCCCCCACGCCCGGCGGGAGAGGGCGAGTTCGTACCGGGCCTCCTGCTCCTCGGCGACCGCCATGCTCTGCATCAAGCGCCGCCGGGCCTTTCCGTCGTCGCCGCCGAGCGCCGCCAGAATGGCTCGTTCCCGCAGGGCGTGCGGGGCGTTGTTTCGATAGAAGCGGGCGACCCACCAGCCCCGGCGGGCCGCCCGGGCCGCCCTCGCCAACAAGGCCCGGCGTTGCGACGAGGGCGAGGTGGCCTCGGCCTGGCACCGCAGGGCGGTGGCCAACCACGGGAGCACTGGCGCCACGTACTCCTGGCGCAGGCCCGCCCGGCGGACGATGCGGTCGGCCTCGTCGAACGCACTGACCGCCGCCGCCAAGGAACCCTCCGTCAGGAGGCGTACGCCCTCGGCCACATGAACCTCGGTGGCCGTATGGGCGTCGTCGTTGCGCCGGCCCATTCTCCCTCGGATCAGCTCGGCCGGTAGACGCCCACCGGAGGCCCGCGACCATGCGCTCAGGCTGATGCCGGCGGCGGCGTCGTCGCCGATGTCGAGGGCGGCGCGATGCAGGTTGCGGGACAGGTCCACCGCTGCGGACAGCTCGCCGAGGCGGTAGTGGGCGAAGGCGATGTGCCAGGTGGCGGTGTTGGCCTCCCAGCGGTCACCCGTCTGGTCGAGGAGGCGGACGGCCTCGGTGCACTTCTGGATGGACTCCCGGTAGCGGGAGGCGGCGTAGAGCACGACGCCGTAGAAGTTGAGCGACTGGCCCTGTCCCCACAGGTCGCCGAGGTCGCGTCGGATCGCCAGCGACCGTCGAGCGTATGCGATGCCCCGGCTGAACCACGGCACCATCGTCATCACCGGGGCGTGCTCGGAGTAGGCCTGGGCCAGTTCGGGTGACGGCGGGTACCGCTCCGCCAGGTTCATCTCCCGCAGGTGCGCCCAGGCACAGGGCACCTTGCCGGCGCTGAACCAGTAGACGTACGCCAGACGGCTGTAGAGACGTATGGCCAGGAACTCCTCGTCGGCACCCTGGCGCGAGCGTCGGGCGAGGAAGAGGCGGGGGAGAAGCGTGTGCCCCACCTGGACCAGCACCTCGACCAGGAGGGCGAACAGCAACCCCGGCGTCCGGCGGGGAAGGCGGCGGCCGAGCAGGCGGACGCCCCGCTCCAGGTGAACCCGCGCCGAACGCTGGTCACCGCGCTTGAAGGCCACGTCTCCGAGCCGGCCCTCGAGTGCGGCGCGCTGGGAGTCGGTCGTGGCCAGGAGCAGGGCGAGCTCCAGGTGTGTGGTCGCCTCCTCGTACTCGCCCTGCAGGGTAAGGACGTCGCCGAGGCCCTCGGCGACGGTCGCCCGGGTGCCGGCGTCACTGTCCCGGGCGGCGGCCAGGGCCATGCGGTAGTGGGCGGCGGCCACGTCGAGGGAGTGCCGGGCCCGGGCCAGCTCGGCCGCCCTGAGGGCGTAGGGCAGGGCACGCGAGCCTCGTCCGGCGGCGTCGAAGTGGTACGCCAGGTCGAACACCCTCTCGGCGTCGACGGCCTCGATGGCCTCGGCGGCGAGGAGGTGGAGCTCCTGGCGGTGGCCGGCCTCGAGCCGACCCAGCAGTGCCTCGCGGAGCTTGTCGTGCAGCAACCGGGCGCGCCCCGACTGCTCGTCGACCCACACGATGCGGCGGCGGCAGGCCTCGGCCAGCCCCCGGGCGCACCGGGCCGGGTCCTGCCCGCACAGTGCGATGGCCAGGTCGAGGTCGAACTCCTTGCCCAGCACGGCGCCCACCGACAGCAGGTGCAGGGTGGCAGGCGCCAGCAGTTCGAGCCGCCGGAGCAGGAACAGCGCCGCCGCACGTGACGTCTGTACGTCGGAGAGCCGCTCGGGATCGACCATCCACCCCGTCGGGCCGTCGAACAGGGCGCCCGTCTCCACCAGTCCCCGGAGCACGGCGGCGGCCATGAACGGGCTGCCCTCCGAGAGGCCACCCACCACCTCGAGGGCCGCAGGCGGGAGGTGACCGGCCATGGACTCGGCCAGGTCGCGCACCTCGTCGGGCCCGAGACGAGCCAGGGCCATCGAGGCCAGAGGCACGATGGCCCGCAGCGGGTGGTCGGGCGGAACCTCCTCGGAGCGAAAGGCGGCGACCACCACCACGCGGCTGCCGTGACGGTCCACACCGGCTTGCCAGTCCGACAGGAGGCGGAGCGTGGGGCCGTCGGCCCACTGGCAGTCGTCGAGCAACACGACGACCGGCTGGGAGAGCGCGCCGAGGGCGTCGAGCAGGGCACCGAGGGCGGCGATGCTGCGGGTCTCGCCGTAGGCCTCGGGGCCCAGGTTGAGCTCGTCGTCACCGTCTCGGCCCCCCAGGACATCGAACAGCGGCGGGACGGCGGCGACGATCGCCCCGGCCCTGTCCCCCACCTGGCGGCGGAGGTCGTCGGCCACGTGGGGCTCGACCCGGCAGCGGGCCACGATGTCGGCCACGAGGCCCTCGAGCAGCTGGAACGGCCGCTGGGCCGCCTTCTCGACGCCGTGGCCCCGCACGATCCATGCCTGGGGACCCGACCGCTGCTCGACCTCGTCGAGGAGCCGGGTCTTGCCGCCGCCCGACTCGGCCTCCAGCAGGACCAGGCCTCCGCTGCGCCACTCGCGGGCACGGCTGATGAGGCCCGCGAGGCGGGCCAGGTCGGCATCGCGCGCGACGAAGGCGGGCTCGGTGAGGACACGGCCGTGGTCTGCCACCTGGCTCCTCCACGAGAGCGGGCGCGCCCGGACTCCGGACGCCTTCTCCCTTATCGGCGGCGCGGCTGTCGACCTTGAGGAATTTGTCCGGGCGCCCGGGCGCCACGTCGACACGGGGTCGGCAGCCAGGTCCGGCGGCCCTAGGATCCCGCAGCATGCACGAGGGCAGCCGCCGCGCCATCATCGCCGCCTTCTTCGCCAACGCGGCAATCGCCGTGGCCAAGTTGGTGGGCTTCGTGTTCACGGGGGCGGCGTCGATGCTGGCCGAGGCCGTGCACTCCGGGGCCGACTCCACCAACCAGCTGCTGTTGCTGTTGGGCGGGTCCCGGGGGCGAAAGACCGCCGACCGCCGGCACCCGTTCGGCTACGGCCGGGAGCGCTACTTCTGGTCCTTCGTCGTGGCCCTGGTGATCTTCACCCTCGGCGGGCTCTTCGCCCTGTTCGAGGGAATCGAGAAGATGCGTCACCCCCACGAGATCGAGTCGGTGGCCTGGGCCATCGGGATCCTGAGCCTGGCCATCGTGGCCGAGGCGTTCTCCCTGCGCACCGCCGTCAGGGAGTCGGCCCACGCCAAGGGCGACCAGTCGTGGTGGCACTTCATCCGCCATTCCAAGAGCCCGGAGCTGCCGGTGGTGCTGCTGGAGGACATCGGCGCCATGTTCGGCCTGGCCCTGGCCCTGGCGGGCGTCGTCGTCGCCCAACTCACCGGGAACCCCCGATTCGACGCCGCCGGTAGCATCGCCATCGGCGTCCTGCTGGTGGTCATCGCCGTCATCCTCGTCATCGAGATGAAGAGCCTGCTCATCGGCGAGGGGGCGACGCCGGCCACGGAGAGCAAGATCACCGAGACGATGCAGTCGACCACATCGGTCGACAGCGTCATCCACCTCCGTACCCAGCACCTCGGTCCCGAGGAGCTGCTGGTCGCCGCCAAGCTGGCCTTCGACACCACGCTCGACGTCCCCGGCCTGGCCGCCGCCATCAACGACGTGGAGACGCGGGTGCGCGCCGCCTGCCCGGATGCGCGGGTGATCTACATCGAACCCGACCTGGCCCGTTCCGGGCCGGTGGGACCTACCGCGGAGGCGACGACGGGGTAACCGGCGGCGCAGCCGGGAGCACGTCGACCGTCCGCTGGCGGAGCCAGTGGTCGGCCAGCACCAGGCACACCATGGCCTCAACGATGGGCACGGCTCGGGGGAGCACGCAGGGGTCGTGGCGACCGGTGGCCGCCATGGTGACGGCTTCGCCGGCGCGGTCCACGGTCTGCTGAGGCTGGGCGATGGTTGCCGTCGGCTTGAAGGCGACCTCGACCACGATGGGCTCGCCGTTGGTCATGCCCCCCTGGATACCGCCGGAGCGGTTGGTCGCGGTGTGCACGACGCCGTCGTCGCCGGCGACGAACGCGTCGTTGTGCTCGATGCCGGTCATGCGCGTACCGGCGAAGCCGCTGCCCACGGCGAAGCCCTTGGCCGCGGGAATCGACAGGAGACCGCGCGCCAGGTCGGCCTCCAGCTTGTCGAAGACGGGCTCGCCCAGACCGGCGGGCACTCCTCGGGCCACGCACTGCACCACACCGCCCAGCGAGTCGCCCCGCCGGCGGGCGTCGGAGATGGCCGCGATCATGGACTCGGCCGCCTTGGGATCGGGGCAGCGCACCTCCGTCGCCTCGACGTCCACCCCGGTCACGACCTCGGGGTCCACCATCGAGTCGATGGTGTGGACGCTGCTCACCCACGACAACACCTCGACCCCGGCGACGGTGCGCAGGAGCTTGCGGGCGATGGCGCCGGCCGCCACCCGCCCGACGGTCTCCCGGGCGCTGGCCCGGCCGCCGCCCTGCCAGTTGCGCACGCCGTACTTGGCCTCGGTCGTGTAGTCGGCATGCGATGGCCGGAAGCTGTCCTTGATGGCCTCGTAGGCACCCGATTGGGCGTCCTTGTTGCGGACGACGATGGCGATCGGGCTGCCGAGGGTGACGCCGTCGAAGACCCCCGAGAGGATCTCCGCCCGGTCGTCCTCGTGGCGCTGGGTGGTGAGCCTGCTCTGCCCCGGCCGGCGCCGGTCGAGATCGGGTTGGATGTCGTCGACGGTGAGAGGCAGACGCGGCGGGCACCCGTCGACCACCACGCCCACCCCACCTCCGTGCGACTCCCCGAAGGTGGTGATGCGGAACACCTGTCCGAACGTGCTGCCCATCGCCCCATCTTGCCAGCAGCACGGCGCCGTGCCCCGACCGTTTGGCGGTGGTTACGGCGGCCGGACACCGGCCTGTTCGTTCTTGTCGCGCCCGACGACGCCTGACGTCGTCGAGCGCGACAAGAAACGTGGCCGGCGGCGACCGAGGGCCCACAGCGCGCCACCGACGGCCAGCACGGTCACGAGCACGACGATCTCCATGCTGGCGTCGGCGGCCAGTGATCCGGCCAGGGCGTAGATCACCGCCCCGGGAAGGGCGCCGGCCACCGCCGCCAGGGTGGCGGGGGCGAACCGCATCGTCGACGCGCCGGCCATGGCGGCCGTCGTCTCGGCCAGGATCGGCACCGGCCGGGTGACGACGATGGCGAGGAGGCCCCACCGGTCGAGCAGGGCGTCGGCCCGGCGGAGCTCATCCTCGGGGACGAACCGTGTGAGCCGGCCGCGCCCACCGCGACCGGCGGCGAAGCCCACGAGGAAGCCGCCGAGCGAGCCGAGGAGCGACAGGGCGGCGCCGAGGGGTGCGCCGAAGGTCGCACCGAGCGCCACCATGACCACGCTGGAAGGGACCGGGAGCAACGCGTCCACCACCAGCAGGCCCACGCCGAGGGTGGCGGCGGCCACGCCGGCATCCCGAGAGCCGATGTCGGGATCGGTGAGCACCGCCGGCTGTAGCGCGGCGACGAGGCCGAACAACGCCAGCGTCACCGTGATCACGGCGGCCGGCAGGAGCCAGTAGCGCCGGAGCCGGATCACTCCTGCATGCCGGTGTCGATCCACCGCTGGATCAGCTCCACCCCGCCTTCGGGGAAGTCGCGGGAACGGGGCATCCGCCCGAAATCGGCGATATCCAGGGAGAGACGGTCGACGATGGTCGACGCCAGTCCCGAGACGGTGCCGTGGTCGGCGAGATCGAGGAACTGGATGTACCCGTCGCCCGCCTCCACGGTGTGCAGCCACGGGAAGTAGCGCACGTAGTAGGCGAACAGGGGGCTGACGTGCTGGTGGAACGTCGGGGTGGCGGGAATGTCCTCCGGAGCGATCCGGTGGACGACCCTGGTGGCGAGCTCGATCTGCTCGACCGGTGGGTTGGTCCGCCGCAGGGGTTGGTCGATCTC
>CAYTTL010000122.1:2727-8413 GCA_964440725.1 uncultured Acidimicrobiales bacterium | reverse complement strand
GTGGCCTCGGACACCTCGGCCGCCGACACCATCTCGCCCGTTGTCGCCGCCGAGCAGCCGGTGGTCGTGGCCTCGGACACCTCCGCCGCCGACACCATCTCGCCCGTTGTCGCCGCCGAGCAGCCGGTGGTCGTGGCCTCGGACACCTCGGCCGCCGACACCATCTCGCCCGTTGTCGCCGCCGAGCGCCAGCGGACCATGAGCGGCGCGGCGACCGGTGGGTCGGCCGAGTTTCGAGCGGCGCGCTCTCGGATGATGGACCGGGAGCTGGAGCTACGCCGCGCCATGGAGAAGGTTGCTGCGGCGAAGCGCGGGAGCGGCGGCGACCGAGGCGGAAACGGAACAAGCGGTGGCGACACCCTGTAAGTACCGGCCGACGTCCAGGTCGACGTCTACGGCTCCACCCGCCACCGGAGGTCAGTCGGTCAACACCGAGCTCGGGTGTAGTCACCCACCTGCAACGCCATCGCCGTGGCATACAGGACGAGAAGAACCAAGAACTGGGCCGGGGACAATGCTCGTGGGGGGTCCTGGCTGCTCACGGTCGAGCAGGACCGGCGGCTGCGGAGCTGTCGGAGACCAGCGGCCAGATCGGCGGGCGAGCGGCGCTCCAAGAAGCTCCGTACCTACACCTTCAAGGACAACCGGTCACCGGCCACCGCATCGGCCTCACCCTCCACAGAAATCGCCCTAGCGATCTCGACGACGCTCTGGTCGGTGAACAACGGGGCCCGTCAACTGGCCAGGTGGCGAATTACAGCCTCGTGTAGTCTACGCCACCCGAAGCCAAACCCCCCGTGACGGTATCGAGCCAGGCCAGTAGGAAAATCACGAGCGCGGCGATCAAGAGAAGAAAGCCTAGGATCAAGACTGCGGAAACGTAGATCGATGCCAATTGCGGTGACTTGGCGGGCCACGTACCCATCCGAGATCTCGGGCGACTCTGGACATTTCCGGGCCGTCGTCCTGATCCGGCGACTGGTCTGTGACTCGAGCGACGAGATTTCTTGGTCGCCTTTGGTTTCCCGACCGGCCGACGGCGTCGTCGTTCCCGGACAGGCGCCGACTTCCCCCGGGCTGGGTTCGGAGCGGTCGGCTTCGGCCTCTCGATCGTCCGACGGTGCGGTCGCCCATGGACAGGCGCGAATTTCGCCTGCGCACGGTTTGGAGAGGTCGCCTTTTGTTTTTCAATCGGGTGACGGGGCGGCCGGTCACGGACAGAAGCGGACTTCGCACGCGCTGGAGTTGGGCGCGGAACAGCCCCAGGACATTCGCGCTCATGGGCGCCCAAGTCGATGCACGCGGTCTCTCTTCCGCACTTGCGGCAACGGGCTGCTACCCAGAAGGAACCGGTCTCACGATGCAGCACAAGTCGATCGGAATCAACAACGACGATCGGCTCGCCCAACGGCGTTCGACCTGCAACGCTCACCAACGACCCCAACGTACGCAACGCCACCCAACGCAGCCTCCAGTGACCGATGCTCATTTCCCCTGGGACACACCGACCGGAGCCACGGGCCTGAGCCTACGCCGTGGGCAATCTGCGTGCAGCCTGACTGGACGCCCTGTCGCCGGAGATTGTCTGGCGAGCCCGATGGGGTTTCGGCGGACACGTTCCCTTACGGGGACGGTGCGGCGGTCGCTGGTCCATGGCGTCGGCTGAGTGGAACTACACTCAACCAGCAGTCCGTTTCTTGGTCCCCTCAGCCATGGCCTCCCACCTTCGCCCGAGAGCCGGGTGATACCATCCGAAATTGAGGAGGCCAAGCGTGGAAATTGACCAGATCGATCGAACGACCTTCCCGATCAGTCGCCGAGGCTATGATACGGAACGCGTTGACGCGTTTCTGAGGCTGATCGCCTCGGAATACCGTACGGCTATTCAGGCAGCGCAGGATGCCGTTCGTTCTGCTGCAGCCGAGGCTGCCGCTCAATCCAGCAGTCCAACTTTCGAGAACGTCGGCTCTCACGTTGCCTCCATACTTGCCACAGCCTCGCAGGCGGCCGAGAACCTCAAGATCGAGGCCGAGCAAGAAGCCAATGCGATTCGCAGCGCAGCGGAAGAAGAGGCATCTGAGTTGAGTCAAGTTGCCAAGGCGTACTATGCCGAGGCAGAAGACCTAAGAGTCAAGGCCGAGCAAGAAGCAGCAGGTCTGCGTGCCGCAGCCCGTTCGGATGTCGACGCCTTGATAGCTTCCGCTCGAGGTGAAGGTTCGGCGATCCAGCGAAGAGCGCAAGAAGAGGCCGCTCGGATAGAGCGAACTGCTCGGGCCAATGTCGAGGCTGTTGTCGCTGAGGGTCGACGGGATTATGAGCATATGCGCTCTCTCCAGCAGCAGTGTCTTGATCGGCTATCTTCGGTGGAGTTCTTGATCCAGCAGGCGAAGACTGGAATCTCTGGGCAACTATTGGATGCCGGTGAACATTTCGGATCGGCGACTGAAGCCGAAGAAGGAGCGGCCGCTTCCTTTTCGAGAAGACTGAAGTTCCGTAGCGCTGAGTAGGCGCGCGGCCGAGGCTGCCGTCGCAACACCCGGTTGTGGCACCAGACCCCTTACGCTGATACCTGTCGGTACCGCCCTCAGTCACCCCGCTCTCCGGGTGACGAGATTGCTGGGCGCTGTGGAAGCCCCTAAGGCCAGGAACGTGTTCCCCGGCTGGATGTGGCCTGGTCTCGGCGCGCCTCGATGGAGAGCCCGAGGCGTAGCGCAAGCATGAGGGGTTCGAGCCAAACTGCTGTCACCTCGACGACGGCTCCGCCCGGTCGCTTGGCCGTCAAGACGCTTGAGCGCTTGCCGAGTCTTCCGATTGCCGTTGGGGGCCAGCCGCCGGCATTGCCCGTCCGCGCGCCTGCCTTCCCGGACCCGACCTCCTGGGCGAGACCCCGCCGAACGGCGAAGGCACGCTGTTGCTCGACCCTCTCGAGCAATGCATCATCAACCACACGGTCCATACCCTGAGGGTGCCGACCGTCGACCGCACTCCGCATCGGACGCCGACGCAGACCGGTGTGCTGGGGCTGTGTCTCGGTCCTGCCCCCCATCGAGGCGCGCAACTGCAGCGGCGACCAGGCGCCGCTTCTTGCCGGCGAGCCCGACATCACCACCGTGGCCGCCGCGCCCAGCGGCTCCTGGGGCACCTCCACCGACACAGCCACATTGATCGCTCCGCAGGCTTGGGCAACGACTCCCCTTCAACCACACGGAATGCCCCGGGCATCTTCTTCGAGCTCTACGGCGCCACGTCGACGAGCGTCGCGGCCAGGACCCCCCCGGGGCGGGGTGAGCGCAGGCCGGGCCCCGACGGTGTCGCCTCGACCTCACCGCATTGCTCGGCCTCGGGCCCTCGGCGGTTCTCACCGCTGGCCCGGCGGCCACGGCCGTGCCGGCCGCCGTCGCCTGGGCGGGCGCCGTCCGGGCGCCCCCGCCTCGGGCGGTTCTGGCCAAGACGACCCCCCAACGGACGGGTCGGCCGAGCGCCACAGACGGTCGAGTGTCTGACCGTCAGGGCGACATGAACGCCCATATCGCCGGGTCTGGGCCTGGTTAAAGGTTTTTTTGGTGCCAGCCGATACCCGGGCCATGATCACAGACTTGAGATCCCGCCGTACGTTTCTCCGCTCCGTCGCTTCGGTCGCCCTGCTGGCCGTCGTTGCCTTCACCGCCTCACAGGCCCCCGCGTCCGCTGACGAGTCCCTCGCCGAACCCGTCCTGACGAGTCAGGCAACCTACGGCTGGTGGGTCGGCACCCCGATCTCCGCCTCGGGCAACCTGAGCGGCGCCGTCAACCCCACGGGCTCCATCACCTTCAATCTGTACGGTCCCAGCGACCCCACCTGCAGCGACGCTCCCCTGTTCACCGCTTCCACCCCGGTGTCGGGCAACGGCTACTACGTCTCCAGCCGCTTCACCACCGACACCGCGGGCACGTACCGCTGGGTGTCCCGCTACAGCGGCGACGCCAACAACAATCCCACGACGCCGTCGGCCTGCGGCCTGGCCTCGGCGACCACGTCGGCGGCCAAGCGCAATGTCTCCCTCACCAGCGACGCCTCGGACGTGTCGGCCGACGGGGTCGTCACCAACACCGCTTACCTCAGAAGAGGCGTCGGTCCCACCGGGCCCACCGGAACCATCACCTGGATGCTTTACGGCCCCAATAACAATGGGAGCTGCGCCGGCACCCCGCTTTTCACCTCGGTAAGAGCGGTCAACGCCAACGGAAATTACCGGTCGCTCCCGTTCACCCTCACCACTCCGGGCAACTACTCCTGGAGGGCCGTGTACTCCGGTGACACCAACAACAACATGCAGTTCACCATGTGCACCGACCCCGCCAACCAACTCGACTTCGTCGCCACCGTCTTGCCCATGTCGCTCACCTCCGGGCAGTCGGTGATCGACGCCGGCGACGCCCTGACCCTCACCTGGAGCGGGGTCGTCAACCCGACGTCGGCCGACTGGATCGCCCTCTACCCGGTCGGCGGCACCAGCCCGGTCGCCTGGCGCTACACCGGCGGCACCACCAGCGGCACCATGCAACTGACCGTCCCCGCCACGCTGCGCTCGGGCTCCTACGAGGCCCGGTTCCGCACGGTCAAGAGCGGGGTCGTGACCGTCAACTGACATCGTCGCCACCGCACCCAGGCCCAGGCCGCGCTCCCCGGCGCGACCTGGGCGTTCGTCGTCGTCAGCGCCCGCCCCCCGCCGCGGTGGCGCCCGTGGCGCTGCCCCGCCACTAGGGTCGACGACGTGGCCATCGACAGCGGTGCTTGTGCAGTGCGACCGGTGACCGCAAGGCCGGTTCGTCACACGGTGGACCCCCGTACGAACGCCGGGGGCTGATCCCCACTCGGTGCGCCTGGCCAGTTTCAACGTGCTCCACGGCGGGGCCCTCGATGGCTCACACGCTCCGATCGACCACCTGGTCGCGGCGTGCGTCTCGCTCGAGGCGGACGTGCTGTGCCTGCAGGAGATCGACCGTCACCAGCCGCGCTCGAGTGGGGTCGACCAGACGGGCGCCATCGCCGAGGCAATGAAGGTCGACCACTGGCGGTTCCAACCAGCCATCATCGGGGAGCCCGGTGGCCACTGGCGAGTGGCGGACGACGATGACGATGCCGAACGGGAGCCCGCCGTCGGGGGCTACGGGGTGGGGCTGATCTCGAGGTGGCCGGTGACGCGCTGGCACGTCACCCGCCTGGCCGCCGCCCGGGGTCGATCGCCGGTGTTCGTTCCCGGCAACAGGACGGTGATCCTGCTGGCCGACGAGCCCCGGGTCTGTCTGACGGCCGAGATCGACACGCCCGGCGGCCGTCTGGCGGTTGCCACGACCCACCTGTCGTTCGTCCCCGGCTGGAACGTGGTGCAACTGCGACGCGTCATCCGCGTTCTGGCCGCCGGCGGTGGCCCGTGTGTCCTGCTCGGCGACCTCAACCTCCCCGGGGCGGTTCCCCGCCTGGTGACGGGTTGGCGGTCACTGGGCCGGGTGGCCACCTTCCCCGCCGACCGCCCCTCCGTGCAGATCGACCACGCCCTCGCCCTCGGAGCGCTTCCGGCCGCGTCGGTGGAGGCACGCCGCCTGCCGGTATCCGACCACTGCGCCCTGGTGGTCGACCTGGGCCCGAGCGGGCATAGAGGCCCGAGCGGCCCCCTGAGCGGGGCATAGAGGCCCGAGCGGCCCC
>CAYTTL010000122.1:0-2627 GCA_964440725.1 uncultured Acidimicrobiales bacterium | reverse complement strand
GGGGCATAGAGGCCCGAGCGGCCCCCTGAGCGGGGCATAGAGGCCCGAGCGGCCCCCTGAGCGGGGCATAGAGGCCCGAGCGGCCCGTGGAGCCGGGTGTAGGGTCGATTTCATGGCCGTACGCGCCCTGGACAACACCGCCTTCGGGTTCCCGGCCGCGTGCTTCGTCTGCGATCCCGCCAATCCCAGCGGGCTACGGCTCTCCTTCGTCCACGACGACGAAGCCCACACCGTCACGTCGGAGTTCACCCTCGGGCCCTCCTACTCGGGAGCGCCCCGGTTCGTGCACGGTGGCCTGGTGCTCACCATCCTCGACGAGGCCATGGCCTGGGCGGCGATCAGCATCGCCGGGCGCTTCGCTGTGTCCGGACGTCGCGGGCCAGCTTCCGGCGGCCGGTCATGGTCGATGTCGCCCACCGGGTCGAGGCGGTGGTGGAGAGCCACGACGAGGTGTCGGTGAACGCCCGGGCCCGGGTGCTCAACGACGCCGGCAAACGGTGCGCCGAGGCCAGTGCCCGCCTGGTGGTGCTCTCGGCCGACACCGCTCGCGCCGCCATCGGGGCCGACCTGGGCGACAGCGCCCCCTACGTCCGCGCCGGGTTTCTACGGGCATCCGCCGCGGCAACGCCCGACACCGACCCCGGAGGCACCGACCCATGAGCACGATGCCCCCGATGCCGCCCTCGGTGCCCGAGGTCGACGTCGACGAGCTGGACGTGGCCCGGACCGGGGGAGCGGCCGTGATCGACGTGCGCCAGCCCGATGAGTACGACTCCGGCCATGTGCCCGGCGCCCGCCTCATCCCCCTGTCGGAGGTGGGCATGCGGGTCGGCGAGTTTCCCACCGAGGGCCCGGTCTACGTCATCTGCCTCTCGGGTGTCCGCAGTGCGAAGGCCACCGAGTTCCTCCGCACGCAGGGTGTCGATGCCATGTCGGTGGCCGGTGGCACCAAGGCCTGGGTCGGCAGCGGGCGCCCCGTGGCTCGCGGGTCGAGTCCCGGATAGGCGGGAGTCCCGGATAGCAGGGAGTCCCCGCCCGCGCGCGGCCGGGACGGCATTTCGCCATCAAGTGACCGGCCCGCGGTTCCGATGGATATCTCGTACACACTGCCGCGAGGTGATGGAGGAGAAGAGATGGATCTGCACGCATGGGGACGCCAGCGCGCCCAGTACTCACGGGCCCGCCGCGGGCGCAACGAGCGGGGTGCGGCTCTTGCCGAGTGTGCCCTCGTCCAGGGTGTGACCCAGGTGATGGCCCTCCGCCAGGGAACCCGCAAGTCGTCGTCGTCCTCGCCCGCCGCGCAGAACCGGACCGCCGCCTAGCTTCCCGGCGGGCCCGGGGTCCCCGGCGGACCTGCGGGCCGGTCCTCCTCCGAGGCGGCGGGGCGGAGGTCGACCCGAAGGACCAGGAAACCGTCCTCGATGGTGCCGGTGGCGTCGCCGAGCATGGCGAAGTCCTGATAATCGACCTTCATGCGGTCGAGGAACCGTCGCCGGTCGACGCCCTCGAGCGGAGGCATGCCGCGGCTGCGAACGGCGGTGGCCCGTTCCCGGAAGCGGTTGACCATGGCCTCGGCGTCGAACTCGTCACCCATGCACGCACGGTACCCATCGCCGACCTGCACCGCACCGACGACGGGCGGCGGTACACTTGCCCCGGTTCGTCCCGTCGTCGCAGGAGTACCGGCACGTGAAGAAGGGAAGGCATCGGCGCTTCGAAGAGGCGCGTGCGCTGAAGCGCAGCACCGAGGTCATCGTCGAACCGTGCCCGGAGTGCGGGGCCGACCCCGAGGACGAGCACGCCAGCTGGTGCCTGGCCTCCGAGGACGAGGAACCGACCGAGCCCGAGTAGTCACGGCCGACGGCCCCGCCTCCGGGCGCGCTCTGCCTAGTGGGGTCGTACGGTGGGGTGGGGGAGGGGAGTGACGCCGAGCTGGTGGGGTCGGCGGCGGGCGTCGAGGCAGGCGACCAGGCGCCGGTAGACGGACTCGCCCACCATGGCTTCCAGCTCGTCGGCCATGGTGACATACACCGGGTCCTGGCCGACGAACGCCTCGGGCGCCTCCGTGCACCACCAGTGGAACTCGGCCCCTCCGGCCCCCCAGTTCCGCCGGTGCCACTCCGACAGCGTGGTGGTGACATGGCCGTCGCCGTCGGGGCGGTCCTCCCGGCGCAGAGGGAGCTGCCAGCACACGTCGGGCTTCAGGTCCATGGGCCGCTCGCCCCGGTCGAGGGCGGCGCGGTGAAGGGCGCACCCCGGCCCGCCTTCGAAGCCGGGACGGTTGAGGAACACGCACGCCCCCTGGACCAGGCGGGTGACGGTCTCACCCTCCGTCGTCGTGCGCCAGACACCCCGGCTGCGACCCTGGCGGCGAAACTGCCATTGCGTCGCGTCGAGGGTGGCGGCCGCCGCCTCCACCCGGGCCACGTCGTCGGCATCGGTGAAATGCGCCCCGTAGGAGCAGCACCCCTGTACGAGCTCGGGAGCGGGAGCGGTGAGCACCCCCTGGCACCCCTCGCCGAAGATGCACGTCCACCGGGACAGCAGGAAGGTGACGTCGAACACCCACGTGCGGTTCTCGACGTCGTCGTCGAACGACACCCACTCACGGTCCGGAGGCCGTTCGC
>CAYTTL010000121.1:0-8478 GCA_964440725.1 uncultured Acidimicrobiales bacterium | reverse complement strand
AGCCGCCCCCTGGCCCCGGTGGTCGTCGACCGGCGCCCGTCGGCGCCCGCTGTCGACCGGGGTGCCTCCAGGCGCATCACCGGGTTGGGGGCGGCTGCGGTGGCGACCCGGTCGGCCGCCCCGCCGCCGTGAGCCGGCCCCGCGTCGTCCCCGCCGTCGTGTGCCCCCTCGCCGGCATCGGGCTCGGGGTCGTCGCCGGCCGCCTCGGGCTGACCCTCGCCACCGGTGCCCGACCCCGCCTCGTCGAGGGCCCGGTCGACGTCGCCGGGGTCGATTCCCGGCTGTTCGAACGGCTGGCGGCGCCGGCGGTGGCCCAGGGCCAGCGGCGCCACCCGGCGGACGTCGTCGACGCCGGCCTCACCCCGTCCTTCGAGGCCGGCGAGGGCGGCCGCCGCCCGGCACGTGACGAGGTCGGCGCGCAGGCTCTCGGCGCCGACACCGGCGCACAGGGTGCTCACCGTGCGCGTCAGCTCGGCGGTGATGGCTGCGGGCGGCGTCGTGGGTGTGTTCCGGGTCAGGCGACGGCGGAGGTCGTCCTGGTCGTCGGTCCATGCCGCGGTGAAGGCGGCGGGGTCGGCGTCGAAGGCGAGGCGGCGCCGCACGGCCTCGGCCCGCCGATCGGGGTCGACCTCGGCGACCACGTCGACTGACAGGCCGAACCGGTCGAGGAACTGGGGCCGCAGCTCCCCTTCCTCGGGGTTCATCGAGCCGACCAGGACGAACCGGCTCGGGTGGGTGTGGGCGATGCCCTCCCGCTCGATGCGGTTGACCCCCGACGTGGCCACGTCGAGGAGCACGTCGACCAGGTGGTCGGCCAGCAGGTTGACCTCGTCGACGTACAGCACCCCGCCGTCCGCCGTTGCCAGCAACCCGGGGCGGAACTGGACGCCGCCGCCGGTCAGCGCCGCGGCCAGGTCGATCGACCCGATCACCCGGTCCTCGGTGGCCCCCAGGGGTAGCTCCACGAACGGCGCGTCTCCCGGGAGGAGGCCGGCCAGGCCCCGGGCCAGCGTGGTCTTGGCCGAGCCCTTGGCCCCGCTCAGGAGCACGCCGCCGATCAACGGGTCGACAGCGGCCAGCAGCAGGCCCAGCTTGGCGTCGTCCTGGCCGACCACCGCAGCAAACGGGAACTGGTCAGGTTCCGGGGGCCCCTGGCCCCCCGAAACCTGCCCAGAACGGCTTTTCGGGGGTGTCACCGGCTCTCCTCCCAGCCCTCGGCTTCGAGGAGGGCCGAGCGCAGGGTGGCCAGGGCCTGGTCGGACGCGTCCCACAGGTCGCGCTCGTCGGCCTCCAGCAGGCGTTCGGCGATGGACCGCATGGCCCACGGGTTCGACTGCTCGAAGAACTTGCGCACCTCGGGGTCGCCCACGTAGGCCTCGGTGACCCGCTCGTACATCCAGTCCTCGACCACCCGGGCGGTGGCGTCGTAGCCGAAGAGGTAGTCGACCGTGGCCGCCATCTCGAACGCACCCTTGTACCCGTGACGCACCATGGCGGCGATCCACTTCGGGTTGACCACCCGGGTGCGCACGACCCGGGCCGCCTCCTCGGCCAACGACCGCACCTTCGGCCGGGAGGGATCCGACGAGTCGCCGAAGAAGGCTCGGGGCTGGGCGCCGGTGCGCGCCCGCACGGTGGCGACCATGCCGCCGTGGTCCTGGAGGTAGTCGTCGGAGTCGAAGATGTCGTGCTCCCGGTTGTCCTGGTTCTTCATGGCCACGTCGATGGCCGCGAACCGGCGGCGCATGGCGTCGGGGGCGGCGACACCCATGCCCGCCCGGCCGTAGGCGAATCCCCCCCAGGCCAGGTACACGGCGGCCAGGTCCTCGTCGGAGCGCCAGTCGCGCGACTCGAGCAGGGGCAGGATCCCCGAGCCGTAGGCCCCGGGCTTGGCCCCGAAGATGCGTGGGTCGCCGGCGCCGTGGGCGCGCACGTAGTTCGTCTCCGGCGCCTCGTCGAGGGCGGCGACGAGGGCCACGGCGTCGTCGAGGAGGTGGACCAGGTTCGGGAAGGCGTCGCGGAAGAACCCGGAGATGCGCACGGTGACGTCGATGCGGGGACGACCGAGCTCCTCCAGGGGAACGGCCTCCACCCCGGTGACCCGCCCCGACTCGGGGGCCCAGATGGGCCGGGCTCCGAGGAGGGCCAGGGCGCAGGCCACGTCGTCGCCCGAGGTGCGCATGGCCGCCGTCCCCCACACCACCAGGCCGACCGACTCCGGGGGCTGACCCGTCTCGGCCACGTGACGTTCGATCAACCGGTCGGCCAGGGCCCGCCCGACGTCCCAGGCCAGGCGCGACGGCAGGGCCTTGGGGTCGACGGAGAAGAAGTTGCGCCCGGTGGGCAGCACGTGCGCCATCCCCCGGCTGGGGGCTCCGCTGGGACCGGCGGGGACGTAGCGGCCGTCGAGGGCGCCGAGGGTGTTGGTGACCTCGTCGGTCGTGGCCGACAGGGCCGGGTGGAGCCGATCGCACACCCACGCAAGCGTGAGGTCGTCACCTTCGTACCGCCAGCCGTCGGCGGCCACCGCGGCGACGAGGCGTCGGCACTCGGCCTCGACGGCGTCGACGCCGACACGGTCGTCGCCCACGCCCAACGCCGCCGCCACCGTCGCCCGCAGCGATGGCACCGGTCCCTGGGGCAGCCGGGTCAGGGCCAGGACCAGGTCGAGCTCGGCGTCCCCCGCGGGCGGTCGTCCCAACGTGTGGAGCCCGCCCCTGATCTGGGCGTCCTTCAGCTCGCACAGGTAGCCGTCCACGTGGAGCACGAGGTCGTCGAACTCGTCGGCGGACGGCGCGTCACCCAGACCCAGGTCGCGGTGGATCTCGGCCGACACGAGCAGTTCCCACACCTGGGCCCGGATGGCGGGAAGCTTGGCCGGGTCGAGGGCGGCCACCCGGGCGTACTCGTCGAGCAGGGTCTCCAGGCGGGCCAGGTCGTCGTAGGTGTCGGCGCGGGTGAGGGGTGGGACCAGATGGTCGACGACCACGGCGTGGGCCCGACGCTTGGCCTGTGTGCCTTCGCCCGGATCGTTGACCACGAAGGGGTACACCAGCGGCAGGTCGCCGAGGGCGGCGTCGGGCGCACACGCCGCCGACAGGCCGACGCCCTTGCCCGGCAGCCACTCGAGTGTCCCGTGCTTGCCCACGTGCACCATGGCGTCGGCACCCCAAGCGGTGTCGAGCCATCGGTAGAAGGCCAGGTAGTGGTGGGTCGGGGCCAGATCGGGCGAGTGGTAGACGGCAATGGGGTTCTCACCGAAGCCTCGGGGAGGCTGCACGGCCACGATCACGTTTCCGAGGTCGAGGCCCGGGAACACCAGGTCGTCGCCGTCGCGGTAGACCTGCCCGGGCGGCGGCCCCCAGGCATCGGTCACGGCCTCGGTCAGGAGGGGCGGCAGGCCGGCGAACCACGCCGTGTAGTCGCCGCCGCCCCACCGCCCGGCGACCAGGTCGAGCTGAACCGGCGTCAACGCCTCGCGGTCGTAGCAGAGGGCGTCGGCCAGCTCGGCCATGAGGGTGTCGCCGTCGGGCGGGATCCGGTCGACCCGGTAGCCGACGGCGGCCATGGCGTGGAGCAGGTCGACCACCGACGCCGGGGTGTCGAGGCCCACGGCGTTGCCGATGCGACTGCGCTTCGTCGGGTACGCCGACAGCACCAGGGCCACCCGCTTGTCGGCGCTGGGGACACGGGCCAGGTTGGCCAGGCGCAGGGCGATGCCCGCCACCCGGTCGACCCGATCGGCCGCGCTGCGATAGGCGGTGACGGGAGTGCCCAGCTCGTCGCCGTCGTCGACCACCTCCTTGAACGAGAACGCCGGCCCGACGATGCGGCCGTCGAACTCGGGAATGGCGACGCTCATGGCCACGTCGAGGGGACCGAGGCCCGCGGTGCTCTCCTCCCACGCCGATCGCGGCTGGGTGGCGGCGACCGCCTGCACGACGGGGACGCCGAGGGAGGCGAGGGCGGAGGCGTCCCAGTCGTCGTCGCGCGCCGAACCCATGGCCAGCACGGTCGTGACGACCACGTCAACCGACCGCTCGGCCAGCAGCTCGAGGGCCGGCACCCGGCCTGAGGCGTCGGGTCGCAGCGAGTAGCACCACACCGGCACGGCGGCGGCGCCTCGCGCCTCGATGGCCGCGCAGAGGTCCTCGACGAAGCGCACGTTGCCGGACAGCACGTGGGCCCGGTAGAACACCACGCCGATGACGGGCCCCGCCGCCGCGGGCGGGCGACCTCCGAGGACGCCGTGGGCGGGGAGCTCCACCGGGGCGTCGAAGCCGAACCCGCCCATCAACACGGCGTCGGCGACGAAGCGCAAGAGGTGCTCGGTGTTGGCCAGACCGCCGTGCACGAGGTACTCGAAGGCCTGGGCCACCGTCGCCGCGGGCACCGTCGACGCTGCGGTCAGCTCGGCGTCGGGTTGGGCCTCGCCCCCGAAGGCCAGGAGGGGCACGCCCCGATCGCGGCATCGCGCCGCCAGTCGGTCGAACGGGTCCTCCCACGCCCGGCGGCCACCCAGGAGGCGGACCAGCACGACGTCGACACCGTCGAGCGCGGGCGCGGCATCCAGCGACGTGGGGTTGGCGGCCCGCACCACCGGGAACCCCTCGGGGAGGCCCTCGAGCACCGTCCGCAGGGCGAGGATCTCGGTGTCGGCGTTGGTGAGGACGAGGATCATCGGGCGGGCTCCCCGGCCTGCGTGGCCTGAACGCCGTGGCCGGCCTGCGTGGCCTGAACGCAGGGACCGGCCTCGACACCGTGACCGATCAGGGCGTCGACGGCGGCGAGATCGAGATGAGCTTCGACCATGTCGGCGAGGCGGTCGATCTGGGACTCGCGGGCGGCGGCGAACGAGCGGGTGGCGGGGACGAAGGCGCGCCCCCGGCGGGCGGCCACGTCGAGCAGGAAGGCGGCACGGAAGCCGTCGTCGTCGAACACCCCGTGCAGCGTCGTGCCGAACACGGTTCCCTCCCCGTCCCCGTCGGCGACAACCCCCTCCGACTCCGTTCCGTAGGCGTCGTCGAAGTGCATCCACGGCGTGGCGCCGGCACCGGCCGCGACCCGCCCGTGGTGGATCTGGTAGCCGGAGAGGCGGTGCCCCGGGGCCCGAGCGGCCCCCTGAGCGGGAGGCAGGGCCCGAGCGGCCCCCTGAGCGGGTGACAGCGCGAGCGACCGGCCTCGACGCTGGCGGGTGACCTTGTCGGCACCGAACTCGGTGACCACGTCGAGCCACCCGAGTCCCGCGACCCGACCGCGGCCCGACTCCACCCCGTCGACGATCACCTGCCCCAGCATCTGGTAGCCACCGCAGATCCCGACGACGGCGCTTCCCTGCGACCGGGCCCGCACCAGCGCCCGGTCGAGGCCCTGCCCGCGGAGCCACTCGAGGTCGTCGACGGTCGCCTTGGTGCCGGGCAGCACCACCAGATCGGGATCACCGAGGGCGCCGGCATGGTCGACCATGCGCAGGCCGATACCGGGCTCGGTGGCCAGGGCGTCGAGGTCGGTGAAGTTGGCGATCCTCGGTAGCCGGATCACCGCCACGTCGAGGGTGTCGCCCAGCGGTGGGCCTTGGGCGCGGGGCGGGCGGCCGGCCAGGGCGAGGGAGTCCTCGGCGTCGAGCGCCACGTCGTGGATCCACGGCAGCACCCCCAGGGTGGCCACGCCGCACCGGCGCTCGAGGTCGGCCGTGACGTCCCCGAGCAGGGCGGGGTCGCCCCGGAACTTGTTGATCACGAAGCCGCGCACGAGGGGGCGCAGGTCCGCCGGCAGCAGGGCCACGGTGCCGTACAGGGCGGCGAACACCCCGCCACGATCGATGTCGCCGACGACCACGGCAGGGGCGCCCACCGCGGCAGCCAGACGGAGGTTGACGATGTCGTTGCCCAGCAGGTTGATCTCGGCCGGGCTCCCGGCGCCTTCCATGATCACCACGTCGAACCGGGCCCGCAGGTCGGACACCGCGGCGAGGACCGTCGTCCGCAGCCCGGGCTTGTACGCCTGGTAGGCGGCGGCATCGAGATGCCCCACCGGCACGCCCATCACGACCACCTGGCTGGTGCGCTCCCCGGTGGGCTTGAGCAGCACCGGGTTCATGGCCACCTCGGCGTCGACACCCGCGGCGGCGGCCTGCACCGCCTGGGCACGGCCGATCTCGTGGCCGCCGGGGGTGACAGCCGAGTTGAGGGCCATGTTCTGTGCCTTGAACGGCGCCACCCGTACTCCCCGGCGGTGCAACAGGCGGCACAGCGCCGTGACCACGTGGCTCTTTCCCACGTCACTGGCCGTGCCGCAGACCATCAACAGCCCGGTACTGCGGCCGTGGCCGCTCATCGACCGCTCCCCGTGCCGGTGACGCTCAGGGCATCGGCGAGCCGGGCCAGACCGGCGGGGTCGGGGACGGCGATCCGGGCATGGTCGGGCAGACCGAACGACGCGCAGTCGCGCACCAGCACGCCCTGGGGTGCCAGCCGGGCCCGCAGCCCCGGCGCCCGCACGAGCAGCCAGGGGGCGTCGGAAGGCTCGGGCGTGAGTCCCGACGACCGCAACACGGTCGCCAGGTCGTTTCGGCGGGACGCGATCAGCGCCGCCCAACCGGTGAGGTCGGCCAAGGCCAGGAGGTCGGGGACGGCAGCCGTCGCCAGGGCGTTCACCGACCAGATGGTCTGGCGGGCGGCGATGCGTCGGGCCAGGGCGGGGTCGGGAGCCACGACGTAGCCGAGGCGAAGCCCAGGGCAGGCGAAGACCTTGGTGAGCGAGCCCACCACGATGGCCCCGCGGTCGGCGTCGCCGCGGGTCCATGAACCCGTCGCCAACGGATAGAAGGCCTCGTCCCAGACGTGGGCGGCGATGGCGGGCCCGGCCAGGCGGCCACCGGGATTGTGGGGGTTCGAGCGCCACCGGGGGCCGTCGCCGCGCGGGTACAGGGCGAAGTCGGGTTCGTCCACCGACCCCCCGACCTCGGCGGCCACCAGGGCGATGGCCTCGGCCCCACCGTTGGTGAGCACGACCCGGTCGTCGTCGACGCCGAGGGCGGCGGCCAGGGCGGCGGTGGCCGGAGCGGGGTCGGGGTACCGGGCGACGGCGTCGAGGTGCTTGCCGACCACGTCCCCGGCGTCGGGGGCGCACGGGTTCAGGCTGGCCGACAGGTCGACGACGCCCCCGGGATCGATTCCCAGAGCCGCGGCCAGGCGGGCCCCGTCGCCCCCGTGCGGGCCGGGCGGGGGCACGGTAATGCCGGTCACCGGCGCCTCCTGCGGGCCCGGCGCCCCGCCACCACGCCGGCGGTGGCCAGCACCGCAGCGAGGGCGAGGGACACGTCGGTCGACAGGTACACGGCGCGGGCGATGTCGTCGGCCTCGGGTGGACGGCCGTCACCCAGGGACGGGCGCAGCTCCACCCTACCGTCGTAGCTGCTGGGACCGCCCAGGCGCAGGCCCAGGGCGGCGGCGAAGGCGGCCTCGGCCACGCCGGCGTTCGGGGACGGGTGGCGCCCGGCATCACGCCACACCGCCCGCCACACGGCGGCGGCCGACCGGGGGCGGACCGCCACCACCAGGGCGGCGGTGACGCGTGCCGGAACCCACCCGGCCACGTCGTCGAGACGGGCACTCGCCCAACCGAAGCGCCCGTACCGGTCGCAGCGGTGACCCACCATGGCGTCGAGGGTGTTCGCCGCCCGGTAGGCCATCGCCCCCGGGGCGCCGGCCAGCGCCGCCCACAGAGCGGGGGCGACGACCGCGTCGACGGTGTTCTCGGCCACCGACTCCACGACGGCGCGGGCCATGGCCTTGTGGTCCAGGCCGGCGGTGTCGCGTCCGACCAGGCCCGGGAGCAGGGCGCGGGCCTCCTCCACGTCGCCGGCGGCGAGGGCGGTGGACACGGACCCCGCGGCCCGAATCAGCGCCCGCCCGCCGACAGCGATCGTCGTCGCCGCGAGGGTGGAGCCCAGCACCGCCCCGGCGCCCGCCCCCGCGGCGATCCCGATGCCGGCATAGACCGCTCCCGGGGCGCGGGCGTCACGCCAGACCACGCCCTCCAGGCGGCGCATCGCCGCCCCGAAGCCCACCACGGGGTGCAGGGTGGGGTGGGGCTCACCCACGAGCCGGTCGACGAGGATGCCACCGGCGGCACCGGTCCATGCGTTCACCATCGGGCCGCGGCCACGAGCAATCCGACCGTCTCCCCCATCATCCCGGCCGCCCCCAGGACGTCGCCGGTGAAGCCACCCAGGCGCCGCTGGGCGAGGGCCGCGACGCCCACTGCGGCGACAACGAGACCCGCCACTGCGGCCACGCCGGCGACACCGAAGGCGATGGCGCCCAGTGCCAGCGATGCCGCCAGGGCCACCACCGGGAGCACGACGCCGGCGCCGCGCCGGCCGGTGGTCGGTGCGAGAAAGGCGCTGGCGAGCCCCGACGGCCGTGCGTAGGGAAGGGTGCGGGCCATCACCGCCATGAACGTGCGCGACCCGCA
>CAYTTL010000120.1:0-8487 GCA_964440725.1 uncultured Acidimicrobiales bacterium | reverse complement strand
GACGAATGCCACATGTGCTTCCACTTCCCGCTCATGCCGCGCATGTTCATGGCCATCCGCCGTGAGGAGCGTCACCCCATCACCGAGATCCTCGCCCAGACGCCGCAGATTCCTGAAGGGGCACAATGGGGAATATTCCTTCGGAACCATGACGAGCTCACGCTCGAGATGGTCACCGACGAGGAGCGGGACTACATGTTCACCGAGTACGCCAAAGACCCGCGGATGAAGCGCAACATCGGAATCGGCCGACGGCTGGCCTCCCTCGTCGACAACGACCGCACGGTGGCCGAGCTCCTGCACGGCCTGCTGTTCAGCCTCCCCGGCAGTCCCATCCTGTACTACGGCGACGAGATCGGGATGGGCGACAACATCTACCTGGGCGACCGTGACGGCGTGCGCACCCCGATGCAGTGGACCCCCGACCGCAACGCCGGCTTCAGCAAGGCCGACTTCGCCCAGCTCTACCTCCCGCCGCTCATGGACCCCGTGTACGGCTTCCAGGCGGTGAACGTGGAGGCCCAGCTCCGGAACCCCAGCTCGTTCCTGCACTGGATCCAGCGCATGCTGAACGTGCGCCGCAGCCGGGCCGAGATCTTCGGAACCGGCAGCTTCGAGGTGCTCCCGGCGGAGAACCCCTCGGTGCTGGCCTTCATCCGCCAGGTCGGCGACGACGCCATCCTGTGCGTCAACAACCTGAGCCGCTTCGCCCAACCGGTGGAGCTGAACCTGGCCCGCTTCCAGGGACGCACGCCGGTGGAGCTGGCCGGGCGGGTTCCTTTCCCGCGCATCGGCGACCTGCCGTTCCTGCTCACCCTGGGGAGCTACGGCTTCTACTGGTTCGACCTGGTGGACTTCGACCTGGTTGACCGCGGATGATCTCCGCCGACGCCCTCACGCCCGGCCTGGCCGAGTTCCTGGCTCGCCAGCGTTGGTACGGGGGCATCGACGCGCCCGCGACGCTGAAGGTGCTCCGGCTCGAGGTCATGGTGGAGGCGAGGCCGGGCCTGGTCGGACTGGTCGTGGAGGCCGACGGGACGATGTACCAGGTGCTGGTCGGCCTGCGCGCCCTGGACGACCATGCCGAGTTCTTCCGCGGTCACGACGACGGGATCCTCGGCGAGGTCCGGACCGAACAGGGAGCGGCGCTGGCCTACGAAGCCACCATCGACCCCGAGCTCGGGTTGACGCTGCTCGGGTTGGTCACCGACGGACGGGAGACGGCGGAGCGGGTTCGCCCCGTCGGGGTGGAGCAGTCGAACACGTCGCTGGTGTACGACGACCGCCTCATCCTGAAGCTCTTCCGCCGTCTCCAGCCCGGACCCAACCCCGAGGTCGAGGTCACCGAGCGCCTGGCCGCCCTCGGGTTCGACCACGTCGCCCCGCCCCTCGCGTCGACCTCCTTCGACGGCACCCATCTGGCGGTCCTCCAGCCCTATCTGCTGGGTGCCACCGAGGGTTGGGCCATGGCGATGACGTCGTTGCGCGACCTGTTCGGAGTCCACGACACGCAGCCGTTGCCCGTCATCGACGCCAACGCGCCCCCACCTCCGGCCGACCCGGCCGAGGCGGGCGGCGACTTCTCGGGTGAGGCCGAGCGACTGGGAGTGGTCACGGCCAAGCTCCACCTGGCCCTCGCCGAGGCGTTCGGCGCCCAGCCCGGTGACGCCCGGGGATGGGCCGATTCGATCGCCACCCAGGCCGCCGCCCTGCCGCCGGGCGACCTCGATCCCGACACCGCCGGTCGTGTGCTCGGTGCACTGCGGAACCTCCGCGACCCCGGAGCGGCCATCCGGGTCCACGGCGACTACCACCTGGGCCAGGTCCTGCGCACCGACACCGGGTGGGTGGTTCTCGACTTCGAGGGCGAGCCGCTGCGGTCGGTCGAGGAGCGCCGCCGGCCCACGTCACCGCTGCGCGACGTGGCCGGCATGCTGCGCTCGTTCCACTACGCCTCCATGTCGGGCCTGGCCGACCGCACCGACGTCGAGGTGGCCGAGGCCTGGGAGAAGCGCAACCGGCAGGCCTTCCTCGACGGCTACCTGGGCAAGATCGGCGAGGGCGACATCATCCCGGGCGACGACGCCGCCGTCGACACGGTGCTGTCGGCGTTCGAGCTCGAGAAGGCGGTCTACGAGTTGGGCTACGAGAAGGCCCACCGGCCCAACTGGATCGGCATTCCCCGCGCCGCCCTGCGCCGCCTCAACCAGAGACGCCTGGACGGACGCGACGCCGCCGGCGCTGCCGTCACCAAGAGGACGGCGCCATGACCCCCACCTCACGCCGGGCCCGCCAGCCGGCCACTCCGGCGGCGGGCGGCTCAGGGTCTGAGGTTCCCGAGCCGGTCACCCCGTCGCCACCGGCCCCCGAACCCCCGGCGGGGGAGCCGTTGCCGAGCGAGATCGCCGCGTTGGTGACGGGCGTCGGTGGCGACCCCCACCGCCTCCTCGGCCCCCATCCCCAGCAGAGCTCGGCGACGACGTCCTCCGCCTCACCACCCCAGACCATCGTGCGGGCGTGGAAGCCCGACGCCGACAGCGTCGTCCTCTGCCTCCACAACGGGTCGCGCGTGGCCATGGAGCGCATCCACGACGCCGGTCTCTTCGCCACCGAGGTCCAGGTGGGCGCCCAGGGTGACGAGATCGGGCCGTACCGCTTCGAGGTCACCTATCCCGGTGGCCAGTCGTTCACGGTCGACGACCCCTACCGGTTCTGGCCCACGCTGGGCGACCTCGACCTCCACCTGTTCGGCGAGGGCCGCCACCGCGCCCTGTGGCGCCACCTCGGTGCCCACCCCCGCCAGCACCAGGGCGTCGACGGCACGGCCTTCGCGGTGTGGGCCCCCAGTGCCCGCAGCGTGCGGGTGGTGGGCGACTTCAACTCCTGGGACGGCCGGCTCTGCCCGATGCGGGTGCTCGGGAGCTCGGGGGTCTGGGAGCTGTTCGTTCCCGAGGTCGGTCCCGGTCAGCGGTACAAGTACGAGATCCTCACCGGCGAGGGTGCCGTCACCCTCAAGGCCGACCCCTTCGCCTTCGCCACCGAGGCGCCGCCCGCCACGGCCAGCGTCATCACCAGTTCCGCCCACCGGTGGACCGACGACGAATGGCTGGCCCGGCGGGTGGCGGCCGACCACCTGGCCCAGCCCATGTCGGTGTACGAGATCCACCTGGGGTCCTGGCGGCGGGTGCCCGAGGAGGAGGACCGCCCCCTCACCTACCGCGAGCTGGCCGAGCAACTGCCCGAGTACGTGGCCGAGATGGGGTTCACCCACGTGGAGATGATGCCCGTGGCCGAGCACCCGTTCACCGGGTCATGGGGTTACCAGGTGAGCGCCTACTACGCCCCCAGCGCCCGCTTCGGTCCGCCCGACGACTTCAAGGTGCTCGTCGACGCCCTCCACGCCCGGGGCATCGGCGTGATCGTCGACTGGGTCCCGGCCCACTTCCCCAAGGACGACTTCGCCCTCGCCCGCTTCGACGGCACGGCACTGTTCGAGCACGCCGACCCCCGCCAGGGGGAGCACCCCGACTGGGGCACGCTCGTGTTCAACTTCGGGCGCCACGAGGTGACCAACTTCCTCATCGCCAACGCCCTGTTCTGGATCGAGGAGTTCCACATCGACGGCCTGCGGGTCGATGCGGTGGCCTCGATGCTCTACCTCGACTACTCGCGTGAAGAGGGCCAGTGGGTGCCGAACCAGTTCGGAGGGCGCGAGAACCTGGAGGCCGTTGAGTTCCTGAAGCAGGTCAACATCGTCGTCTACGACGAGCACCCGGGCGTCATGATGGTGGCCGAGGAGTCCACCGCCTGGCCGGGGGTGTCGAAGCCGACCTACGTGGGAGGCCTGGGCTTCGGGTTCAAGTGGAACATGGGCTGGATGCACGACACGCTCCAGTACTTCTCCAAGGACCCGGTCCACCGCCGTCACCACCACTCGCAGCTCACGTTCGGCCTGCTCTACGCCTTCACCGAGAACTTCGTGCTCCCGCTGTCCCACGACGAGGTCGTCCACGGCAAGGGGTCGCTGGTCGCCAAGATGCCGGGGGACGGCTCGTCGAAGCTGGCCAACCTCCGAGCCCTGCTGGCCTGGATGTGGGCGCACCCGGGCAGCCGGCTGCTGTTCATGGGCGGGGAGCTGGCCCAAGAGCGCGAGTGGTCGCACGACCGAAGCATCGACTGGCATCTGCTCGACGCCCCGGGCCACGCCGGCGTGCAGGCCCTGGTGCGCACGCTCAACGGCCTGGCCCGCACCGAGCCCGCCATCTACGAGCGCGAGTACGACCCCGCCGGGTTCCGGTGGATCGACGCCAACGACGCCGACCACAACGTGCTGTCCTTCGCCCGGTTCAGCGGAGACGGTTCGCGGATCCTCGTCTGTGTCGCCAACCTCTCGGCATCGCCCCAGGGCGGCTACCGCATCGGCGTCCCCCGGCCGGGGCGGTGGGAGCAGGTCCTCGACACCGCGTCGTCGGCCTTCGGCGGCGTCGGCCCCGACAGCGTCGACGACCGCACCGCCGAGGCCGTGCCGTGGCACGGCCTGGAGCAGTCGGTGGTCCTCGACCTCCCGCCCCTAGCGGTGATCTGGCTCTGTTGTCGCTGACGGGCACCCGGGCCTTCGGCCTCGCCGTCGGTGCCGGCGGGGGCCCCCTGCCCCGCCGGCCGTGTCATGAGTCAGTTGATGCCGAAGCCCCCCTGGCCTGACTCGATCATCTCTTTGAGGGTGGCCAGGTTGCGCTTCCAGATCGACCGCAGCACGGGTTTGGCGACCACGCCCCCGACTCGCCCGCCCATCCACCAGGGAAACTGGAGACGTTCGTCCCAGGTGAACAGGGTGCCGCCCGGGCGCAGGCGGAGGCTGAAGCGGCCACGCCCCTGGACCACACCGGTATGGCGGATGCCGACGGAGCGGCGCTCCTTCCACTCGACGACCTCCATGGTGTCGCGGAGGTGCAACGGCCCCACGCTGGTGGCGCACTCGAAGGTGGTGCCCAGCCCGCTGGAGCGCGCCGAGGTGATGCGAATGGTGTCGGCGTCGTGCATCCACTGCACGTGCGATTCGATGTCGCGGACGGCCCGCCAGACGACGATGCGGGGAGCGCGGATGAAGGTGCTGACGCGGATGTGGGCGATTGCCCGAGCCTAGGCGTGGGCATATGGGCCCAATGCCCGACGTGAGCATCATCGTCATCACCCACGATGTGGCCGACCTCCTCCGGCGCTGCCTGGACAGCATCCGGCTCCACGCCGGAGACCTGTCGGTGGAGACGATCGTCGTCGACAACGGGTCGACCGACGGCACCGTGGAGATGGTGACAGCGTCGTTCCCGGACGTGCACCTGATCGGCCTGGCGCGCAACGAGGGCCTTCCCGCCCGGAACCACGGGCTCCGCGTCGCCCGCGGCCGCCACCGCATGTTCCTCGACAGTGACGCCGAGCTCACCGAGCACGCCCTGCCCCGACTGGTTGCCGCCCTGGACGCCTCACCGCAGGTGGGACTGGTCGGGCCGCGCCTGGTGTACGCGGACGGGCGCCTCCAGCTGAGTACCCGCCGCTACCCGCCGCCGCTCCTCCCCGTGCTCCGTCTGCCCCGCCTGGACAGGTTCTTCGAACAGCGCGCCACGATGCGCCGACACCTGATGGCCGACGACCCCCACGACCGCACCCGGCCGGTCGAGTACGTCATCGGCGCCTGCCAGGTGTTCCGGGCCGAGGCCCAGGAGGCCGTCGGCGAGATCGACCGACGCATCTGGTTCGGCCACGACGACGCCGACTGGTGCTTCCGCATCCGCGAGGCCGGATTCGACGTCGTCTACCTGCCGACCGCCGAGGTCGTGCACCACTACCAGCGCACCGCCGCCGCCCGGCCCCTGTCGATGTTCACCCTCCGCTTCCTCCTGGCCCACGCGTACTTCCAGGCCAAGTGGTGGCGGCGAAGAGGCCGGCTGCGGTCCCAGGGGGCGGCCATGGATCGCCGAGCGGGCGCCGCCGGTCCCATGGCCGACAACCGAGGGTGAACAACGGAGCCGCACGTGCGTGCTGATCAGGTCCTTGCCATCCTGTGGCGCCGGCGAGTTCCCTTCCTGATGGTGTTCGCCCTCGTGCTGGGGGCGTCCGCGGTGGTGACCGCGTTCCTCCCCAGGGTGTACAGCGCCAGCAGCTACCTCTGGGTCACGACGAGCCGGCAGAACAGCTCCGATTTCGAGGCCACCCAGACCAACCAGGTCCTGACCAAGACCTACGCCGAGCTGCTCCAGACCCCCGGTGTCGCCGCCGACGTGGCCGGGCGCCTGCCCTTCCCGATGTCGACCGAGTCGGTCGAAGGGTCGGTGCGGGTGGTGCCCGTCACCCAGAGCCAGCTGATCCGCGTCGAGGCCGACGGTTCCTCCGCCCGGCGCGCCCAGGTGCTCGCCGAGACATACGCCGGCGTGTTCCTGGAGCGGGTGGCGCGCCTGAGCGCGGAGAACTCCGAGGGGGTCACCAGCCGGATCTTCCGGGCCGAGGCGGCGAGCCTGCCGTCGTCACCCAGCCGCCCGCAGCCCCTGCTGTACATGCTCGTCGGGTCGTTCCTCGCCGTCCTGGCGGGCGCCGCCACCGCCCTGCTCTGGCACCGGGTCGACCAACGCCTCGAGGTGGACAGCTCCACCACCGAGTTGCTCGGACTGCCCATCCTCGCCCGGCTGCCTCAGGTACCCAACCTGGCGCTGGACCAGCTGCTGACGCCGGCCGGGGACGCACCGAGAGCGGCCCAGCTGCTCGACGCCTGCCGCCTCCTGCTGGTGAACCTCATCTTCGTGAACGGCGGCGAGCGGCCGCGGTCGCTGGTGCTCGTCAGCCCCGGGGAGAGCGAGGGCAAGTCGGTGTGCTGCGTGAGCCTGGCCGGGGCGGCGGCGGAGCGCGGCGTCGACGTGGTCATGGTCGACGCCGACCTGCGGCGCCCCCGCCTCACCACCACGCTGGACGGGCCTCCCGGGCCGGCCAGTTCCGGGTTCTCCAGCCTGCTGACCCGTTCCAACCCGATGGCCATCCCCGACGCCCTCGTGCGCCTCCCCGGCTCGTCGGTGCGCCTCATCCCCTCGGGGCCGATCCCGCCCAACCCGGCGGTCCTCCTCGCCGGTGAGGGCCTGGGCGACTTCGAGCGCCGGACGCGCAACCGCTTCGAGCTGGTGCTGTTCGACAGCCCGCCGGTGTCGGTCGGAGCCGACGCCTCCCTGCTGTCGGCGACGGCGGAGGGCACCGTGCTCGTTGTCGACGCCCGCCGCACCGGCCGCAACGCCCTCGTGCAGACGGTGGACCAGCTGCGCCGGGCCAACGCCAATGTCCTGGGAATCGTGCTGAACCGCACGACCGAGATCAACCGGGCCCAGTACTACTACCGGGCACGCGGCGGCGAGCGTCGTGGGGAGGAGCCCGTCGACGGCGCCACCCCGACCCGGCGCGACCTGCCGTCGGCGACCGCCGCCGGGCAGTGAGGGCCGCCAGGACGCTCACCCGGAACCCGTCAGCCGTGCTTCTGGCGGTGGTGAGCGCCGCCGCCGCCGTCGGCATCGGCGCAGCCGGAACCGTCGGTGCCTATCTCGGCCAACCGCTTGTCGTCCCCGGCCTCGTCGTCATGGCCGCCCTCGCCGTCGTGGTCCTGCCCAGGCCCGAGATCGGCGTGGCCATCGCCTTCGTCCTCGCGCCCTTGAACGCCGGCTTGGCCGGCAGCCGGGCCTGGGTCCCGGCTGCGGCGTGGATCGCCTTCCTCCTCCTCCTTGTCGTCGTCGCCGGGGGAACGCCGGGCCGCTCGCGGCGCCTCCCGGCACTGGGCGTGGCGGTGATCGCCTTCGCGGCAGTCACCGTGCTGAGCGTGCTCCAAGCGGCACGGCTCGCCGACGCCGCCTCGTTCCTGCGCTCCACGGCCACGGGAATCAGCCTCTTCTTCGTGTGCGCCGTGGTCATACGCAGTCGCCGCCAGGTCGAATGGGCGATCGGGGGAGCGGTCGCAGGCGGCGCGGTGATCGGCCTGTTCGCGGTCTCCGAGTACCTCGGCGGGGGGCCGTCGCCCGTGGGGTTCATCACCGCCGGAGGCCAGCTCGTCCCCCGGGCGACCGCCGGGTTCGGCCAGCCCAACCAGTTGGGGGGGTTCCTCGCCCTCGTCGTACCACTCGCCATCGCCGCCGCCCTGGTCTTCCGGCGGGGCCGGGGTGCCTACCTGCTGGCTGCGGCCATCGGGGCCGTCGGCGTGTACGCCAGCTTCTCGCGGGCCGCCCTTCTCGCCTTGGCCGTGGTCCCGCTGATCGTGTTGCGCCGTACGTGGCTGTGGTTGTCCGTCGTGGCCCTCGGTGTTGGCCTCCTGGTGGCCACCCCGGCGCTCGTGCGTGAGAGATTCGCGGCGGGAACGGGCGGAGGCGCGGAGATCGCCGCCCGTGCCGACTTCTGGGGGGCGGCCGTCCACATCTGGAGCGAAGACCCGCTGCTCGGGGCCGGTCCGGGGCAGTTCCCCAGCGC
>CAYTTL010000119.1:8121-8499 GCA_964440725.1 uncultured Acidimicrobiales bacterium | reverse complement strand
CCCGCCGCCAAGCAGACGCCACGCCCGGCCGCCACGCACACACCGCGCCGCGGCGCCGGGTCGCGGGCCAAGCCCGTCCGGGCCCGGGGCAAGGGGCCGGCGGCAGCGGCGGGCTCCTGGCGGAAACGCGTCCGGCGGGGCAGGGCGCCCACGCTCATTGCCGGCGGCGGCGTCGCCGCCCTCGCGCTGGCGGTCGTGGGCGCGGTGGCCCTCTCCCGCAGCGGTGACTCCGATCGTCCCACCCGGGTCACGTCGGCACCGGCTGCCCCAACGCCGGTGTTCGTCACGACGCTCCCCACCACCACCGTCCCGCCCCCGCCGGCGCCGCCCGTCGTGGAGGCACCGGCCGCGGCCCCGCCGCCCGGCGATCCGGGCGGT
>CAYTTL010000119.1:0-8111 GCA_964440725.1 uncultured Acidimicrobiales bacterium | reverse complement strand
GCCGGCGAAGCCCGCCCCGTCCCTGACCGCCGGGGGGTCGGGCGCCGCCCCGTCGGGCAGCCAAGGGTCGTCGCGGCCCACAGGTTCGTCATCGGGCTCGGGAGGATCATCGCCGCCGCCTCAGGCCGATCCACCCCCGGAGCCGCCGCCGCCCACCTCGCCCCCTGCCACCGCGCCTCCGCCCACCCAGCCCCCGCGCTTCAGGTGCAGCGACGTGCCGCCCGCGGACCTGGCCACGTGCCTGGCCGGCGGATGAGCCGGATGAGCCGGGGCTAGTCGCCGGGTCCGAGGATCATCCCGGCGCCGACGGTGGCGTTGGTGGCCTCGTCGACGAGGATGATGCTTCCGGTGGTGCGGTTGCGCCGGTACCCGTCGTAGAACAACGGCGCGGTCATGCGCAGCTCGACCCGGCCGATCTCGTTCAGCTTCAGGTCGGTGGCGGACTCGTCGCGGTGAAGGGTGTTGATGTCGAGGCGGTACCGGAGGTCGCGCACCATGCCCTTGCACCACCGGGTGGTGTGCTTCACCGCGTACTTGGCTCCCGGCTGCATCGGTCGCTCGTTGAGCCAACAGACCATGGCCTCGACGTCCTGGCCCACGATGGGGTGGTTCCCGGGCCGGGAGATCATGTCGCCGCGCGAGACGTCGAGATCGTCGGCCAGGCGGATGATCACCGACATGCCGGCGAAGGCCTCCTCGACGGAGCCGTCGTGGGTGTCGATGGCGGCGATCCGGGAGGTGAGCCCGGAGGGAAGCACCACCACCTCGTCGCCGGGCTTCATGACGCCGCCGGCGACGGTCCCCGCGTACCCCCGGTAGTCGTGGTGGGCGGCGGAGTGGGGCCGGATGACGTACTGCACCGGGAAGCGCACGTCGATGAGGTTGCGGTCCGACGCGATGTGCACGTCCTCCAGGTGCTGGAGGAGGGGGACACCCCGGAACCAGCTCATGTTGCCGGACGGCTCCACCACGTTGTCGCCGAGCAGCGCCGACACGGGGATGAACGACACATCCGAGACCTCGAGGCGGGCGGCGAAGTCGCGGAACTCGGCCACGATGCCGTGGAACACGTCGGCGTCCCAGTCGACCAGGTCCATCTTGTTCACGGCGACGACCAGGTGGGGCACGCGCAGGAGGTTGGCGATGAAGGCGTGGCGACGCGACTGCTCGAGCAGTCCCTTGCGGGCGTCGACGAGCACGATGGCCAGGTCGGCGGTGGACGCGCCGGTGACCATGTTGCGGGTGTACTGGACGTGGCCGGGCGTGTCGGCGATGACGAAGCTGCGCTGGGGGGTGGAGAAGTAGCGATAGGCGACGTCGATGGTGATCCCCTGCTCGCGCTCGGCGCGCAGGCCGTCGGTGAGCAGAGCCAGGTTGGTGTACTCGTAGCCGCGGCGCACGCTGGCCGCCTCGACCGAGGCCAGCTGGTCCTCGAAGATCGACTTGGTGTCGTAGAGCAGGCGGCCGATGAGGGTGCTCTTGCCGTCGTCGACGGAGCCGGCGGTTGCGAAGCGAAGGAGCTCCATGGTTAGAAGTAGCCCTCCTTCTTGCGATCTTCCATGGCGGCCTCGGAGACACGGTCGTCGGCGCGGGTCGCCCCCCGCTCGGTGATGCGGGTGGCGGCGATCTCGGCGATGATCTCGGTGATCGTCGATGCGCCCGACTCGACGGCACCGGTGCAGCTCATGTCGCCGACGGTGCGGTAGCGCACGGTGGCCTCGAGCGGCTCCTCGTTCTGCATGGGCTGCACCCACTCGCTGGTCGCCAGCAGCATGCCCTCGCGCTCGACGACCAGGCGCCGGTGGGAGAAGTACATGGGCGGCACCTCGAGGCTCTCCGCTTCGATGTAGCGCCACACGTCGAGCTCGGTCCAGTTGGAGATGGGGAACACGCGGATGTGCTCACCGCGGTTCACCCGGCCGTTGTAGATGGACCACAGCTCGGGTCGCTGCAGCTTCGGGTCCCACTGCCCGAACTCGTCGCGGAAGGAGAACACCCGCTCCTTGGCCCGGGCCTTCTCCTCGTCGCGCCGGGCCCCGCCCAGGCAGGCGTCGAAGCCGTTGGCGGCGATGGCGTCGAGCAGGGTGGTCGTCTGCAGGCGGTTCCGGCTGGCGCGCGGACCCGTCTCCTCGACCACCCGACCCTTGTCGATCGATTCCTGCACCGAGGCCACGATGAGCCGTTCGCCCAGCTCCGCCACCCGCCGGTCGCGGAAGTCGATCACCTCGGGGAAGTTCTGGCCGGTGTCGATGTGCATGATGGGAAAGGGGAACGACGCCGGCCGGAAGGCCTTCTCGGCCAGGCGCAGGAGCACGACGGAGTCCTTGCCGCCGCTGAACAACAGCACCGGTCGCTCCAGCTCGGCCGCCACCTCGCGCATGATGAACACGGCTTCGGCTTCGAGCGCCTCCAGGTGGCCCATCTCGTAGCGGCCCACCCGTTCGGCGGCGAAGTGGCTGCTCATCTTCCTGCGTCCCTGCGCACGCGGGCGGGCAGGGCCGCCCAGACCATGTCGACCGACTCGTCCAGGCCCTGGGCGTGCGTCGGCACGACCACCTCGGGTGCGAGCGGCGGCTCGTAGGGGTCGTCGACCCCGGTGAGGCCCTGCATGGTGCCGGCCCGCTGCCGGGCGTAGAGACCCTTCACGTCGCGCTGGGCGCACACCTCGACCGGCGTCGACAGGTACACCTCCATGAAGCGGTCGCCGTGCAGGGCCCGCACCCGGTCGCGGTCGTCGCGGTAGGGGGAGATCAACGAGCACACGACCATGACGCCGTTGCGGCTGAGGAGGTGGGCCACGTAGCCGACCCGGATCACGTTGTCGGTGCGGTCCTGCCGGGAGAAGCCGAGGTCGGCGGTGAGGTAGGTGCGCAGCTCGTCGCCGTCGAGCATCTCGACCCGGTGACCGACGGCGGCCAGGCGCTCGGCCAGGGCCCGGGCGAGGGTGGTCTTGCCGGCCGACGGGAGCCCGGTGAACCACACCGTCAGGCCGGTGTCGGCGGGCGCGCCGCCGTAAACCGCGTCGCTTCCGGCCTGGTCGGACACGGCCTGGTCGGGCATGGCCGGCCCGGTCAAGACCCTTCCGCCGGCTCGAGCACTGTCATGACCCGCACGACGAACAGCGTAGGCGGAGGATCCCGAGCGGTCGGACAGCGTGTTCATGCCGGCTCCGGAGCCGATGCGGCGGCGGCGATGACGTCGGCCGCCAGCTCGGGCCGGCAAATCAACAGGTCGGGAAGCCACGGATCGGGCTGGTTGTAGCGCAGGGGTGTCCCGTCGACCCGAGAGGCGTGCAGCCCGGCGGCCAGGGCCACGGCCACCGGGGCGGCGGAGTCCCATTCGTACTGGCCCCCGGCGTGCAGGTAGATGTCGGCCTCGCCCTGCACCACGGCCATGGCCTTGGCCCCGGCCGAGCCGAGAGGCACCGTCTCGGCCCCGAGGAGGGCGGCAACGTGGACGGCGGCGGGCGGCGGGCGGGTGCGGCTCACGACCATCCTGACGGGGCCGTCGCCGCGAGGGGCGATCGTGGGCGGGTGGCCGGTGCCGAAGGTGATACCCATGGCCGGCATGGCCACCGCCCCGGCCACCAGCTCGCCTCCGGCGACCAGGGCCACGTGCACGGCCCAGTCGAGCCTGCCGGCCTCGGAGAACTCGCGGGTGCCGTCGAGGGGGTCGACGATCCAGACCCGGTCGGCACCGAGGCGCGACGCCGGGTCGGCGGCCTCCTCGGAAAGGATGGCGTCGGCGGGGCAGCGGGTCGTCAGCTCGGCGACGATGGCGGCGTGGGCCCGACGGTCACCCTCGTCGCCGAGCTCGCGGCCGCGCAGACCCCCGGGGGCCGACCTCACGTCGAGCAGGACACGACCACCGTGATCGGCGACGGAGGCGGCGACGGCGTGGTCGTGTCGGTGCGGGATCGGTGGCTCCGGTGTCAACATGTCGGTCATGCGGCATGTGCCCGCGATGCTGCAGACAGAGTAGCCTTTGCCCAGCGTGTCCCGGCACCTCGGAGGTCGCTCCGAAGCGGCGGTTCGTCATACGGGGATTCCACCGGCGGTAATCTCGACCGGTCCGCCGCCTGACACATTTCCGCCGCGATCGCGAAGGCGTCCGGGCGTGGAGGGGGAGCGCTGGGCTCCACGAAGGAAGAGGTCGATCGGTGAAGATGAGGGTGCGGGCGTTCCTGCTGCGACGACGGTCGCTCGTCCAGTGCGCCCTCGACTGCGCCTGCTGGGCGATCGCCCTCGAGCTCGCCCTTCTGCTCCGGTTCGACCTGAGCCCCACCCAGGCCGACATGCGCGGGTTGTTCACCCTGCTCCCCCTGGCCTGGCTGGCCCAGGTGCTGGCCGGGTTGGCGGCCGGTCTCTACACCGGCCGATGGCGCTTCGGCAGCTTCGAAGAGGTCGCCGGCCTGGCACGCGCCGCGGTCATGGCCACCGCCCTGCTCTTCGTCGCCAACCTGGTGGTCGGCCCCCTGCTGGTTCCCCGCAGCGTCCCCCTGGCGGGGGGGTTCGCCGCCCTCGTGCTCATGGGCGGCGTCCGGTACGCGTTCCGGCTGGCCAACGAGCGCAGTAGCCGACCCGGTGGCGACGGATGCGAGCGTCTGCTCGTCTACGGCGCGGGGGAGGGGGCGGCGCAGGTGATCACCGCCATGCTGCGCGACCGGTCGAGCCCCTACCTCCCCGTTGCCCTCCTCGACGACGACCGGGCCAAGCGCAACCTGCGCATCCTCGGCGTGCCCGTCGTGGGTACCCGCGACGCCATGGCCTCGGCCGCCAGCCGCTTCGAGGCCGACGGCGTGCTCATCGCCATCCCCAGCGCCCCCGCCAAGCTGGTCACCGAGGTCAGCGACCTGGCCGTCGGCGCCGGGCTCCACGTCAAGGTGCTCCCGCCTGTGCGCGAGCTGTTCGGCGCCACCGTCGGGGTGGGCGACATCCGCGACCTCAGCCCCTCCGACCTGTTGGGTCGCCACGAGATCCGCACCGACCTCGACGCCATCGCCGGCTACCTCACCAACAAGCGGGTGATGGTGACCGGGGCGGGAGGCTCCATCGGTTCGGAGCTGTGCCGCCAGATCTACAGCTTCGGGCCCTCGGAGCTGGTCATGGTCGACCGTGACGAGTCGGCCCTGCACATGGTGCAGCTGTCCATCGAGGGTCGGGCCCTGCTCGACTCGCCCGACCTGGTGCTGGTCGACCTGCGAGACCGCGTCGCCCTGCGGGAGGCCCTGCGCCGGCACCCACCGAACGTGATCTTCCACGCCGCCGCCCTCAAGCACCTGACGCTGCTGGAGCGCCACCCGGCCGAGGCGGTCAAGACCAACGTGTGGGGCACCCTCGACCTGCTCGAGGCCGCCGAGGCCGTCGGCGTCGACCGCTTCGTGAACGTGTCCACCGACAAGGCCGCCGACCCGTGCAGCGTCCTGGGATACTCCAAGCGGGTGGCCGAGCGCCTCACCGCCCACGCCGCCCTGCACTCCGACACCACCTGCCTGAGCGTCCGTTTCGGCAACGTCCTGGGCAGCCGGGGCTCGGTTCTCACGTCGTTCCAGGCCCAGATCGAGCGGGGTGGGCCCATCACCGTCACCGACCCCGACGTCACCCGCTACTTCATGACCGTCGAGGAGGCGGTGCAGCTGGTGATCCAGGCGGGCGCCATCGGCCGGCCCGGCGAGGCCCTGGTGCTCGACATGGGCGAGCCCGTTCGCATCGCCGACGTGGCCCGCCTGCTGGCCGAGCGCTGCGAGCGCCACATCGGCATCGACTACACCGGGCTCCGCCCCGGCGAGAAGCTCACCGAGGTCCTCCTCGGCGAGGGCGAGATCGACGATCGCCCGATCCACCCGATGATCTCCCACGTCGAGGTCCCGCCCCTCGACCCCGCCCTGGCCCGGGCCATCGACGTGTCCGGCGATCCCGCCGATGTGTCCCGCGCTCTGGCCGATCTGTGCCTCGTACGCGTGAGCTCCGGCGAGGGCTGAGGAACTACTCGGGGCGCTTGGCCACCACGTGGATGTTGCGGACCTCGGGGCAGGTGAAGCGCAGGTCGGTGAACCCCAGCTGGTGGAGCCACTCGGCGATCTCACTGCGCCGGTGCAGGTCGTTGATCGCCGGGCTGGCGGCGTCGAACCAGTTCTTGGCGTCCCAGTCGCCCAGCTTCGTCCGTAGGAACTCGGCCCGCTCGCCGAAGTCCTTCGGCGCCAGCTCCTGGCGCATCTCGTTGTAGCGGTTGATCTGGCGGAACTCGCCGGGGTGCAGCCACCGCGGCTCGCCGTAGAGCATGAGGTAGAGATAGCCCCCGGGTCGCACGCACGCGGCGACGTTGCGCAGCGCGGTGTGGGTGTCCCCCGTGTGGTGCAGCACGCCGAAGCTCCAGACGAAGTCGAACTCCTGGCCCAGGTCGAGCGGCTTGAGCAGATCGTGCTGCACGGCCCGGAACCCGGCGAATCCCCCGCACGTGTCCCGGGCGGCGGCCACGCCGCCGTCGCTCTGGTCGACGGCGGTGACCGTCGCCCCTGCCGTGCTGAGGGCCCAGCTCCATCGGCCGTTCCCGCACCCGGCGTCGAGGACCTGCTTGTCCTGGAACCAGCCGATGGGAAAGCCGGTGTAGTTCTCGATCAGCGAGAGGGCGTCGGCTTTGAAGTCGTCGGTGGCCGCCGGCAGATCGGTGCCGTACACGTTCTTCCACTGGTAGTCGAAGCTGGCCCGGGTCTGTTCGATGTGGGCCTGGTAGCGGGCCGACTCCGGGAGCAGGTAGCGGACGAGGGCGTGGAGGTTGGCGATCTCGTCGACGGCGTACTGCAGCACCGCGTACTCCTCGTGGAGAACGACGCGCTTGACCGCCACCGAGAGTCGCGAGACGGCGCGGAGTACATCCCTGCTGTTCATGGAAGATCCTCCCGGCCAACCGAGGAGGGATCGTATCTCGGATGGCGCTCCGGCCCGACGGGCGGCGGTCACCGGCGAGGCAGTCGTCGATTCGAGTTCGAGTGTCGTTTCCCCGAACGTTTCGCGCTCCGAGTCCCGGGCGCGTTGCTTGTCACCCAGACCGACGGAACTATCCGATCACCTCCTCCTGCGACCAACCGTCCTGTGCTCTCGGCTGCGACCTTCCAGCCGTAGCCTGCAATCGATTTCATATCCCCAACGAGGACGATGGACTGGGAGCCGGCTGAGCGGGTGTCAGCCAGTCGGGGCCGCTGGCAGGTAATGAGGGGAGGCATCCGACGGCCTGCCCGTGTCAAGCCAATGTCCCCTTAGCGTGAGCCTTAGTCACCACGGACGTCAGACGACATCCTCGGGACGCCGGCTGCTCGGCTATGCCGACGCCACCTCGGGCACGGCGGGTGGGCTCGGCCGGAACCCCTTCCACGCGCAGTAGATGCCAAGCGACAACTCCCAGGCGGCCTCCGGCAGCGTCATCAGGCCGGCGGGTCCTGGCCCGTTGTCGTAGACATCGAACAGGATCAGCACGAAGGAGAGGATCAGCATGGGGCCGCCGACCAGGCCCAACATCGCCATGCGACGAGGCACAAGTCCCGAGCGGTACATCAGGTAGCCCAGCATCAGTCCGTTCCCGAAGCCCACAACAAGCCCCGGCCCGAACAGAAAGGCCCAGTCGTAGGAATCCACCAGGGAGTTGCCTTGTGCGACGAGCGCGGTGGCCTCGCCGCCACCAGCCCCCGCAAGAGCATCATTCACGCCCAGCACCGAGACGATGCTTATGACGCCGATCGCGATGAAGACCGACTCCATGATGCGAGCGGTGACGTAACCGAGCGCAAGGGTTGCGCTCAGTCGCTTCACAAGCGGGTAAATGACGACCGCGGTTGCGATATTGAAGCCGATCAGCAAGAAATCGAGGATTGCGCCGAGCTTCAGGCTGGCATCGGAGAAGTCCCGAGGGATGAAGCGCATGTCGTCCCAACTGGCGCCGAGTCCCTCCACGAAGAGGATCCTGGCGGGGATGCTCGTAACGAACGTGGCGATGAACAACCAGCCGAATATCCGGCCGGTCCTCTGAGTGTCCATTCGCGCCCTCCCGCTATAGCGTCGTCGACCCACCCTACGGTGCGCCGTGGGCCCACGGGGGGAGGCAGCCTCCGGGCGGCC
>CAYTTL010000118.1:2112-8534 GCA_964440725.1 uncultured Acidimicrobiales bacterium | reverse complement strand
ATGCCACGCCCGGCATCATCCTGCCCGCCCTCGAGCGGCCCGTGCCCGAGGTGGCCGTGGTGGCCGACACCTCGGCGTCGATGTCCGAGGGCCAGCTGGCCCGCCTCCTGGCCGAGATCGACGGGGTGCTGAAGGGCGTGGGGCTGGCCCGGGGTCAGGTCCGGGTGCTGTCGGTCGACGCCGCGGTGAAGAGCGTACGGCGGGTGGCCACCGCGTCCGCCGTGGAACTGGTCGGCGGCGGCGGCACCGACATGGGCGCCGGCCTGGATGCCGTCGGCCGCCTGCGCCCCCGGCCGTCGGTGGTGGTCGTGCTCACCGACGGGCTCACCCCCTGGCCCGATGAACCGCCCAAGGCGATGAAGGTCGTGGTGTGCATGGTCACCAACCAGCAGCAGGGCAGGGGCGGACGACCGTGGGCCGCCCCGGAGTGGGCGAGAGTGGTCCAGGTCGAGGAGTAAGACTGCCCGCGGGCCGACGGGGCAGGGGCCCCCGTCGGCAGCGACGGGCGAGTTCCGAAGGAACCGGGGTGCCCGTCGCCGGCAAGCACAGCCTGTAAGCATGGTCGGCTGTGACTTTGCCGGGGCGACCACGTTGGTACCACCACATCGACGGGGCGTCCGCGACCCTGGAGTGCGAGGGGGAGCAGCACCGGGTGTCGTGGCAGCGGGGAAAGTTCGTCCTCCACGACCACGACCTGTCGGCGGAGCGGGCCATGCTCGTGCTCGGCGGCGAGCCCTCACCCTGTCTGCGCGCCCTGCGCATGTGGAGGGACCAGTTCGGGATGCCGCCGGAGATCTTCCTCCAGATGCACACCTGGTTGGGCGACGCCGCTCCCCTCGCCCCGATGGAGATGGACCTGCCCCGACAGCTGGGGATGACCCTCAGCTGGGCCCGCTCGTGGCGCCACTGGCGCTACCTCGACAAGCACGGCCGGCTCCTGCAGGAGCGGGCCGACGAGCTGGCCCTGCCCCTGTTCCGCCAGCACCTCCTCGTCGAACGTCAACGCTTCGGCTGCCGGGTGATCTCCTCGGCCAAGGTCCAGATCGTGGCCGACACCGACGTCGTGGGCGTGACGGGGAAGATGGACAAGGTCCGGGTGGTGGCGGCCGTCACCCTCCACCCGAGGTGGTTGGTCGAGGTGTGGCCGCGTGGCTTCGCCGTCGTCGACGGCGCCTTCGTGATCGAGGTGGCCGAGGACTCCCGGACCGAACCTCTCGTCCGGGCGGCCCGCTGGGACGACCGGGAGGCGGGGACGCGCAAGCCGGTGACGGCGCTCGCCCGACTGAGCAAGGGCACCGACGACCAGTGGTCGCTGGAGTGGCAGGACGCCGTCGCCCCTGACCAGTCGCAGGCATGACCCAGGAGGACCCGACCGCCGTCGGTGAGCTGGCCGCCGAGCAGGCGGTGATCGACCACGCCTACGCCCGCATCGAGGCCATGCGCGAGCAGGCGCGCCGGGTGGCCGCCGGCATCCTCGACCAGGGCGCGGGCGGCACCCACTCGGCCCGCCTCGAGCGCGACGTCCGCATCCACGTCACCGAGCGGCGTCTGGCCGAGCTGCGGGTCGGCGACGCCCCGCTGTGCTTCGGCCGCACCGACCACGTCGACGGGGAACGGCTGTACATCGGCCGGGTGGCCGTGTCGGACGACAACAACGACGCCCTGGTGGTCGACTGGCGGGCGCCGGCGGCGGAGCCGTTCTACCGGGCCACCGGCCGCCACCCCATGGGGCTCACCCGACGCCGCCATTTCGTGCTGCGCAAGCGCCGCCTCGTGGCCATCGACGACGAGCTCCTCGACGCCGACCACGACGACGGCGAGCTGGTGCTGGTGGGCGAAGGCGCCCTGCTCGCCACCCTCGAGCGGTCCCGCACCGGTCGCAGGGGCGACATCGTCGCCACCATCCAGTCGGAACAGGACGAGGTGATCCGCGCCCCCCTGCCCGGCATCCTGGGGGTCGACGGTGGGCCCGGGTCGGGCAAGACGGCGGTGGCCCTGCACCGGGCCGCCTACATCCTCTACACCCACCGCTTCCCCCTCGAGCGCGCCGGCGTGCTCCTGGTGGGGCCCAACCGGGTCTTCCTCCGCTACATCGAGGACGTCCTCCCGTCGCTGGGCGAGCACACGGTGGTGTTCGCCACGCCTGCGGGCCTGCGCCCGACCACGCCGGTGCGAGGCGTCGACCCGCCGGCGACGGCGTGGATCAAGGGTGACCCGCGCATGGCCGAGGTCGTGGCCCGCGCCGTCGCCCAGCGGCAGCAGGCCCTGGCCGAGCCGGTGGCCATCCCCTTCGGTCGTCACCTCCTCACCGTGTCGGTGACCGACTCGGCGCGCATCGTGAACCGGGCCCGGCGTCGGGCCACCGCCCACAACGAACGTCGCGTCGCCCTCGACCGGCTCCTGGTCCGCCACCTGGTCGACCAGCTCGAGGCACGCGGTGCGGCCACGGGCGGCCCGGCGCGGGCCGACGTGGAGGAGGCGCTGCGGGCCGAGCCCGCCTTCGCAGCGGCGACCGACGCCATGTGGCCGACCCTCACCCCCGAGTCGCTGCTGCACCGCTTCCTCGCCTCGCCGGTGCTCATCGAGCGGGCCGGGCGTGGCCTGCTCGACGCCGCCGAGTGCGCGGCCCTGCACCGGCCGGCGAGCCCAAGCACGGCCGACGTGGCCTGGACCGACGCCGACGTCGTCCTGCTCGACGAGGCTGCCGTGTGCCTGGGAGAGCGCCCACTCCCCCCGGTACGGCGCCGCCCGGATGACGACGAGGAGGCCGACGGCCACTGGGCCGTCGAGCGGGCACTCGACGATGCCGGGGCCCACGACCCCGAGCTGCGCGCCCAGCTGCGCCGCCGCCTGGAGAACGAGGCCGGGGACTCCGGCGACGATGCCGGTGACCTGGCCACCCGCACCTTCGGCCACCTGCTCGTCGACGAGGCCCAGGACCTCACGCCCATGCAGTGGCGGATGCTTTCCCGACGATGCCCGGGCGGGTCGATGACGATCGTCGGCGACCTGGGACAGGCCACCGGGCCCCGGGCCCCCGCCACCTGGGAGGAGGTCGTGGCCCCGCTTCCCCGCCGCCGCGACCTGCGGGTGGCCACCCTCACCGTGAACTACCGCACGCCTGGTGAGGTCATGGAGGTGGCGGCGCGGGTGCTGGCGGCGGCCGCGCCCGACATCACGCCACCCGTGCCCGTCCGCCATGCCGGTGTGCGACCCGTCTTCTCGGCGGTCGGCGCCGACGACCTGATCGCCGATACCGCCCGGGCGGCCAGGGACGAGGTCGCCGAGGTGGCCCCCGGCCAGGTCGGCGTCATCGCGCCGGCCGGGCTCCTTGCCGACCTGGCCCGGGCCCTGGGCCCCGAGGTGGCCAGGACCGGAACCGACGCAGGCGTGCTCGACGCTCCCGTGGCCCTTCTCGCCCCGGAGATGGCCAAGGGACTGGAGTTCGACGCCGTCGTGGTGGTGGAGCCGGCCAGGGTCGTCGCCGAGAGCCCCCAGGGGCTGCGGGCGCTCTACGTCGCCCTCACCCGCACCACCCGGCGGCTACGGGTGGTCCACGCCGACGCCCTGCCCCCCTCGCTGGCCGCCTCGTGTCCGGGCCAGGGCCGCTTCGACCCGGTGCCATGATGGCCCGGTGACGACCATGCCCGGGGTGACGAGCACCCCCACCTGGGGCATCGAGCCCACCGGTCCCCTCCGGGGGGAGGTGCGCATCAGCGGGTCCAAGAACGCGGTGACCAAGCTCATGGTCGCCAGCCTGCTGGGCGACGGCCCGAGCACGATCCTCAACGCCCCGATGCTCGGCGATGTGGACATCACCGCCGGGATGCTCCGCTCACTGGGGGCAGACGTCACCCTGTCCGAGGCCGACGGCGAGGGCGGTGCATCCATCGAGGTGGAGCTGGCGGCGGCCACCGACGGGCGGATCCCCGAGTCCTACACCGGGCTGAACCGGGCCCCGATCCTGCTCGTCGGACCGCTCCTCCATCGGGTCGGCGAGGCCTTCGTGCCCCTGGTTGGGGGCGACAACATCGGGCGACGCCCGCTCAATTTCCATGTCGACGCCCTCCGCCTGTTCGGGGCCGAGGTCGAGCTGACCCCCGAAGGCCTGGAGGCCAAGGCCGCCCGACTGCACGGGGCCCACATCCGCCTGCCCTTCCCCAGCGTGGGGGCGACGGAGAGCGTGCTGCTCACCGCCGCCCGGGCCGAGGGGCGGACCACCCTCGAGAACGCCGCCATCGAGCCCGAGGTGGTCGAGCTGGCCCTCTTCCTCCAGCGCATGGGTGCCCGCATCGAGATGCAGCCCGACCGGGTGTTCATCATCGAGGGAGTCCCCCGGTTGGGCCCGGCCCGCCAGCGCCTCGGCGGCGACCGCATCGAGGCCCTGTCCTACCTGGTGGCGGGGCTGGCCACCGGTGGGCGGGTAACCATCCGCGGATGCTCGCAGGACCGGTTGGTCACCGCCATCTCCACCCTGCAGCGAATGGGTGCCCACTTCGAGATCTCCGAGGACGGCATCATGGCCGAGGGTGGCAACCTGCGCCCGGCCGCGGTGCAGACGAGTACCCACCCCGGGTTCATGACCGACTGGCAACCGCCACTCGTGGTGCTGTTCACCCAGGTCCCGGGCATGTCGGTCGTGCACGAGACCGTGTTCGAGGACCGTCTCGGCTACGTCGACGCCCTCCAGGCCATGGGCGCGGAGGTCGAGCTGTTCGAGCAGTGCCTGGTGGGCCAGTCGTGCCGGTTCCAGCAGAGCGGCTGGCAGCATTCCGCCCTGGTGCGGGGCGTGTCGCCCCTCGCCGGAGCGGAGATGTTCATGCCCGACGTCCGGGGCGCCTTCGCCTATCTCATCGCCGCCGCCGCGGCGGAGAGCACCTCGACACTGGACGGGGTGCATCACCTGGCGCGGGGGTACGACCGGCCCCTGGAGAAGTTCGCCAAACTGGGGCTGAACATCACGCCGTTGTAGGCTCGCCCCCCGACCGTGGACTCGCCGTCAGCCCCACAGCCATCTCTGGCTGACGGAACCGACGAAGCGACCGACGGCGACGGCACACCGACGGGCCTGACGGCTGACGAGGTGGCGGTACGGGTGGCGGCCGGACAGGCCAACGTCGTGTCGAACCGGTCCAGCCGGTCGTTCGGCGAGATCGTGCGGGCCAACGTCCTCACCCGCTTCAACGCCATCCTGGGCGTGCTGCTGGCGGTGATCCTGGTGGTCGGGCCCCTCCACGACGCCCTCTTCGGCATCACCCTGGTGGCGAACACCCTGATCGGGATCATCCAGGAGGTACGGGCCAAGCGCACCCTCGACCGCCTGACGCTGTTGGCCGCGCCGAGAGCGTCGGCACGACGCGACGGCGAGGTCGTGGAGCTGCCGGTGGAGGCGCTCGTGCTGGACGACGTGATCGCGCTCCGTCCGGGTAGCCAGATCGTGGTCGACGCCGTCGTCCTCTCCGGTGTGGGCCTCGAGGTCGACGAGTCGCTGCTCACCGGCGAGTCGGAGCCCCTGGCCAAGAGGGACGGTGACGAGGTGCTGTCGGGAAGCTTCGTCACCGCGGGCAGCGGATGGAGCCGGGCGGTGCGCGTGGGTCCCGACGCCTACGCCTCGCGCCTGGCCGACGAGGCCCGCCGCTTCGCCCTGGCCCGTTCCGACCTCCGCGTCGGCATCGACCGGATCCTCAAGGTGGTCACCTGGGTGATGGTTCCCACCGCCGCCCTGCTGGTGTCCAGCCAGCTCATCAACGCCGAGGACCTGCCCGATGCCATCCGGGGCTCGGTTGCCGGGGTGGCGAGCATGGTGCCCGAGGGGCTGGTGCTGCTGGCGAGCATCGCCATGGCCGTCAGCGTCCTTCGCCTCGGTCGTCGCCAGGTCCTGGTCCAACAGCTGGGCGCCGTCGAGACCCTGGCGCGCGTCGACGTCGTCTGCCTCGACAAGACCGGCACCCTCACCCAGGGGGTCATGGCCGTGGCCGCCACCGAGATCTTCGAGCCCGACGCACCCGCGGCCGAGGCCCTGGGAGCGCTGGCGGCGGTCGACCCCGAGCCCAACGCCACGTTGCGGGCCGTGGCCGGCGCGTTCCCGCCACCAACCGGATGGCGCGCCGAACGGGTGGTGCCGTTCTCCTCGGCCCGCAAGTGGGCGGCGGCGACGTTCACCGACCGGGGCACCTGGGTGCTGGGCGCGCCCGACATTCTGGGCGCCAATGCCGATGGAACGGTGGGTGACGAGTCCGGAGCCGAGAGAGCCGCCGCCGGCCAACGCGTGCTGCTCCTGGCCCGCTCGCCCGAGCCGATCGACGAGACGACATTGCCGCTCCATCTCGAGACGGTGGCCCTCGTCGCCCTGGAGGATCTCCTCCGACCCGAGGCGGCCGAGACCCTCGCCTTCTTCGACCGCCAGGGCGTGACCCTGAAGG
>CAYTTL010000118.1:0-2088 GCA_964440725.1 uncultured Acidimicrobiales bacterium | reverse complement strand
ACAACCCGGCCACCGTGGCTTCCGTGGCCGCCCGCCTGGGCCTGCCGGGCACCGGCGCCAGCGTCGACGCCCGGGACCTGCCCGACGATCCCGAGGCCCTCGCCGATGTCGCCGAGGCCACCACCGTGTTCGGACGGGTGCAGCCCCATCAGAAGCGGGCCCTGGTCGCCGCCCTCCAGGCGCGGGGGCACGTGGTGGCCATGACCGGTGACGGCGTCAACGACGTGCTGGCCCTGAAGGACGCCGACATCGGCGTCGCCCTCGGTGCGGGGTCGAGCGCCGCCCGCTCGGTGTCCGAGCTGGTGCTGCTCGACAACTCCTTCGCCTCCCTGCCCGCGGTCGTGGCCGAGGGCCGGCGCGTCATCGCCAACGTGGAGCGGGTGGCCAACCTGTTCGTCACCAAGACGGTGTACGCCACCCTGTTGGCCATCGCCGTGGGTGTCGCCCGCCTGCCGTTCCCGTTCCTGCCCCGCCAGCTCACCGTCATCAGCAGCCTCACCATCGGGATCCCCGCCTTCTTTCTCGCCCTGGCGCCCAATACCGAGCGGGCCCGGCCGGGGTTCCTGCACCGGGTCGGCAGCTTCGCCCTGCCGGTCGGGGCGGTGGCCGCAGTGGCCACGTTCGTGGCCTACGCCCTGGCCCGGGCCGAGGGCATCGACCTGCCCGGCGCCCGCACCAGCGCGACCTGTGTGCTGTTCGCCATCGGGCTGTGGGTGCTCGCCCTCCTCGCCCGCCCGCTGACGACCCTACGCATCTGGCTGCTGGCCACCATGGCCACCACGTTCGCCGTCGTGGTGGCCGTTCCCGGCGTGCGCAGCTTCTACGCCATGTCGCTGCCGCCGGTCTACGCGTGGACGCAGCTCGTCGTCATCGTCGTGGTCGCCGGCCTGTCGCTCGAGGCCGGGGCCGGCGTGGTCCACCGCTGGAGCCGGCGCAGAACCCGGTCATAGACACGAACTTCTCCTTCATTCCGCGGTGGATCGGACCGAAACAGTTTGGTGAACCCCGGATGAGGGAACCGGGAACACAGGCAACGTGGTGTCAGGAGGAAACCGTGTACATCGGGATCGGAACGCTGATCCTCATCATCATCCTCATCCTCATCCTGACCTGACGCCCCCCAGCGAGCGAAGGGACAGGACGGATGATCATCGCCGCGAAGATGTTGGGTCCGGAAACGAGCTTCTTCGTCTACCTGGGGGCGATGATCTGTTTCGTCATCGCCGCCCTCGGCGCCGACTGGCGCTTCGGTCGCCTGGGTCGCCAGGGGATCGCGCCGCGGTTGGTGCTCGTGCCCCTGGGTCTGGCGCTGTTCGTCTTCCCGAACGTGTGGAACGCCGGGGTCGCGGCGTTCTGACGGACCAGGGACTTCTGCGGTACCGATACTCGGAGGAGGGCCGGAGCGGCTAGACCGTCTGCATGACGAACGCGCACCCCGAGGGCGACCCGGACACGGATCTGTGTCTGCGGGCCGTCGACGGCCAGGAGCTGGTCGCCGACGGCGGCCGCTGGCTCCAGCGGCCCCAGCCCGAGGAGGAGGCGGTGCTCGACCAGGCCGAGGGACCGGTGCTCGACGTGGGATGCGGGCCCGGGCGCCACGTGATGGCGCTCGCCCAGCGGGGGATCATGGCGCTCGGCATCGACATCACCCCCAGCGCGGTCCACCTGGCCCGTCGTCGCGGCGCCATGGTGCTGGAACGCTCCGTGTTCGATCGCGTTCCGGGCAAGGGCCGCTGGGGCAGCGCCCTACTCCTCGACGGGAACGTCGGCATCGGCGGCGACGCCGGGATGCTGTTGAGCCGGCTGGTCGCCCTGCTCCGTCCCGGTGGACGGGTGCTGGTCGAGCTCGACGGTCCCTCGGCACCCCGCAACCGCGAGACGGTGCGCCTCGAGCACCGTGGCCTCCCCGGACCGTGGTTTCCGTGGGCCTGGGTGAGCGTCGACCGCATCTCCGGGGTGGCGGCACCGGCCGGCCTCACCGTGGCCGACGTCTGGTCCGACGGCGGCCGGTACTTCGCCCGCCTCGTCGTCACCTAGACATCCCACGGGCGGTAGCCGTCAAGCGGCTTCGTGCATCCGGTGAGCCCA
>CAYTTL010000117.1:4243-8549 GCA_964440725.1 uncultured Acidimicrobiales bacterium | reverse complement strand
GGGGGGTTCACCCCGAGGGCGATCGCCCGGACCTCCACACGGCTGGGACGCCGCACCGCGGCCTCGGGGCGCTTCGAGCGGGGTGTCGACCCGGCAGGGACGCGGCGAGCCGCGGCGCGGTTCTGCCAACTCGCCGCCGAGGTGGCCGGTGCCAGCGCCGCTGGTGCCCCTGTCGACGTCGGCGCGCCGCCGCCCGGCCCCGCCCCGGTGGTCGTGCGCACGGCGCGGGTCAACGCCGTCCTGGGCACCTCGCTCACACCCGACGAGGTGGCCGGGTACCTGGACCCCATCGGCTTCTCGTGTGAGCCGCGGGGTGGTGGGCCCGAGCGGCCCTCTGAGCGGGGTGGCGACCCCGGTGACTTCACCGTCACCATCCCGTCGTGGCGGCCCGACAGCGAGCGCGAGATCGATGTCATCGAGGAGGTCGGCCGCCATCACGGTTACGACCGCATTCCCCGCACGCTGCCCCTCACCACCGCCGTGGGCGCGGGGCTCACCGGCTACCAGCGGGAACGGCGTCAGGTGCGCCAGATCCTGGTGGGAGCGGGCCTGAGCGAGGCGTGGGCCACGTCGTTCCTCGCCCCGGGCGACCTCGAGAGGGCCGGGCTGGTTCCCGACGCCGTGGAGGTCGAGAACCCCCTGGCCGCCGAGGAGTCGGTGCTGCGCACGTCGCTGCTCCCCGGCCTCCTCCGCGCCTTGGCGACCAACCGCTCCCATCGCGACACCGAGGTGTCGTTGTTCGAGATCGGCCACGTGTTCCTGGTCCCGCCCGCCGGGACCGAGCGCCCCCCCGAGCCCGAGCGCCTGGCCGTGGCCCTCGCCGGCCGCCCGGCCACCGAGGCCACCCGGTTGTGGACGACGCTGGTCGACGCCCTCGGTCTCGAACCCATCGCCGTGAAGGACGGCGTCGAGCCACCGGGAATGCACCCCACCCGGAGCACCGAGCTGGTCGCGGCCTCAGGAGCCGTGGGCGTCCTGGGGGAGGTCGACCCCGACGTGCTGGCCGCCCACGATCTCGACGGCCCCGTGGCCTGGATCGACGTCGACCTGGGTGCCCTGCTGGCTGCTCCCCGCCGCCCGCGGATCTACCGCCCCGTCAGCCGCTATCCCTCGGCCGACATCGACCTCGCCTTCGTCGTCGACGACGGCGTCGCCGCCGGCGCCATCGCCGACACCCTGCGGGTCGCCGGCGGTGACGAGCTGGAGGACGTGTGGCTGTTCGATGTGTTCCGCGGTCCCCAGCTCGGCGAGGGGCGCCGCAGCCTGGCCTATCGATTGCGCTTCTCCGCCCTCGACCACACCCTGACCGAGGGCGAGCTGGCGTCACTGCGCAGCCGCTGCATCGACGCCGTCGAGTCGCAGTTCGGGGCCCGCCTGCGGGGCTAGGTGTCATCCTCCCGGGAGACCACCCAGGCGTCGACCAGGTCGCCGAGGACGGGGAGACTGACCGAGCCCGATCCCAGCACGGCGTCGTGGAAGCCCTTGATGTCGAAGCCGGTCCCGAGGCGGGCGCGGGCCGACTCGCGCAGCCGGAAGATCTCCCGCTGTCCCAGCTTGTAGGCCAGTGCTTGGCCGGGCATGCCGATGTAGCGGTCGATCTCCACCGTCACCTCCTCCACCGAGACGGGAGTATGAGCGGCCATGAACTCGATGGCCCGGGACCGGCTCCACCCCAGCGCGTGGAGGCCGGTGTCCACGACGAGCCGGCAGGCCCGGATGGAATCGGCCGCCAGCATGCCCAGTCGGTCGAGGTCGTCGCGGTAGAGCCCCATCTCCTCGGCGAGGCGCTCGGCATAGAGGCCCCACCCCTCCACATAGGCGGTGTTCGACACCGAGAAGCGGCGGAAGCGGGGCAGGCCCGTCAGCTCGGAGGCGATGGCCAGCTGGAGGTGGTGGCCGGGTATCGCCTCGTGGAAGGCGATGGACGCGGTCTCGTAGCGCGCCTTGTTCTGCGGGTGATCGGTGTTGACGTAGTACGTGCCGCCGCGGGAGCCGTCGGTCGGGGGAGGGAAGTAGTAGGCGCTCGGCGCGTCGGGGGCGAGAAAGTCGGGAACCGCCTCGATGGCGCACGGCGCTTGAGGAAGACGACCGAACCAGTCGGCCATGGCCTCTGACGCCGCCCCGAGACAGCGCCGGGCGTCGACCATGATCTCTTCGCCCGTCCGGTAGCGGAGCGACTCGTCGTCACGCAGCCGCTCGAGGACGGCGGCGGGATCAGTGACACCGAAGGCGCGCGCCCCGGCGTCGGCGTACTCGGCGGGAAGCTTGGCCGTCACCTCCTCCATCCCGATCTCGTGTATCTCCTCGGGGGCCAGGTCGAGCGACGTGTGATGGGCGACGAGGGCGGCATAGATGTCCGGACCGTCGGTCAACCACGAGAGTCCGCAGTGGTCGTCGTCCCGGGCGAGCGGCAGGAGCTCGGCCTCCAGCCGGTCCTTCAACCGGCGGTAGGCCGGGCGCACGGCGTCGGTGGCGACCTGGCGCAGCGCGCCACGCCAGTCGGCCTCGCCCTCCCAGTCGGCCGGGCCGGCGAGGGTCACGAAGACGTCCTCGTCGAGCGACGAGGACAGGTACCCCTCGATCACATGCAGCGAACGTGACACGCAGATGGCGGCGGGCGTGCGGTCCGCGACCGCTCCGTCCATGAACCGCTGGACCGCCTGCTCCAGGGCGTTGGGGACCTGGCGGAACCGCTCGACGATCATGGTGGCCGAGAAGGCGTCGGGGACCGAGGTCACTGGCAACGACTGCAACCGCTCCACGTGAAATCCCGTCATCTGATCGGACCGGAGCTCGGCCTGGCGGCTGTCGATGAGGGAGATGGCGTCGCCCAGCTCAACCGTGAGCTGACCCTGGGTGACGGCATCGTCGACCCCGAGGCCGCCCCGGTCGACGGCAGCGGCGCGGTCGAGGATCGATCTCCACCGGGCCCGCAACGCAGCCTCGCCCGCCGCCGACAGGTCCTCGACGCGGTCGTCGAACCGATGGTCGCCGAGCAGGCTGGCGACTGTCGGGTAGGCCTCCAGCATGGTGTCCCAGTACTCCTCGGCCAGGACCTGCAGCCTCTCGTCGGACACGCCGCCGACCGTACTCCGGGGACACGTCGGGGGCCGGCGGCCGGGCCACAACCTCCCGATGTTGCATACCCATGCACGATCCTGTATGGTGTCTCGATGCGCACGGTCGGCATCGTCGGGGCGTCGGGGTACGTCGGCGCCGAGCTTCTCCGGCTCTGTGCCTCCCACCCCGACCTCCAGGTGGTCTTCGCCACCGGCGACACCATGGCGGGCACGCCCATCGCCACGCTGTACCCCAGTCTGGGCCCGGCCTACGACGGGATCGACTTCGACGCCTTCACCGCCGGCCTGGCCGACGGCGTCGACCTGGTCTTCACCGCCCTTCCTCATGGGAAGTCCCAGCACCTGGCGGCCGACCTGTTGGGGCGGGGCTGTGCGCTCGTCGACCTGGGCGCCGACTTCCGCCTCACCGACGCCGCCGTCTACGAACAGTGGTACGGCGAACCCCACATCGCCCCCGACCTCCTGGGGCACTTCGCCTACGGCCTGCCCGAGCACAACCGGGAGGCGGTGGCGAAGGCGGACGCCGTCGCCGCCCCGGGGTGCTACCCCACCGCGGCGGCCCTGGCCCTGGCCCCCCTCGTGGCCGCCGGGGTCATCGAGTCCGACGCCGTGGTCGTCGACGCCGCCAGCGGCGTCTCCGGTGCCGGGCGGGCTCCCACCTCGGTCACCCACTTCGGTGCCGTCGACGAGAACTTCGCGGCCTACGGCCTCCTCGGCCACCGGCACACGCCGGAGATCGAGCAGGCCACGGGCGCCACCGTGCTGTTCACGCCGCACCTGGCGCCGATGACCCGGGGGATCCTGGCCACCTGTTACGCCCGGCCCGCCCAGCCCACCTCCACCGACGAGCTCCTCGCCACCCTCGCCACCGCCTACGAGGGCGAGCCCTTCGTGCGGGTGGGCCCCGACTCGCCGTCCACCAAGGCGACGTGGGGCTCCAACGCCGCCCACCTCACCGCCCGCTACGACGACCGCACCGGGTGGGTGCTGGTGCTGGCCGCCCTCGACAACCTGGTCAAGGGTGCAGCCGGCCAGGCCGTGCAGTGCGCCAACCTGGTGCTCGACCTCGACGAGACCGCCGGCCTGTCTGCCGTCGGCATCTACCCGTGACCCCCGTTCTTGTCGCGCTCATCGACGGATGGCGTCGTTCAGCGCGACAGGAACCGGCGACGGTTGCCTCGTGAGCGTCACTGCTGCCCGAGGGTTCGTGGCCGCCGGGGTCCACT
>CAYTTL010000117.1:0-4233 GCA_964440725.1 uncultured Acidimicrobiales bacterium | reverse complement strand
GGGGTCAAAGCCGACCCCGACGCCCTCGACCTGGCCCTGGTCGCCACCGACGACGGTGTGGCCGTCACCGCCGCCGCGGTGTTCACGACCAATCGGGCACCGGCGGCCCCCGTCGAGGTGTCACGTACGCACCTGGCCGCCACCGGCGGGCGGGCCGCGGCGGTGGTGCTCAACAGTGGCAACGCCAACGCCGCCACCGGGTCGACCGGACGCGAGCACGCCGGGCAGACCTGCTCGCTGGTGGCCGGCGCACTCGGGTGCGTACCCGAGGAGGTGCTGGTGTGCTCCACCGGGCTCATCGGCATCCCTCTTCCCATGGCCGCCGTGGCGTCCGGGGTGGGGCCCCTCGCCGGCGCCCGCTCCGCCGACGCCGCGGCCGCCGGTGCCGCCGCCGAGGCCATCCTCACCACCGACACCGTCGCCAAGCAGGTCGTGGTGAGCCGTCCCGGCTTCACCATCGGCGGGATGGCCAAGGGGGCGGCCATGCTCGCCCCCCACATGGCCACCATGCTGGCGGTGCTCACCACCGACGCGGCCCTCGGGCCCGCCGACCTGGGCGCGGCGCTCGGCTCCGCCGTCGACCAGTCGTTCAACGTGCTCACCGTCGACGGGGCCACCTCGACCAATGACACCGTGATCCTGCTCTCGAGCGGCCGGGGCACGGCCCCGTCGGGCATCGTCTTCGGCGAGGCCCTCACCGAGGCGTGCGTCAGCCTGGCCACCCAGATGGCCGACGACGCCGAGGGGGCGACCAAGGTGGTCACCGTCCGCGTCCGGGGCGCAGCCTCCTCCGACGACGCCCGGCGGGCGGCCCGCAAGGTGGCCGAGAGCCAACTGGTGAAGTGCTCCCTCTTCGGCGGCGACCCGTACTGGGGTCGCATCATCAGCGAGCTCGGGAGTGCCGGCGTCACCTTCGACCCCGACCTGGTGTCGGTGGCCTACGGCGGCGTGATGGTCTGCGCCGGCGGCGTGGCCACGCCCCACGACGCCGCCGCCGTCGCCGCCCACATGGGCCGGCGGTGGCTGGAGATCGACGCCGATCTCGGCCTCGGTTCGGCCGAGGCGACCCTTCTCACCAACGACCTGACGCCGGGCTACATCGACGAGAACATGCGCACCTCGTGAACGACACCGAGTTCGGCACTCGCCGTCTCGCCCCCGCCGACAAGGCCGCGGTGCTGGCCGAGGCACTGCCGTACATCCGCCGCTTCTGGGCCAAGACGGTGGTCGTGAAGTACGGCGGGGCGGCGATGTCAGACCCCGACCTCGCCGCCCTGTTCGCCCAGGACATCGTCCTGATGCGCTCGGTGGGGATGCGCCCGGTGGTCGTCCACGGCGGTGGCCCCCAGATCGGGCACTTCATGGCCCGGCTGGGAAAGGAGCCCGAGTTCCTCGACGGCCTGCGCGTCACCGACGCCGACACCCTCGACATCGCCCGCATGGTGCTGGTCGGCAGGGTCAACCGCGACATCGTGTCGGCGATCAACGTCCACGACCCGTTGGCCGTCGGACTGTCGGGTGAGGATGCCGGCCTCATCAGCGCCAGCGCCCGATCACCGGAGCTGGGGTTCGTCGGCGACGTGGTGGGCGTCAATCCCCAGATCATCGAGCGCCTGCTCGTCGAGGAGCTCATCCCCGTGGTGGCGACGATCGGCAGCGACACCGAGGGTCAGGCCTACAACGTCAACGCCGACACTGCGGCGGCCGCCATCGCCGCCGCCCTCGGCGCCGAGAAGCTGGTCTACCTGACCGACGTGCCCGGTCTCCTGGCCGACGTGGCAGACCCGGGAAGCCTGATCTCGTCGGTGACGGTCACCGAGCTCGACGCCCTGCTCTCCTCGGGCACGCTGACCGGCGGCATGATCCCCAAGATCCGCTCCTGCGTCCGGGCGGTACGAGGTGGCGTCGGCCACGCCCACATCCTCGACGGACGGGTGCCCCACGCCCTCCTCCTGGAGGTCTTCACCCGGAGGGGCCTGGGCACCATGGTGAACATGACGGCGGAACCATGACGACGACCACGCCGCCGACGCCGCTGATGCCGACCTACCCGCCGCCGCCCCTGGTGTTCGTTCGGGGCGAGGGAAGCCGGCTCTGGGACGACTCGGGCCGGTCGTACCTCGACTTCGTCGGCGGCCTGGCGGTGACGTCGCTCGGCCACTGCCCCCCGGCCGTGGCCGAGGCCCTCGCCACCCAGGCCCGGACGCTGCTGCACGTGTCCAACCTCTACGGCACCACCGTCGGACCCGAGGTGGCCGTCACCCTCGACCGACTCATCGGCGGAGGCGGTCGGGTGTTCTTCGCCAACTCGGGAGCCGAGGCCAACGAGTGCGCCATCAAGCTGGCCCGCAAGTGGGGCGGCCCCGGCCGCCACGTCGTGGTGAGCGTCTACGGCTCGTTCCACGGCCGCACCCTCGCCACCCTGCACGCCACGGGCCAGCCGTCCAAGCACGAGGCCTTCCAACCCCTGCCCGAGGGCTTCCGCCACGTCGCCTGGGGTGACGTCGACGCCCTGGCCGGAGCCATCGACCCCACGGTGGCCGCCGTGCTGGTGGAGACCGTGCAGGGCGAGGGCGGAGTGCACCCCCTTCCCCCCGGCTACCTGGCCGCGGTGCGAAAGCTGTGCGACGAGCGCAGCGTGCTCCTCATGATCGACGAGGTGCAGACCGGCCTGGGCCGCACCGGCCGGTGGTTCGGGTTCCAGCACTACGACGTGCGTCCCGACGTGGTCACCATGGCCAAGGCCCTCGGCAACGGCGTGCCGATCGGCGCCTGCTGGGCACGGGCCGAGGTGGCCGACGCCTTCGCCCCCGGCGACCACGCCACCACCTTCGGCGGCCAGCCTCTCGCCACCGCCGCCGCCCGGGCCGTGCTGGCGGTGATGGAGGCCGAGGACGTCCCCGTCCGGGCAGCCCGGGCCGGCACCCGGTTGCGGGCCGCACTCGAGGCACTGCCCCAGGTCGCCTACGTCCGGGGACAGGGCCTGCTGGTGGCCGCCGAGCTGGTCACGCTCCCGGCGCGCCAGGTCGCCGACGCCGCCCGGGAGGCCGGTCTGCTGGTCAACCCCGTCACGGACACGGCCGTGCGACTGGCCCCGTCACTGCTCGTCGCCGACGCCGAGATCGACGAGGCCGTGTCCATCCTGGCCTCCGTGCTCGACGTGGTCAGCGGGGGGGACGCGTGAGGCACCTCCTCGAGGTGGACGACCTCTCGGCCTCCGAGCTGGCAGCGGTGCTCGACCTGGCCGAGCAACCCGACCCGCCCCCGGTGCTGGCCGGTCGCGGCGTCGGGCTGATCTTCCAGAAGCCGTCGCTTCGGACCCGCGTGTCGATGGAGCTGGCCACGGTGCAACTCGGGGGCCACCCGATCTCCCTCCAGGACTTCGAGGTCGGCCTCGACCGCCGGGAGCCGGCGGGCGACGTCGGCCGGGTGCTGTCCCAGTACTGCAGCCTGATCGGGGCCCGGGTGTTCGCCCACGACGCCGTCGAGCGGTTGGCGGCGGCGGCCACCGTCCCCGTCGTCAACCTGCTGTCCGACCAGGCCCACCCGTGCGAGATCCTCGGCGACCTGTTCGTGTTGCGCCGGCGCCTCGGCAGCCTGGCCGGGCGCACCCTGGCCTGGGTCGGCGACGGCAACAACGTGTGCCAGTCGCTGCTCGCCGGAGCGGCCCTGGTCGGCCTCACCGTGCGCGTCGCCTGTCCGCCCGGCTACGAGCCGTCACCGGCGTCGCTCGGCCGTGCCGGGTCGCTGCTCACCCACGACCCGGCCGAGGCCGTCGAGGGCGCCGACGCCGTGTACACCGACGTGTGGACCTCGATGGGCCAGGAGGACGAAGGGTCGGAGCGACGCCGGGCCTTCGCCGGGTTCACCGTCGACGACGCCCTCATGGCCCGGGCCCGCCCCGGCGCCCTGTTCCTGCACTGCCTTCCCGCCCATCGGGGCGAGGAGGTGGCGGCGTCGGTGATCGACGGGCCCGCCAGCGCGGTCTGGGACCAGGCCGCCGCCCGCATGCACGCCCAGCGGGGCCTCCTCTGGTGGCTGATGAGCCAATGATGACGACCTCCGCCGTTCTTTGCGCGATTTCCAACGATATGTGTCGTTCAGCGCGCCAAGTTCGGGGGGGTTGGACACAGGCCGGCGGGGCAAGGGGCCCCCGCCGGCAGCGGCGGGCGCGGTGCGGAGCACCCGGGTGCCCGCCGCCAGCGACAGCGCCATGAGGCTGGCGAAGCCGCA
>CAYTTL010000116.1:285-8571 GCA_964440725.1 uncultured Acidimicrobiales bacterium | reverse complement strand
AGCCAGTGGTGAAGTCGAGCGGAGCGCAGCGGGAGTCCGACGGGGTCGTAGTACCTGGGAGGGGCGCAGTGCCCCGAGAACCAGGGAAGGACCCTGACTTCGGTCACGCCGGAGATGGGGGTAAGCGCGAGGGCATGGCCGGGACCGCCCGGCCCAACTACCCCGACGGGCATGCGCCCGCCGACAAAGTGCGACAACTCCAGAACCGGCTATGGGCTGCGGCCAAGCAGTCTCCGGGTCGCCGTTTCCACGCCCTGTACGACCGCATCCACCGGAGTGACGTCCTGTGGGAGGCGTGGAGGCGGGTCCGAGCAAATCGTGGCGCCGCCGGGGTCGATGGCCTGACCCTGGAGGCGGTGGAGGACTACGGGGTTATCGGATGCTCGATGAGCTCGGTGAGCGCCTCCGTGCAGGCACCTATCGCCCGGCAGCTGTACGCCGGGTGGAGATCCCCAAGCCCGACGGGACCAAGCGCCCATTGGGCATCCCCACTGTCGCCGACAGGGTGTGCCAGCAGGCGGCCAAGATCGTCCTCGAACCCATCTTCGAGGCCGACTTCCTGCCTGTGAGCTTCGGTTTTCGACCGAAGCGCTCGGCCACCGACGCCTTGGAGAAGATCAGGGTGGCGTTCCCCCGAGGACAGCGGTTCGTCTTCGAGGCCGACATTCAGAACTTCTTCGGCGAGATCGACCACGAGAAATTGCTCTCGCTGGTCGGTGAGCGGGTGTCGGACCGCCGGGTGCTCAAGCTGTTGCGGCAGTGGTTGCGTGCAGGGGTGCTGGTCGATGGGGTGGTCACCGAGACGGTCACCGGGACCCCCAGGGCGGGGTCATCTCCCCGCTGCTGGCCAACATCTACCTGCACGCCTTCGACCGGGCCTGGGCGCAGCGTGGCACCGGAGAAGTTGTCCGCTACGCGGACGACTTCGTGGTGCTGTGCAAGACCCAGGCACAGGCCGAGGCGGCCCAGCGGCGGGCGACCGCCATCCTGGGTGAGCTTGGTCTGAGCCTGCACCCGGACAAGACCCGAGTGGTCGACCTCCGGGAGGGCAAAGAGGGCTTCGACTTCCTCGGTTGCCACCTTCACGCCCGCATGTCGGGTCGGCAGTGGGAGCAGCGGGGCGTCATCCGCTACTACCTGCATCGCTGGCCGTCGCAGCGGTCATGAAGCGGGCACGACAGCGGGTCAAGGCTCTCACTGGTCGGAGCCGGGTCGGTATGGAGTTGGAGGACGTGATCTACGACCTCAATCTGTTCCTTCGGGGATGGGGCAACTACTTCCGCACTGGGAACGCGGCCGACAAGTTCGTCTCCATCGACCGGCACGTCGTGTGGCGGCTCAAGCGCTTGCTAATCAAGAAGCGGGGCCGCAACCTCCGAGCCGGCCAGGCGGCACGTTGGACGCCTACCTGGTTCCACGACCAGGGCCTGTACAAACTCATGGGCACCGTTCGCTACCCGAAGGCTGCGTAACCATGTCCAGAAGACCGTCGGTGAGCCGTATGCGGGCAAACCGCACGTACGGATCGAAAGGGGGATGGGGAGACGGGCTCGTAATGCGAGCACCGCGCCCCTGACTACCAGTGACCAGAGACGCTGTCCTCATGCGCTACCGGACCCTGGGCCGCTCCGGTCTTCGCGTGTCGGAGCTGATGCTCGGGGCCATGACCTTCGGCCACACCGGCTCGGGCGGGACGACCGAGGAGGCGGCCCGCAAAGTGGTCGACCTCGACGCCGAGGCGGGTGGCGATCTCATCGACACGGCCAACCGGTACGGGAACGGGGGCCAGCGAGCGAATCGTCGGTGACACCTTGCTCGGCCGACCGCGACCACTGGGTGCTGGCCACGAAGTACACGATCTCGACCGATCCGGCAGATCCCAATGCCGGGGGCAACCACCGTAAGAGCATGATCCGGTCCCTCGACCAGAGCCTGCGCCGGCTCCGCACCGATTACGTCACCCCGGCCCAGGCGGCGCTAGCGAGGACCCGAGGCCGACGTCGCCACGCGCACCCCATCGTGGCGGCACGGACGCCGGAGCAGATGGCCGACAACCTTGCGTCGGTCGACCTCGTGCTTCCCGGCGAGGTCGTCGACCGACTCGACGCCGTGTCACCCATCGACCTGGGGTTCCCGACCACGATGATCGAGGGCACCGGGCGGTTCGTCGACAGGGAGGTGGGCCACCGTGTCGACTCCCGGTAGTGTGGCCGAGTGGGAGGTGGACGCGCTCGACCTTGACGCCTACCGGCGGCGCATCGGGGTCGAAGGCCCGCTCGATCCGTCGCCCGCGGCCCTGCGGCAGATGCACGAAGCCCACGTGCGGGCCATCGGCTTCGAAAACGTCGACGTCGCCCTCGGCATCACCCCGAACCTGCGCCTCGACGCCATCCACGACAAGCTGGTCGCCCGGGGCCGCGGCGGCTTCTGCTACGAGCACAACCTCCTGCTCGCAGCCGTCCTCGAGCGGGCCGGCTTCGGTGTGCGGCGACTGCTGGCCCGGGTCCAGATGGGCAGCGACGCCGTGCGGCCCGCTCCCACATGTGCCTCGTCGTCGAGGGCGGCGGCGGTCGCTGGCTGGCCGACGTGGGATTCGGCTCCCAGACCCTGCGTACCCCGCTGCCCTGGGTCGACGGCGCCGCCGACGAGCAGGACGGCTGGCCATACCGCCTCGTCCGTTCCATGGAGACGTGGCGGCTCCAGAGCCGCAACGGCGACGGCTGGTTCGACCTCTACCTCATCGACGAGTCGCCGCAGCACCTCGTGGACTTCGAGGTGGCGAACCACTTCACGGCCACGCACCCCTCGTCCCCGTTCGTCGGCCGGCTCATCGCCCAGCACCGGGGTCCGGGCGCCCGCCTCGGACTGATCGACACCGAGTTGACGACGACATGTCCGGGCGGCGCCGGGACCTCTCGCCGCGTCCGGGCGGGCGAGGTGCCGGCCATCCTGGTCCGTGACTTCGGCATTCGCCTCACCGCCGCCGAGCGGGCGGCCATCGTGCACACCCTCGAGCGCCGGACCTAGCCGTGGATTTCGTCGTAGCCGCTCTGGGCCTCGAACAGGGCACGGACGTTGCCCTCGGCCCACGCCCGGATGTCGTCGATCGGCCCGGTGAGGCTGCGGCCCAGCTCGGTGAGGGTGTACTCGACCCGGGGCGGCACCTCGGCGTAGACCTTACGGGCGACCAGCCCATCGCGCTCGAGGCCCCGCAGCGTCTGGGTCAGCACCTTCGGCGTGATGCCGCCGACCGCGTCACGCAGCTCCGAGAAGCGCTTCGTGCCGTCTTCGAGGATGCCAACGATGAGCACCGTCCAGCGGTCGCCGATGCGGTCCAGGATGAGCCGGCCGGGGCAGCCGGGGTCGTAGATGCTCCCGTGCCCTCCACCGTCACAGCCATGAGTTCCCATTCGGTAAGTATAGCACGTTGAAGTCACCAGTATCAATTGGATACTGTAACTCTTGCCGGTCCGCATGAGGCCGGCCCACACCAAGCGCAACCCTGAGGAGGCAGCGCCATGCCCGTCACCAGCCAAGCCCGCACCGGCACCTTCGTGGCCGATCCCTTCCACTCGTCGTTCCAGTTCGCCATCACCCACATGGGCGTCGGGACCTTCCGGGCCGGGTTCGATGACATCGAGGCCCGCGCCGTCGTCGACGACGACGGTTTCAGCCTCGAGGGGGACATCCACGTCAAGTCGCTGACCATCCGCAACCCGCCCGAGTTCCGCGAGCACGTCCTCAACGGCGCCGACTTCTTCGACGCCGCCAACCATCCGGAGATCACGTTCTGCTCCCAAGAGGTCGACGTGGCCGAGGACGGCACGTTCGCCGGGCGCGGCGAGCTGACGATCAAGGGGATCACCAGGCCCTTCGACGCCACGGGTACCTACGGGCCCCTCGTGGCCGACCCCTTCGGTGGCACCCGGACGGCGGTGGAGATCGAGGCCACCGTCGACCGCCGGGAGTGGGGGATGGACTGGCAGGCGCCGCTCCCCGCCGGTGGCGACGCGCTCGGGTGGGACGTCACCCTGAGCGCCCACATCGAGCTGGTGCGCCAGCCGTGAGCGGCGTCCGGATCCTCGGCCTAAGCGGCAGCCTCCGGCGGCGGTCGTACAACCGCCGGCTGCTCGAGGCGGCGGCGGCCGCGCTCCCGACCGGGGCCACCCTTGACGTCTACGACGACCTGGCGGCGATCCCGCCGTTCGACGAAGACGTGCCGGCGCCGGCGAGCGTGGAGCGGCTGCGGGAGGCCCTGGCCCGCGCCGGCGCCGTGCTGTTCGCCACGCCCGAGTACAACGCCTCCGTCCCCGGCCAGCTCAAGAACGCCCTCGACTGGGCCTCCCGGCCGTTCCCCGACAACGCATTGCGCGACAGGCCGGTCGCCGTGATCGGGGCGTCGACCGGCCTGTTCGGCGCCGTCTGGGCCCAGGCCGAGCTGCGCAAGGTGCTGGCCCACCTGGGCGCCCGCGTGGTCGAGGACGAGCTCCCGGTCGGGCAGGCGCACGACGCCTTCGGCGATGGCGGCCTGATCGACCCCGACCTTCGCGCCCGCCTGGCCTGCATCACCGACCGGCTCGTGGCCCTGGCCGGATCCCGTGACGGCACGTCACTCGCCTCCTGCAACAGCTGATCCATCGCACCCGTCGACCGGGAGGAGACCACATGACCGCCGCCGAGCTGATCGCGCCACCCGCCCCACCCCTGCACGAAGACCCGACGATCCACAGCCGGCGGTGGTCGCTGCTCGGAATCATGTGCCTCTCGCTGGTCATGGTGGTGATGTCGGTGGCCGGCCTGAACGTGGCCTTGCCGAGCATGCAGCGCCAGCTCGACGCCTCGTCCAGCGCCCTGCAGTGGATCGTCGACTCCTACGCGCTGGTGTTCGCCGCCCTGCTGCTGACCGCCGGCGCGCTGGGTGACAGGTTCGGGCGCAAGCGGGCCCTTATGGTCGGGCTCGCGGTGTTCGCCCTGGGAGCCGCCGTCGGCGGGCTGGCCACGGCCGCCCCGCAGGTCATCGCCGGTCGTCTGATCACCGGCCTGGGCGCCGCCTTCGTGATGCCCGCCACCCTCTCGCTGGTGGCCACCATCTTCCCCCCGGCGGAGCGGCGACGGGCGATCGCCGTGTGGGCCGGGTTCGCCGGGGCGGGGGGCGCCCTCGGGCCCATCGTGTCCGGCGCCCTCCTCGAGCGCTTCTGGTGGGGCTCGGCGATGCTCGTGAACGTCCCCGTCGCCCTGGGTGTGCTCCTCGCCGTCGCCGTCCTGTCGCCGACGTCGCGGGACCCCGAGGCCACGCCGCTCGACCCCGTCGGGGCCGTGCTGTCCCTCGTCGGGCTGGGCGCCCTGGTGTTCGGCATCATCGAGGGGCCGGAGCGGGGATGGTCGGACGGGTCCGTCCTCGCCGCCTTCGCCGTGGCCGCTGCGGCGCTCGTCGCGTTCGGCACCTGGGAACGCCGCAGCCGCCATCCGATGCTGCCCCTGCACCTCTTCGCCGACCGGCGGTTGAGCGTCGGCAGCGGGACGACCACCGCCGCCTTCTTCGTCATGTTCGGCATGTTCTTCCTGCTGACGCTGTACCTGCATTTCGTGCGGGCCTACTCGCCCCTGCAAGCCGGAGTGGCCACCCTGCCGCTCGCCCTGGCCCTCCTCGCCGTCGCCCCCCGCAGCGCGGCGCTGGCCGTGCGGTTCGGCACCGGCCCGGTCATCAGCGCCGGCTTCACGCTCCTCGCCGCCGGCTTCGGCGTGCTGAGCCTCATCGGGCCGGGCACGCCCTACCTCGTGCTGGCCCTCGCCCTGGTGCTCCTCGGGTTCGGCATGAGCCTGACCGCCGCCCCGGCCACGGGCAGCATCATGAGCGCCATCCCCGATGCCAAGGCCGGCGTCGGATCGGCCATCAACGACACCACCAGGGAATTGGGCGGCGCCCTTGGCATCGCCGTGCTGGGCAGCATCGTCAGCGCCGTCTACCGCTCGGCCGTCGACGTCTCCGAGCTGGGCCTTGCGCCACAGGCCGCCGAGGCGGCGACCGACTCCGTAGGGGCCGCTACGGTGGTCGCCGGCGGCGTGGGACGGGGGGCGGACCTCGCCGCCCGAGCAGGGCAGGCCTTCACCGACGCCTTCAACCTGGTCTGCGGCATCGTCGGCGTCCTGTGCCTCGTCGCCGCCCTCATGGTCGGCGCCCTCCTCAGCCGCCGGGCCGAGGCGGCCGCCGGCGCACACGCTGTCGACCCGCCCGAGGAGTATGTGCCCGCCGCATGACGTCGGCCCGTCAGTTCAGCACGTCGGGCGCTCGGTGATCCGGGCCGACTCCATCGAAAAGAGCGATGTCCGCCTTGGCGCTTCCCGTACGCAAGGGCAGGATGGCCTGGTAGTCGGGTGAGCGGTACCACTGGCGAGCGCGCTCGCGGCTCGGAAAGGCGATGACGACGAGATCGCCGGTCCACGCTCCTTCGAGCACTTCGCCATCACCGCCGTGGATCAGGAACGAGCCCCCGTAGGGCGCGAGGGTGGCATCGATGCGGTGGAGGTACTCGACGACCTCAGCGCCCATGGCCACGTCCCACAGGCGAGCGACGGCATACCCGCTCACCTCAGCGATTCCCATCGGAGACCCAGCGGTCCGACGAACCCGAGCCGCCCGGGCCGGTCGCCCGTCGGCCGCCAGCTCCACCACGTCGGCGCCGGTCAGGCACCGAACCGTCCACACCGACCAGCGTCCAGTCGTAGCGGCCACCATGGCGATAGGCGTCCACGGCCGTCGAGCGCCGCAGCCGGCTCCCGGGACTGGTCCTCGAGCGTGCCCGCCAAACCGACATGGCCTTCCTGGCCCGAGCCGTCCGCGGGTGGGCCGATCATCCGGCCGCCAGGGGCCCAGCTCGCAGCCACGAGCTGACGGCGTCGATCGGAGTCCGGCTCGCCGAGCGACTCGAGGTGGGTGTCGATGAGCGTGGTGAGGTGGGGCACGTGGGCTCCGTTCGGAACGATCGGTCGTCCTCCCACCATGGGGCATTGAGGGCGCCGAGGCGATTACCTGAGAGGTAGCGGGAGTGACGCAGTGGCGCCCATAGGGTGGGCCCATGGGCAAGCCGGCCGTCGGCGAGCTGATCCGAGAGTGGCGAGGCGCGCGGCGGCGCAGCCAGCTGGACCTCGCCCTCGAGGTCGGGGTCTCACCCAGGCACCTCAGCTTCGTGGAGACCGGCCGCTCTCGTCCGAGTCCCGAGCTCCTGCTCGCCCTAGCCCGCCACCTCGAGGTCCCGATGCGCGAGCGCAACGCCCTGCTGCTCGCCGCCGGCTATGCCCCCTCGGTACTCGCACCGTGGGCTGGACGACCCCAAGCTGGCTCCTGCCCGAGCGGCCATCCAGCGGATGCTGGACGCCCACGATCCCTACCCGGGGGTCGCAATCGACCGGTCGTGGAACGTGGTCATGGCTAACCAGGCTGCGCTGTTGCTGGTCCGGGACCTGCCCGACTCGCTGGTCGGTCCACCTCGGAACGTCTACCGGGTGTGCCTCCACCCTCATGGGCTGGCCCGGCACACCGTGAACTTCCCGGAATGGGCCGCCTACCTTCTCGCCCAGCTCCGCCGTTCCGCCGCCGTCACCGGCGACGCCGGCCTGCGCGCCCTGGCCGCCGAGGTGGGCGGCTATTCGAATCTGGCCGAGCTCGGCGACAGCGCCCCACCAATGGATGAGCAACGGGATGAGCCCGATCTGCTCATACCGCTTCGCCTGCAGCGGGACGGCATCGAGCTCTCCTTGTTCACCACGCTGACCACATTCTGCACTCCCCTCGACGTCACGCTCGAGGAGGTGGTCGTGGAGCTGTTCTTCCCGGCGGACGAGCCGACGGCGGCCCACCTCGCCGCTCGCCGCGCCGAGTCCCGCCGACGCTGACCGCGGTTCGCCATCTTCGGTCTCGGCGTCACAACACGTCGCGGCACCGTCATCCACGCGACCTTCATCCCGGCCCACGAGCCGAAATCGTGCCAGCGTGTCCTTGTCACCCGCGCCACCGGCGACGTCCGCTGGCAGCCGAGGCACCGCCGGGTCGTATTCTTCCCGTAACGTGAACTCGGTCAGTCGTGCGCCAACCCTCGCCGCGCTTCGCGGCGTCGTATCGTCGTTCTGGCTGAGTCACAGGGTTGGGGCAGAGACGACGAATGTCGTGTTGCCGAATGGTCGAGCACAGCTCGTCATCGACCTCGACGCTGGCACGGCGCTGCTCGTCGGGCCCCGCACGACCCGCGCGCAGGTGAGGATCCCGCGGACCACGGCCGGCATGGCCCT
>CAYTTL010000116.1:0-275 GCA_964440725.1 uncultured Acidimicrobiales bacterium | reverse complement strand
CATCAACGAGGTCATCGCTGTCGACGAGGTCTGGGGTCACAGTCGATGGCTCCGCCCCCTTGAGCACGCGCGCTCAGCGGACGAGCTCCTGTCCGGCCTGGAGCGAGAGACCGTCCGCCAGCTCCAGATCCGAGTCCCTCACCCCCGGCTCGTCGCGGCCGAGCGCGCCATCCGCACCAGGAACGAGTCCGGCTGTGTCGCCACAGCCGTCGGCGCCGATCGGCGCTGGCTCGTGCCGGAGTTCCGCCGGGTCGTCGGAGTTGCGCCCAAGCACT
>CAYTTL010000115.1:0-8578 GCA_964440725.1 uncultured Acidimicrobiales bacterium | reverse complement strand
ACCTACCTGTTCGGCGGCGCCATCGCGGGCTCGACCGGCGAGTACCTGGACTACATCCTTCCCGGCATCCTGGTCATGTCGGTGCTCTTCACCACCGTCTACTCCGGGATCTCTCTCAACACCGACCTCACCCAGGGGGTCGTGGACCGCTTCCGCACCCTCCCCATCTGGCGGCCGGCACCCCTCGTGGGATCGATGCTCGGCGACACCGTGCGCTACGTCCTCGCCGGCACGGTGATCATCCTGGTCGGCGTGGCCCTGGGCTATCGCCCGGGTGCCGGCGTCGTCGGGGCGGTCTCGGCCCTGGGTCTCGTCGTGCTCTTCTCCTTCGGCCTCTCGTGGGTCTTCACGACCCTCGGCCTGCTGCTGCGATCGCCCAACGCGGTGATGAACGCGGGATTCATGGGGATCTTCCCGCTCACCTTCCTCTCCAACGTGTTCGTCGCCCCCGACACGCTCCCCGGGCCGCTGGAGGCCTTCGTGAACGTGAACCCCGTGTCGGTGCTCGCCGATGCGTCCCGCGGCCTGATGGAGGGGACGGCCGAGGCCGGCGACATCGTCATCGTCCTCGCCGTGGCCGTGGGCCTGACCGTCGTGTTCGCGCCGTTGACCACCCGCCTGTACCGCAAGAACTGACGGCTCTACTCCTGCTGGGCGAAGCGCAGCAGGTCGGTCATGGTGAAGCGGCCGGCCTGTTCGGCGGGCAGCGTCGGTGACCACGCCGGCGACGCCTGGAAGTACGAGTTCGGGTCGCCGGCCAGCATCCCGAGGAGCACCTCGGCCACGATGCGTCCGCCCGTCGGGCCCAGGCGTTGGCCCTGGTGGAGCACCTCGGCCTCGCGCAGCAGCCAGTACCACAGCGGCGTCTCACCGGAGAGGCCCATGTCGCTGTCCGGCAGCGATGTGTCCATCGCCTCGGCGACGGCCTGGCCCGACGGCAGGCCGAGGGCCCGACCCCGCAACAGGTTGAGCAGGGCCAGCGAACGCCGCCGGGGGTCGACCACCACCGGAAGTTGCACGAACGGGCCGGTGATCTTGGTGTCGATCCGGCGGCTGAGCTGGGGCGTCGAGCCGGCCATCGGGAAGTAGAGGCCCCACTCGATGCCGAAGCCCCGCGGGAGGGGCCGGAACCCCCCGAGGTGTTCGAGGGGATCGGGCGTGAGGGACGGGACCAGGATGTGCAGCGGCACGCCGGTGCGGTTCAGCCGGTACCGGGACCGGACCTGGCTGTGCCCGAAGCGGAAGGCGGCGACCGAGAACTCAACGGGGATGAACGGCTTGTCGTCCCATCGGTAGAACCGCAGCGTCACTGTCGGCCCACCGGTGACGGGGTCGAGGGCGAGGATGTCGTCGAGCACCTCGGAACCGACGAGGCGCCGGATGTAGTCCTCCACCACGACCCACTGGTAATGCCAGCGGGTTATCCGCTGGGCCTCGGTGAACAGGTCGCCGACCGGGTGGTCCTGGGCGGGAGGCTGGGCCCGCAGGTGGTCGACCACGGCGTTGTGGAAGCGGATGAAGGCGAGGTGCAGGTGGGTGAGGATGAAGTGGATGTCGTTGCGGGGGTCGGTGATCACCGACCGGCCCTGGTGGTTGCGGGGCAGGTCGTCGGGCTCCTCGTCGTCTCCGGCGTTGCGGCCGATCAGCAGCTTGACGGGATCCGACCGGTCGTACAGGTAGGGCGAGGCCACCGGGCCCGAGCCGTAGAGCGAGTCGAGGTCGAAGCGGGGCGTCCGGTAGGACCGAAGGCCGGCGGGGTCGTTCTGGCGCTCGAGGCTGGACGCGGGGTCGAAGGTGATGTCGTGGTCGACGAACTGGCCCAGGTAGGTGTAGCCCGAGGCCAGATCGGGGTTGTCCCCCGGCTCCAGGGGGACGGCGGCGACCTCCGCCTGCCTGCCGCTCACCGGGCCGCTCGGGCGCACGGTCGGAAGCGGCGGCCCGGGGAACATGGAGGCGGCGAGGGCCTCGAGGGTCACGGTGGGCGTCAGGTTGGGCGGGAGATCGCCGAACATCCGCCCGAACCGGCCACTGTCGTCGGTCGACGGTTCGAAGTGGTCGAGCCCCCGAGATGCGCCGCCACCGTGGTCGGCGAAGGGGGCGACGAGCGGTTCCTGCTCGCCGGCGCCGGCGCCGCCTCCGTCGTCCATGGGGGTCGGCATCAGGGCTGGGTGGCCCGCATCCGCACGATCCGGCTCTCCGACAGGTCACCCACGGTCACCCGCACGATGAAGCGCCCGGGCTCGAGGGGCCGGCCGTCGTCGTCGGTGAGGTCCCACTCGACGGTCCTGGCCCCCGCCGTGGGCGGAGACTCGTCGACCAGGGTTCGCACGTGGTCGCCGAAGCGCTCCCACACGTTGACGGCCAGTCGCGTCGCTCCTTCGGGGACGGAGACGGGTAGGCGCAGCGGCGCGTCGGTCTCGACCGGTTCCCGGTCGTCGAGGAGGAGGGGAGCGGGGGTGGGAGCCCGTTCGGCGGCGGTGGGCACGGGCTCGTCGGAGTACTTGTAGATCGACAGTCCGGACGCATAGGCGACCACCAGCGGGTCACCGATGAACCGGAAGCGGTTGATGAACCGACCGATCTCGTTGGCGTCGGTCCACGTGCGCCCACCGTCGGTGGTCGCGCTGCTGAACCCGCCGACGAAGTCGGCGTCACCCCAACCGCCCACCCAGCCGCGGCTCGCGTCGACGAAGCCGATGCCCTCGAGGTTGGTGTTCCCCTGAGGGTCGGTGACGGGGAGGCGTTCCCACGTCTCACCGCCGTCGACGGTCTTCAGGACGCTGCCGCTCACCATGCTCTCCACCGAGACGAAGCCGACCATGTCGTCGACGAAGTGGATCTTCCAGCCCCATTCGCCGAGCGGGAGCTGGTCGGAGAGGTGGGCCGCCTTGTTGGTCCAGGTCTGGCCGCCGTCGGTGGTGAGCAGCACGACGGCGCGCACGTTGTCGGACTTGTGGCCGGTGCCCGGATCGACTGACGGGTCGGCCATCCCGCCCACCACCCAACCCCGGTCGGCACTCGTGAAGTAGGTGTCGATCAGGTTGGACGCGTGCGGGGTCATGTTCCACGCCGTCCAGGTGGCGCCGCCGTCGAGGGTCTTCATCATGCTCGCCGGCCGGTCGCCCCACGCCGGGAACGGATAGTTCGTGCCCGAGGCGTAGACCACCGACTCGTCGACGACATGCAGCCCGCACACGCGCGTCGGTGCCTCGGGCGGCAGGTCGGTCACGGGGTTCCACGTCTGGCCTCCGTCGGTGGTGGCCAGCAACCGGGTCGACGGTGAAAGGGTGCCTACCCAGCCGTGGGTGGCGGAGGCGAACCCGATGCAGCGCAGGTACAGGCCCTCGGTGTTGAACTGCACCTGCCAGGTGGCACCGCCGTCGTCGGTGCGCAGGATCTTGCCGTCGCTGTTCACCGCCCACCCGAGGGTCGGGCTGACGAAGAACACGTCGTCGTGGCGGGACCCGGCGTCGGGCGCACCCGTGCGGCGCCACGCGAAAGCGCCACCGGGCCCCGGCCCCGGCCCCGGACCCGGACCCGGTCCCGGTCCCGGGCCCGGTCCTGGGCCCGGCCCTGGGCCGGGCGGGGTCTCGCCGTCGCCGGCGGGGCAACCGTCGTCGATCCACTGCTGGATGAAGTCGATGTCGGCCGCCGCCACCGGGGGCAGCCCGGCGGGCATCCTGCTGAACTGGGCGCCGGCAGGCGGCTCGGGCAGGTCGGACCCGAACGGCGCCTCCCCGCGGAGGGCTTTCACCAGGGTGGAGGCGGCGCCCTGGCCCACCGTGACCACGTTGAGCCCGAACACCTTCTTGGCGACGAACTCGTCGCGGGTCAGCCCCCGCCAGAATGCCCGGTGCATGCCGATGTTGACGTCGGGGCCACCGATGGACATGTCGAGGATGTGAACCACATGCTGCAATCGATCCACTGAGGACCCCCTTTGTGCGCCCGGCATGAGCCACCCGTCACGCCGCGGCCTATCGTGCCACGGTCATGGACGCGGCCGCTGGAGCAGAGGGGGCGATGGAGCCGCTGGTCATCGGCGTGCTGGCCACCGACGACCGCCTCCCCGATTTCTACGGGCCGTTGACCTCGCGACTCGAGGGTCGAGGGTCGGTGTACGTGCCCCATGTGGTGATCCCGCCCAACGCACGGATTGCCGTTCACCGCCCGCCGCGACTCGTGGTCGGGCTCACGTCACCCGATGACGTCGCCGAGCTGGAGGCGTGGGCCGACGAGTACCTGGGCCCGAGCGGCCCTCCGAGCGGGGTGCCGGCCCCGGCGGAGGCCTCCGAGCTCCACTTCGAGAGGGCGGGACGGCGGGTCGTGTTGCGCGCCGGCGACTCGACGTCTCGCCGCGGGAGCCTACGGTCCCTTGTATCTGACTGACGGCCGGAACCTCTGAGAAGGGCCGGCTCTGTTGTGGAGCGCGATTCTTGACGGGCAGGAGCGAGGAGGAGCCATGACTGACAACACCGGGACGGGGCCGACGGGGCTGAGCGGGCGCTACGTGTACAACGGCGGGGTCACGGCGCGCCACGCCGGCTTCGTGAACGCCGACATGGCGGCGGTCACGCGGGCCGAGCTCGACAATCCCATGTACGCCCTGGCCTCGCCGGTGTTCACCGAGACCGTCGCCGCCGGAACCGAATGTCCGGCGCCCGACGACGTCGCCTTCGCCCTCCACGTCGACGTGGACGGCACCGACCCCTTGGGCGTGGTGAGCGGCGAGGTGGCCGGGCCCGGAGCGGCGGCGCCCGTGCCCGCCCACTTCATCGGCCGGGTCACCGGCGACGCCCTCGACGGCGCCGCCCGACAGCTGGTCGTCGAGGAGCTGCGGTTCACCTGGCCCGAGACGGGCGAGGTCGTCGACCGGCTGGAGGTGGCGGTCACGTCCGGAGCCGGCTCACCGACGGCCGCCGTCACCTTCGTCGTGGTGGGCGGTCAGCGCCGCCACGGCCCGTACAACGTGGTACGCGAGTCGCCGTTCTTCCGTCACGTCGAGATCGAGGTCGACGTCGAGGAGGGGGCGGTCGCCGCCGAGCCGTACGTCACCACCACGCACCCTGTCCGCCCCGCCGATCTCCCCGAGGAGAGCCTCACCGTGGAGAGCGCCTTCGCCAAGGCGGGGGTGTCGATCGTCCGTTCGCAGGGCGCCAACGAGATCAAGACGGCGGGCGCCGGCGGCGACCGCCGGTGGAGCATCCAGGAGCTCCATGACGCCATGCAGAGCCACTGGAGCAGGTTCGCCAACAGGCCCCAATGGAAGATGTGGGTCTTCGTGGCCGGGCTGGCCGACAGCGACGGTCTCGGCGGCATCATGTTCGACGCCGACATCCAGGAGCCGGGCGGGGTCGATCGGCAGGGCACGGCCCTGTTCACCCTCTGCCCGCACTTCCACACGGCCGAGGGCGACTACCCCAAGTCGAATGCCCCGGCGCCGGAGGCGGCCCGGCGCGAGCTGTTCTTCAACCTCATCCACGAGAGCGGGCACGCCTTCAACCTCGCCCACTCCTTCCAGAAGCGGGGGGGCACGGCCTGGGGCCCGCCGCAGTGGATGCCCCTGGAGGACGCGCCACAGTCGCTGTCGTGGATGAACTATCCCGACGAGGCCACGCCGGGCGGCGGATCGGCGGCGGCCTGGTTCTACGAACGCTTCCGGTTCCGGTTCGACGACGGCGAGAACCTGTTCCTGCGCCACTCCCCGAGTCATCAGGTGGAGATGGGCAACGAGACGTGGTTCCAGAACCACGGTCGGGTGGCGCTCGGCACCGTCGACCCCCGCCTCGAGCTCGTCGTCCGCGCCCGCACCGACACCTTCGAGCTGGGCGAGGCGGTGTTCGTGGAGCTTCGGCTGCGCAACGTGAGCGACGCGCCGGTGGTGGCCCAGCGCAACCTCTACCCGTCCGACGGGCTCGTCGAGGTGGCGGTCACCAACCCCCGCGGGGAGCGGCGGCCGTGGCAGCCCATCGCCCACACCCGTTCCTCGGTGGCCACCTCCGTGCTCGAACCCGGCCAGGCCCTGTACGGGGAGCTGAACATCACCATGGGTCAGCTCGGCTTCCCGTTCAAGGAGCCCGGGCCCTACCGGGTGGAGGTGGGGTACCACAACACCGACGGCGGGACGGCTGCGGCGGTGATGCAGCTCCACGTGCTGCCGCCGGCGAGCTACGACGACGTCCGCACCATCAGCACGCTGTTCGACGCCGGCGTGGGCCGGGTCCTCCAGGTGGGGGGGAGCCGGCTCATGGACGAGGCCAACGACAGGATCGACTGGGTGACCGGGCACCTGGGCCAGGCCCACCCGGCGGCGTACTACCTCGACGCCGTGCGCGCCGTTCCCATGGCCACGCCCTACAAGCTGCTCCGCGGCGACTCCGACCAGGTGCAGGTCGCCGATCAGGACCCCGAGTTCGTGCAGCGTCGGTTGGCGCCCGTGGTTGAACGTCCCGAGCGGGCGGCCGATGTCGTGGGGCACATCGTCTACCGGCGCCTGGTCGACACCTACACCGACGCCGCAGTCGAGACCCGGAACGCGGAGGGAGCCAGGGAGGCACAGAGCACCATGCTCGAGCTGTTCCGGGCCCGAGGCGTGGTGCAGCCCGTCATCGACGACGTCGAGCGAAGGGTCGGCGAACTGCGCTAGGCAGGTGGGCGATCCCCAGCCCAGGGCGACCACCCCGTTCCGGTCAGGTTCAGGGCCCTCCTGGGGGCCCTGAACCTGACCAGAACCATGGAGGGACCATGACCATCCGCATCGACCAGCCACGCGAGTTCGACATCGTCGGCAATCCCATCCTGATCGGCGGCATCGGGTCCGCCTTCGAGGCGACCTTGAGCTACCGGGTGCACGAGGGCCACGACGAGGTCACCGGCTTCTTCCACGCCGGCGGCGGTACCGGCGAGCACGGTCAGTACCAGATCCAGGTGGACGTGTCCGGCGCGGCGTTCACGCTCGACCGCGTGTTCGTCGAGGTGTTCGAGCGGAGCGCCGAGGACGGCTCGGAGATCTTCAAGGTCGTCGTTCCCGTGATCCTCGGTACCCGGATCGTGTCGGGCTACATCGGCTACCGGGAGCACGTCGTCCAGAGCGGAGACACGCTGTGGGCGATCGCCCAGGCGAACTACGGCAACGGCGGCGACTACCCGTTGATCGTGCGCGCCAACCCGAACCAGATCAGCGACCCCGACCTCATTTTCCCCGGCCAGGTTCTGAAGATCCCCATCGGCTCCTAGCCCCCGGGAGGCGGACGTGAACCAGACACCGGTGCTGCACTTTCACGGCAGGTTCCGCTTCCACATGCCGGAGTACAACAACAACCCGGCCAACGTCACGGTCCCGTTCGATCCCGCGGTGCCGAAAGGCGACGTGCTCGGGCTCTGCGGGTGCGACCCGGCCCGCTACTTCGAGTTCGAGTTCGCCGATGCCACCGTCACCCAGGTGACCTACACCGACGGCACCCAGGCGTCGACCGGCGACGCCGCCGTGGGACAGGAGGTGCGGTTGGAGGGCCTCATGCCCGACGTCTCGGCGTCGGCCATCTGCGCCCAGCTCTTCGCCGGGCGGCTGGACGTCGGTCGGGCGCTGCGGGCGGACGTGGGCACGGCCGTCCAGTCCGACCTGCGGCTGAACGTCCGCCCCGAGGGCTTCGGCGACGAGACGGCGGCCGCCCATTTCGACGCACCCGCGACCGTTCACCAGCGCGGCGAGCTTCCCGGCTCCCGCTGGTTCGACGAGCTGGACGGCGCCGACCTCGACCTGCATTTCCAGGTCAACCGGTACACCCGCCTCGACAACGACCAGGCCCCGGACGGGGCGCGTCTCATGGGGGACGTGTACGGCTACCTCCGGCCCCGCCCCGGTCCCGGCGACGCCGAGCGCGAGGGCGTCCGCCTGAGGGGGCGCCGACTCGTCGCCCATCCTCGTCTGCGTGAGGATCCCGCGGTGGAACGGATGTTCCTGCTCGACACCGGTAGCACCCCGCTCATCCGGATCACCGACATCGACGGCTCCTACGACGTGCTGGCCGACGACGGGCTGATCACCCTCCGGCACCTCGACTTCGTGCCTTTCCTCGACCGGAAGTACGGCACACCGCCGGTCGACTCGTACCAGGTCTACCTGGACGGCCCCGATGGGCGGCTTCCCGTCGGCGTGTTCACCGGGCGCCACGACGAGATGGTGCGCACCGGCGGCCTGCTGGTGTTCCCCCTGCCCCCGGGCGGCGCCGACCTCAGGTTGGCCGTCGACGTCGAGCGCAATGGACAGCCCGCTCAGCCGCTCATGATCGAGACCGACCTCGACCTGGTGCTCGAGTCGCCGCGGGGCCTGACCCTGTCGTCCGCGCGGGCCACCGAGGTGACGGCTCGCGTGTACCGCGACAACCGGCCAGTCGCCGGCCATTCCGTCCGGGTGCGCACGCAGGGAGCCAACGGTCGCTCCCCGGTCGTGGCCTTCATCGAGGGCGAGACCCTCACCACCGGCGCCGACGGTCGGGTCACCGCCACGGTGCGCGCCCTCGACCTGCGTAACACGGGCGGGGTGCCCGACCCGGTCACCGGCCGGGTGGCCGGGTCG
>CAYTTL010000114.1:4502-8583 GCA_964440725.1 uncultured Acidimicrobiales bacterium | reverse complement strand
CGGAGCACCGATCCGGATTTGTTCTTCCCCGCCGGGAGCTCGGGTACCGCCGCCGAGCAGATCGAGGCGGCCAGGGCTGTGTGCGGCGCCTGCCCGGTGCAGGACGCCTGCCTGCGTTTCGCACTCGAGACGAACCAGTGCGACGGCGTCTGGGGCGGCAAGACAGAGGAGGAGCGACGCAAGCTCCGACGAACATGGCTGGCCGCCCGGCGTCGTAGATCCCGATCGGTCATGGCGTGAGGCTCGACGTCGGGCCCGTCGCGCCATCGAGCGCTTCGGCCTGGATCCGATGGGCACACGACGGCCTCGGGCCGCCCGGCGACGAGCCCTCGACAGGGACCTGCCCGTCTCCCCAGATGCTCGCCGACGTGGATGACTACCTGCATGAATGGGACTTCCGGACGAGCGACGACAAACCCTTCCACTGGCACGTCGAGGTCGACGCTGACGAGCTCGAGTTCGTCACCACCGCCCTCTTCCATCTCGACCCACACCTCCCCTCCGTCCCGCCCGAGGGTCGCGTGTTCCACCTCGTGCTGGTGCAGGCCCTCCTGCACGCCCTCGAGCTGGACAGCCCGACGCGAGCGGCGTTCGCCGACCAGATGCGCTGGTCGTGGCCGATCGCCACTGCGGCTCTCTGAGCGCCCCGTATCGTCGGAGTCGAGTGCGCCGGGCCCGCGGGTAGGGTCGATCCCCATGGCAAACGCCGCCCAGTTCATCTTCACCATGCGGAACGTCAGCCGCTTCCATCCTCCCGACAAGGAGGTGGTGAAGGACATGACGCTGGCCTTCTACCCGGGGGCCAAGATCGGGGTCATCGGTCCCAACGGCTCGGGGAAGTCGTCGCTTCTACGGATCATGGCGGGCGTCGACGACGGCTTCACCGGCGAGGCCCGACTGTCGCCCGGCTTCACGGTGGGCCTCCTCGAGCAGGAGCCCCAGCTCGATCCGGCCAAGGACGTGAAGGGCAACGTGATGGACGCAGTCGGCGCCGTCGCCGACCTCCTGCGTCAGTACGACGAGGTGCTCGAGCGCTACGCCGACCCCGATGCCGACTTCGAGAAGATCGGGGAGGACCAGGCCCGGCTGGAGGCCGAGATCGAGGCCAAGGGGGCGAACGACCTCGAGCGCCAGATCGACATCGCCATGGATGCCCTGCGCCTACCTCCCGGCGACGCCGACGTGGGGGTGCTCTCGGGCGGCGAGCGCCGACGGGTGGGGCTCTGCCGGCTGCTGTTGTCCAAACCCGACCTGCTCCTCCTCGACGAGCCCACCAACCACCTCGACGCCGAGTCGGTCGCCTGGCTCGAGCGCACCCTGCAGGAGTATCCCGGCACCGTGGTCGCCATCACCCACGACCGCTACTTCCTCGACAACGTCGCCCGCTGGATCCTGGAGCTCGAACGGGGGCGGGGCACGCCGTTCGAGGGGAACTACACCGGATGGCTGGAGCAGAAGCAGGAGCGCCTCCGCCTGGAGCAGAAGGCCGACAGTGCCCGCTCCAAGACCCTCGAGCGCGAGCTCGAGTGGGTGCGCATGGGCGCCAAGGCCCGCCACGCCAAGTCGAAGGCCCGCCTCGGCGCCTACAAGAAGCTGTTCGCCGAGGCACGCGAGGCCGAGGGCGCCGCTCGCCGCCTGGAGATCGCCATCCCGCCGGGTGAGCGCCTCGGCGACATGGTGATCGAGGTCGAGGAGGTGAGCAAGGCGTTCGACGACCGCCTGCTCATCGACGACCTGTCGTTCTCACTGCCGCCGGCGGGCATCGTGGGTGTGATCGGTCCCAACGGTGCCGGCAAGACCACCCTGTTCCGGATGCTCACCGGCCAGGAGAAGCCCGACAGCGGCTCGGTGAGGATCGGCCCCACCGTGGAGCTCGCCTACGTCGACCAGAGCCGCGACAGTCTCGACCCGGCCAGCTCCATCTACACCGAGATCACCGGCGGCCAGGAGTTCTTCAAGATCGGTACCAGGGAGGTGAACGGCCGGGCCTACGTGGCGTCGTTCAACTTCACCGGGTCCGACCAGCAGAAGCCGGTCGGGACGGCGTCGGGCGGCGAGCGCAACCGGGTGCACCTGGCGAAGATGCTGCGGCGCGGCGGCAACGTCCTGCTGCTCGACGAACCGACCAACGACCTCGACGTCGACACCCTGAGGGCACTGGAGGACGGCCTCGAGTCCTTTCCCGGGTGCGCGGTGGTGATCAGCCACGACCGGTGGTTCCTCGACCGGATCTGCACGCACGTGCTGGCCTTCGAAGGCGAGAGCCAGGTGCGGTGGTTCGAGGGGAACTTCGCCGACTACGAGGCCTGGCGCCACAAGGAACTGGGGTCGGCCGCCGACCAGCCCCATCGCATCAAGTACAAGCCCCTGGTTCGCTGAGGTCGGCGGGGGTGCCCCGGGGCCGGAGTTCGTGGGCCGGTGCGCCCGGTTCGTGCGACACCCGGAGGTGGCGGGCGATGACGATGCTGGTGAGTGCCGCCCAGGCGCACCACAGCGACGTCAGGCCGTCCTGGGCCAGCCACACCAGGGCAGCCACGGCGACGACGTTCCACGCGCCGAAGATGACGATCCGCCTGTGGCTCGATACCAGCAGGGGGGCACAGGCGGCGAGGATGTAGAGGGCGGAGACGGCACCGCCGTAGGTCAGCCCGGTGTCGTAGCTGATGTGGTTCCCCTCGATGGCCGCCACCACGGCACGCTGGTCCATGGCACCGGCGTAGGCGAGGGCCACGAGCACGCCGAGGACGGCAAAGGGCAGCATGAGCCTCCGTCGCTCGGCCAGCGGCTCGACGGCCCGCACCGCCCAGGGGACGTAGGCGGGCAGCACCACGAAGGCGACGGCGGCGTACAGCCAGACGGCGGCGCCCGATCCCACCGGGGGCGTGTGCCCCTCCAGGTCCGACCACACCACCGCCTCGACGAGCTGGTGGGCGGCAAGGATCAGTGGCAGGCCGGCCAGCGCCAGCTCCCGGCGGTGGCGCACGTGACGGAGGGCGTCGACACCAGCGACGGCCACCACCGCCCCCGTGACGATGTCCGCTTCAGCGGAGAAGCACATCGGACGCCTACACCGACGGGCTGAACGTCATCCCTGCCCCTGGGTCTCGAAGCTCGACAGCGGGCGTCGGGCTGCACCTGCCGTCCAGGGACCAGCGTACCGGTCTTCGGGGTCCTACCGGATGGATTTTTCCCGTTCCCGCCCATGGCTTCCACGACGATCCCGCGCCGACCGGGTGGACGACCGCCGCTACCCTTGAACCTGTGCGAGTGCGGGTTTTGACCACGAGATGGCGCACGCCTGTCTCCCTGGTCGTCACCCTCACCCTGTTGGCCATCGGAGGCTGGTGGCTGGGTTCCCCGGCCGACCGCGCTCGCACCGTCGGCCCCGTCGCGCTGCCCTGGGCCCCGCCCCCCACCTTCCCCGCGACCCGCCCGATCGCCGCCGCCACCCCGGCGCCGCCCACCATCGCCGACCCCGGCGGCAGCAAGCTCCGGCTGGGCGTCGCCCATGCCGTGGGTTCGCCGTCGCTCATCGCCGACGCCATCGGATCGCGCGTCCCCCTCTACAGCGCGGCGGGTGACGCCGAGCCCGGCGACGTCGTCAACAACCCGACGCACGAGGGTCTGCCGGTGACGTTCCTCGTGATGGACCAGCGCGACGGCTGGCTCAACGTGCAGATCTCCCGCCGGCCCAACCAGGCCACCGCCTGGGTCCGCGCCGCCGACGTCAAGGTGCGGCAGACGCCCTACAAGGTTCTGATCGACACCAACGCCAACACGCTCGTCGTCACCGACAACGGCCGACCTGTGCTCAACACGCGCGTCGCCGTGGGGACGGGGGGCACGCCCACGCCCACCGGTACGTTCTTCGTCGACGGCACGGTCCAGCTCATCGACCCCACCGGCCCCTACGGCACCCACCAGGTCAGCGTGGCGGCCTTCTCCGAGGTGCTCACCAGCTTCGGGGGCGGCAACGGCCAGATCGCCATCCACGGCACGAACCGCCCGGGCCTGATCGGCTCCGACGTCAGCAACGGGTGCGTGCGCATGACCAACGAGGAAGTGACCAAGCTGGCCTCCA
>CAYTTL010000114.1:0-4402 GCA_964440725.1 uncultured Acidimicrobiales bacterium | reverse complement strand
GGCCTTGGCCATGAACCGGAAGCGCTGCGAGGTGAACAGGATGTCGTCGGTCATCCCGTCGGCCCGCATCCGGTCGCGGGTGGCGGCCCGATCGTCGTAGGAGAGGCCGCAGCCGGCGTCTTCGGCCAGCTCGAGGGTCATCCCGAACTCGCCGGCCAGGATCTCGGCCACCTCGTGGCTGCTGGGGTAGACCCCGGACGTGAGGTTGAAGGCCCGGCCCACGGCCGCCTCGCGCTCGGCCAGGTACACGGTGGCGTCGATGAGGTCGTCGATGTGGAGGAGGCGTTGTTCTATGGGCTCACGGGCGATGGCCAGCCGGTCGAGTCCGGCTCGCCGCTCGATGGCCACGTCGAGGGCGGCGCTGGCCACCAGCTTCACCGCTCCCGGGCCGTAGACCGAGACCGGCCGCAGCACCACCACCTCGAGGCCGTCGTCGCCCGCGGCCCACACCTTCTGCTCGGCCCCCCACTTGGCCTTGCCGTACCCGCGGCTGGGTTGGGGCTCCACGTCCTCCCGTACGGGGAGGGGCAGCTGCACCTCCTCGCCGTAGACCGAGGTGCTGCTCATGTGGACGAACCGCTCCACCGCGCCGGCCTGGGCGGCGGCCACCAGACGGCCGGTGCCGACGACGTTGGTGCGCTGCATCTCCTCGTCGTCGGAGAACGAGCTGGAGGCGCCGGCCAGGTGGAACACGTGTGTGACGCCGTCGAGGAGAGGGGCCAGGTCGTCATCGCCGGCCAGGTCGGCCGACCGGTAGTCGACCTCGGTCGCCATGTCGTCGGGCCGTGGTCGCCTTCCGCTGGCCCGGACCTCCCAGCCCGCGGCGACGAGGGCACCGATGAGGTGCGATCCGACGTACCCGGTGGCCCCGGTGACGAGGGCGGATCGATCGGCCATGGTCGTAGACTTTCACGTCCATGGACACCTCTGTCTACTTCAACCCGGCGTGCTCCAACTGCCGCACCGCCCAGGCTCTGCTGCAGGAACGAGGGGTGGAGGCCGACTACGTCCGCTACCTCGAACAGGCGCCGGAGAGATCGGAGCTCGAGCGCGTGCTCGGCCTCCTCGGCACCGACGACCCGCGCCAGATGATCCGCACCAAGGAGCCGGTCTACGCCGAGCTGGGACTGGCCGACGCCGGCCGCGACCAGCTCCTCGATGCCATGGTCGCCCACCCCGTGCTCATCCAGCGCCCGATCGTGATCCGGGGTGACCGGGCGGTGATCGCCCGTCCCCCCGAACGCCTGCTCGAGCTGCTCGACGAGTAGGGGGCCTGGGCCCGAGCGGCCCTCTGAGCGGGGGGCCTGGGCCCGAGCGGCCCTCTGAGGGGGTGCCGGTAGCCGGTCGTCGGGGTCCCCCGCTACCGTGCAATTCATGCCGGACCCCATGGCGTCCACCGAGCGGGTGATCGCCGACCGGTACGAGGTGGGCGATCTTCTCGGCCGGGGCGGCATGGCCGAGGTCTTCGCCGGCACCGACCGCCGCCTGGGCCGCCCGGTGGCGGTGAAGCTCCTCCTGCCCGATATGGCGGCGCGACCCGAGATCCGCTCGCGGTTCGAAGCCGAAGCCCGTGCTGCGGCGTCGTTCTCCCATCCCAATGCCGTCGCCGTGTTCGACACCGGTGAGCACGAGGGCGTCTCCTACATCGTCATGGAACGGCTCCCCGGCGAGACCCTGGCCGACCGCATCGCCGGCGGCCCCGTCGACCCGACCTGGCTGACCGCCCGCGCCCGGGAGGTGCTCGGGGCCCTCGCCGCCGCCCACGCGGTGGGCCTGATCCACCGCGACGTCAAGCCCGGCAACATCCTGCTGACCTCCGACGGCAGCGCCAAGGTCGCCGACTTCGGTATCGCCAAGGGCGCCGAGGCCGCAGACGGGGGCGACCTCACCGCCACCGGCCAGCTCCTCGGCACGCCCGCCTACCTCGCGCCCGAGCGCCTCGACGGCTCCCCGGCGGACGCCCGCTCCGACCTGTGGGCCCTCGGTGTCGTCCTCTACGAGGCCCTGGTCGGGTCGAAGCCCTTCGGGGGCAGTACGGCGCTGGCCACGGCCCGAGCGGTGGCGGCCGGCGAACACCGGGCACTGTCGGATGTTCGTCCCGACCTCGACCCCGCGTTGTGCGCCACCGTCGAGCGGGCCATGGCCCACGACCCGACGGGCCGCTTCGCATCGGCGGCCGACATGGCGGCCGCTCTTGCCTCCCCGGCGTCGATCGCCGCGGCGGTGGACACCACCGTGGACGCGAGCGCCGGCGACCACACCATGGTGCTCGACAACGACGACGCCGCTGCCCCGTCAGCCGACGGGGCGACCACGCTGCCGAACGCCGCGGCGGCGGGTGCGTTCTTCCCGGCCTCGACCGCGTCGACTTCCCGTCCGCCCGGTCGGGTCGCCCGCTGGGTGTTCATAGGCGTCGCGGTCGCTGCCGCAGTGGTCGTGACCATCGTGTTGCTGCGGCGCGGGCCCGACGATCGGCCATCGTCGACCGTGGCCGGCGGGCCCACCACCAGCGCGGCGCCGGCCACGACCGCCGCCGTACCCGCCGCCCCTTCGGTCGCCCCCTCGGCCGCGCTGGCCCGGCAACTGCGCGACGCCGCCGCCGGTATCGAAGGTGACGGCGGTCCCCTGGCCCCGATGCTGGTCAACCGCCTTCGCAGCGTGGCCGACGAGGTGGAGGCGGGTGGAGGTGGCGGCGAGGCCATCGCCGCCCTGGTCGCCGTGGTGGGCCTGAACCGCTCCGGTGAGCTGGCCGACGGCACCGCCTCGTCGGTGATCCGGTTGCTCCGTCAGGTGCCCGGCGTGGACCAGAACGTGGTCGACGCCCTCACCTCCTCGTCCTCCACCGGCGACGCGCCCGAGGAGGCCCCGAACCGGAACAAGGGGAAAGGCAAGGAGGACTAGTCGTCGCTGCCTAGCGCTCGCGGCGGACCAGCCAGCGCAGGCGCTTCGCCCCCTCGAAGGCGGATTCGGCGGCCAGCTGGCCGATGCTCGTCGACAGCGTCGGGTACACGTGGATCAGGCCGGCGACGTCGCCGAAGCTCAACCCCCGGCTGATGGCCAGAGCCAGCTCGTGGATCATCTCCCCCGCCGACGGGGCGAGGATGTGGGCACCCACCACCCGCTTGTCGTGGGTGATGATGACGATCGCCCCCTCGGGTGCCGCGTCCGCCCGAGCCCGGTCGGAGTGGGCCAGATCCATGCGCCACACGTGCACGCCGTCGGTCCAGCGCCTCTCGGCCTCGGCCACCGTGGCGCCGGCGTGGGCGAGCTCGGGGTCGGTGAAGGTGCACCAGGGCACGAAGTCGGTCACCGTTCCTTTGCCCGGGAAGAACATGTCGCGGATGGCCCGCACCCCTTCGTAGGCGGCCGAGTGGGTGAACAGGAAGCGGCCGGCCAGGTCGCCGGCGGCATAGATCGACGACACGGTGGTGCGCATGCGCTGATCCACGACCACCCCCCGGGGCCCGACCTCCACGCCCACCTCCTCCAGTCCGAGCCCCCCGGTGTTGGGCCGCCGGCCCACCGCCACCATCAGCTCCTCGGCGTCCCAGCGGGCGGCCTCGCCGTTCTCGGTTCCGTACGCCACCTTGCGGCCGTTCTCGACGGCGACCCGCTGGGTCTGCACGTTCAGTCGTAGGTCGACGCCGTCGTCGACGAGTATGCGGGAGAGGATGGCCACCAGGTCGGGTTCGTCGCGCGGCAGGATGCCAGGCCCCTTCTGCAGCACGGTGACGCCGATGCCCAGACGGGCGAAGCCCTGCGCCATCTCGATGGCGATCGGGCCTCCGCCGATCATCACCACGCTCGACGGGCCCCGTTCCAGCTCGAAGAGCGTCTCGCTGGTGACGAAGCCCGCTTCGGCGAGGCCCTCGATCGGTGGGACCGCCGGACGACTGCCCGTGCAGAGGAGCACGAACCGGGTCTCGAGCTCGGACACCGCATCGTCGGGCCCGGTGACCCGGACGGTGTGGGGACCGGCGAGGGTGGCGGTCCCGAAGACGATCTCCACGCCCATGGACCGGTACCGGTCGGGATCGTCGTCGGTCGACGCCACCGCCTCCTGCACGGAACGGATCCGTTTCCACACGAGCGACGTGTCGATCTCGGGATCCACCGACGGGAGGCCCCACCGGTCGGCCACACGCATGGTGTGGGCGGCCTTGGCCGACGCCAGCAGGGCCTTGCTGGGGACGCATCCTGTCCAGAGGCAGTCGCCGCCGACGCGGTCGCGTTCGACCACGGCCACTCGGAGCCCGAGGGTGGCGGCGAATTCGGCCGCCACCATCCCTCCCGAGCCCATCCCCACGATGACGACGTCGTACCGAGCCATCGCATCTCCCTGTTCGCCGCTGGCACGGAACTGTAGAACCCGGCCGGCCGTCACTGCCTCTCGGGCGCTCCG
>CAYTTL010000113.1:6572-8708 GCA_964440725.1 uncultured Acidimicrobiales bacterium | reverse complement strand
GCCGTGCCCGCCACGGTCGCTGCACCCACGCCGTCCACCGGGCGGCGAGCGGCCGCCGGGACGAGCGGTCGGCGACCGGCCGGGACGCGGTCCCGGGCTCGCGCCGTTCCCCCGATCAGCCAGCGCGACCTCGACGCGGAGATCGCCCTCCTCCAGCAGTCCTGATTCTACGCGCCGTCGATGGCGGCGAGTACCTCGGCCCAGGCGATCCGACCCTCGCGCAGCAGCTTGGGCTGGTGCCCGGTGCAGTCCACGACCGTCGAGGGCCGGCCGGTGCACGTGCCGCCGTCGAGCACCACCGGCACCGCGGCGCCGAAGGCCGAGGAGACGTCTTCGGCGGTGGTGAACGTCGGGCCGCCGTGGAAGTTCGCGCTCGTGGTCGCCAGGGGGGCGGCGGCCTCGCACACCGCCCGGGCCACGGGATGGGCGGGACAGCGGACGCCGACGGTGACCTCGTCGTCGCCCAGGTCGGCCCCCAGGCCGGGCCGGCCGGGTAGGACGAGAGTGAGGGCCCCGGGCCAGAAGCGCTCCATGAGGACCTCGGCAATGTCGGGAACTGCGGTCGCCAGGGTGAGCGCCTGCTCGCGGCCGGTGACCAGCACCGGCAGGGCAACGGTGCGGGGACGGCGCTTCGCCTCGAACACCCGCTCGGTTGCCCCGGGCCGGAAGGGGTCGACGGCGAGCCCGTAGACGGTGTCGGTGGGCAGCCCGACGGGCCAGCCGTCGGCCAGGGCCTGGGCCGCCTCGGCGACGGCTTCAGGCGGCGGCGGGTCCCCGAAGGCAGGGATCACGGCCATGGCGTCAGACGCGGTTGCGTGTCACCTTGGGCCGCTTGCGACCTCGGCTGTGCCCGTTGCCTTCGACCGCGCGCTCCTTCATGTCCTTGGGGTCCTTCGCCGCCTTCGGGGTCTTCGGAGTCGCGCCGTCACCGGCCGAGGGGTTGTAGTAGCGGTAGTAGTACCCGTAGGGCTCGCCCTCCGACGCCCCGTTGAGGACGGTGCCCACGAGGGGGGCGTCCACATGGCGAAGCAGCTCCGACGCCCGGGAGAACTCCCGACGGGTGGTGACCCCGGCCAGGCAGGTCAGCAGGGTGGCGTCGACGCGCCCGCTGAGAATGAGCGAGTCGGTGACCGGCAGCACCGGAGGCGAGTCGATCAGCACGATGTCGGCGTGGGCCTGCAAGGCGGCCAGCACCTCGGCCGTGCGTTGCGACGACAGCAGGTCGGCGGGGTTGGGGGGCAACGGACCGGAGGCGAGCAGCGACAGGCGGGGCTGGTCGGGGACGTCCTGCAGGGCCCTGGTGAGCGGCTCCTGGCCCAGCAGCACCGAGGTGAGGCCCACCTTGTTGTCGAGCCCGAAGAACTCGTGGATGCGCGGGCGGCGCAGGTCGCAGCACACGATGACGACCCGCTGGCCCATCCCGGCCAGGGCCACGCCGAGGTTGGAGATGGTGGTGGACTTGCCCTCCTGGGCGCTCGGGCTGGTGATCTGCAGGACCCGCAGGGGCCGGTCGAGGGTGAGGAACTGGATCGACGTGCGCAGGGTGCGGTAGGCCTCGGTGGCCGCCGACCGGGAGTCGGCCAGCGAGACCACCCGCGGCGCATCCTTGGCCTTCCAGTCGGCGACGGCGGGGATGACCCCGATCACCGGAAGCCCGCCCCCGGCCCGGTCGAGGTCGTCCTTGGTCTTGATCGAGTCGTCGAGGTGGTCACGCAGGAAGGCGAGCGCCACCCCCAGCACCAGGGCCACGACCAGGGCGAGCATGGCGCTGCGCAGCGGCGTGGGCTTGATCGGCGAGGTGGGGGCCACTGCCGGGGTCACCAGCTGGGCCCGTCCGGTGGTGAGGCCGGCGTCGACCTGCACCTGGTCGAGACGCTGCTTGAACGTGCCCTGCTGAAGGATCAACTGCTCCTTCTGGGGGCCGAGGTTGGCCCGCTTCGCCGTCTGCTCGGACCCGGCCGGCAGGGCGTTGACCTGGGCGTCGAGCGCCTCGATCTGCTTCTGCAGGTCGGCCACCTTGCTCTCGATCTCCGCGCTGGCCGCCAGCAGGTCGTCGACGGCCTGCTTGCGACGGAACTCGATGTAGGAGTCGGCGTAGGCGTTGGCGATCCGGGCGGCGTCGGCCGGCTTGGTGGA
>CAYTTL010000113.1:0-6472 GCA_964440725.1 uncultured Acidimicrobiales bacterium | reverse complement strand
TGTAGGAGTCGGCGTAGGCGTTGGCGATCCGGGCGGCGTCGGCCGGCTTGGTGGACGTGGCGGCCACGTTGATGACGTCGGTCTCGCCGACGGCGCTGGCCGACACCGGTGGGGCCACGCCGAGCTTCTCGCGCACCACGGCACGGACGGGCTCGCTCTTGAGCACCTGGATCTCGGTCTCGACCGCCCGCGCCGGGTCGTTGCGTGCGCCGGTGTTGGCGTTGAAGAGCGCGTCGGTGCTGCGGGGCTGCAACAACACCGTGGCTCTGCCCTGGTAGATCGGCGTCTGCAGGAAGGAACTGATCAGCGACGCACCCACCACGACCACCACTGACAGGATGATCGCCCACTTGCGACGCCGGAGGACCGCCAGGTAATCGCGCAGTTCGGGGCCGGACTCGTCCTCTACTGGCACGCGCCGATGCTACCCGCGAATCGTCGGCCGGCCCCCCCGGCTCGGTGGTCGGCGTCGACCAGCATCCCCGCCTCGGGCACCTCGGCGACCACCCGGGCGTGGAGGGCGGTCCCGTGGGGGGAGGCGACGAAGCGCCGCAGCAGGGCGGCGAGGACGAGGACGTCGATCCACGGTGACGCGTTTCTCACGTACCAGAGATCGATCGCCAGCTTCAGCGGGAGCACGACGCTGCGGTAGGCGTCGGGGTCGTCGGCGGCGGCCACCACCGCCGCCTCCCAATCGGCGACCAGCACCTGGGTGGGGCCGGCGATGCCCGGCCGGGCTCGCAGCACCTCCTGCCACCGTCGGTCGGCGAGGTCCACGTAGGCGGGCGCCTCGGGGCGAGGCCCCAGCAGGGCCATCTGGCCGGCCACGACGTTGAGGAGCTGGGGCACCTCATCGAGGCGGAGATGGCGCAGGCGACGACCGAGGACGGTGACGCGCGGGTCGCCGGCCCTGGTGATGGGCGCGCCGGCGCCCGATCCGTCGTCGACCCGCATCGACCGCAGCTTCCACTGCCCGAACGGGCGACCGTCGCGACCGATGCGCTCGAGGCGGATCAACCCGGGGCCCGGGTCGTGGCGGCGTACCGCCACGACCAGCAGGGCCACGACCGGGGCGGCGAGGGCGCCCAGGGCCACCGCCACCAGGCGATCGGCCTGGCCTCGCCCGCGGAGCCAGGGGGTCACGGCGTCACGCGCCGAGAGCGCCTCGAAGTGACCGGCAGACCCGGTCGACGTCGTCGTCGGTCAGGGCGGGGTGAAGCGGAAGGCTCAGCACGCGCGCCGCCGCGCGGTCGGCGGTGGGGGTCCCGGTGGGGCCGACGAGGGCGTGACGGGCGAACCACTCGAAGCGGTGGAGGGGCCGAAAATGGACGCTCGTACCGATTCCGTCGGCCGTCATCGCCGCCGTCACCGCCCGACGATCGGCCCCCTCCGGGAGGACGACCACCATGAGGTGGTCGGCCCCGCCGGCGACCGGCTCGGATGGCACCGGGGAGACCTCGGGACAGGCGTCCAGCACCGTGCGGTAGCGATCGACGATGGCCCGCCGGCGGGCCTGCAACCGGTCGAAGCGGTGGAGCTGGGTCCGGGCCATCGCCGCCAGCAGGTCAGGGAGGTTGGCCTTGATGCCGGAGGCGACGAGGTCGTACTGGGCCGAGTCCTCCGTGCGGTGGCGGCTCCACGAGTCGGCACTCAGGCCGTGCAGCCGGTACGAGCGGGCGAACGAGGCCAGGGCGGCATCGTCGGTGGCCAGGGCACCCCCCTCCCCGCACGTGAGGTTCTTGGTGGCGTAGAAGCTGAAGCAGGCGCCGGCGGTGCCCTGCCCACCCACCCGACCGCGGTGGTCGGTGGCGCCCAGGGCGTGGGCGGCATCCTCGACGAGGGGCAGGCCGGCGACGGCGCAGAGCTTGTGGACCTCCTCGGCCACCGGCACACCGGCGAAATGCACGGCCACGACGGCGTCGACGCCTTCGTCGAGGGCGGCGGCCAGGGCCTCGGGCGACAGGTTCAGGGTGTCGGCATCGACGTCGACGAGCACCGGCACGGCCCCGTGCCTGATGACCGCCAGAGCAGTGGACACGAACGTCCAGGTGGGGACGGCCACCCGTGAGCCCGGGGCCAGGCCGAGGGCGGCGATCGCCGTCTCCAGGGCGGCGGTGCACGACGACATGGCGACCACGTGGTCCACGCCGAGATACGACGCCAGCTCGGCCTCCAGCGCCGCGCACTCCTGTCCCGAGGTCAGCCAGCCGCTGCGCAGGACTCCCAGCACCGCTTCGGCATCGGTCTCGTCGAAATCGGGTTTGGAGAACAGGATGGGCGGATGCTGGGCGGCGTCCATACGCAACTAGACTACGTTTGCCCACGACAGGCACATGTAAACGAAAACCTGTAGACCGCGGAGAAGTTGTGACCATAGACCTTTCGTCGGCCACCATCCTCCTTACCGGAGGCACCGGCTCTTTTGGCAACGCGTTCGTGGAACGCGTGCTCGCCACGTGGCCGAGCGCCGTCATTCGGGTGTTCTCCCGGGACGAATTGAAGCAGAGCGAGATGCGGGCCCACTTCGGCGACAAGCAGGTCCGCTATCTCATCGGTGACGTCCGCGACAAGGACCGTCTCTACCGGGCGGCGCAGGGCGTCGACGTGGTGATTCACGCCGCGGCCATGAAGCAGGTGCCGGCATGTGAGTACAACCCGTTCGAGGCGGTGCGCACCAATGTTCTCGGCGCGCAGAACGTGGTCGACAGCGCCATCGACGCAGGCGTCCCGAAGGTCCTGGCCCTCTCCACCGACAAGGCGGTCAACCCGGTCAACCTCTACGGCGCCACCAAGCTGTGCGCCGAGAAGATCTTCGTGCAGGGAAATGCCTATGCCTCCCACTCGAACACCAGAATGGCCTGTGTTCGGTATGGGAACGTCGTCGGGTCGCGAGGCTCGGTGGTCCCGCTCTTTCGGACGCAGGCGAACGAAGGAAGACTCACCATAACCGACGAGCGTATGACCCGGTTCTGGATCACCCTGAACCAGGCCGTCGACGTCGTCCTCTACGGGCTCGAGCACATGAGCGGAGGCGAGATCTTCGTCCCCAAGATCCCCTCGATGCGGGTCGTCGAGCTGGGCGAGGCCATGGCCCCGGGGGTCCCCCACGAGATCACCGGCATCCGCCCCGGCGAGAAGCTCCACGAGATCCTGCTCACCGCCGACGAGAGCCGCCACACCGTCGATGCCGGCGAGGCCTACGTGATCCTCCCCGAGCACCCCTGGTGGTTCAGCCACCCCAAGTGGGAGGCGGGCACCCCGCCGGCCGAGGGGTTCGTCTACTCGAGCGACACCAACGACAGCTGGGTGACGCCCGAGCAGTTGCCCCAGCTCCTGCAGTGATCCCCTACGGCCGTCAATCGGTCGACGACGATGACATCGCTTCCGTCGTCGGGGTGTTGAAGGGCGACTGGCTCACCCAGGGACCCCAGGTGCCCCTCTTCGAAGCGGCGCTCACCGAGCTCACGGGCGCCGCCCACGCCGTCGCCTTCTCCAGCGGCACCGCCGCCCTTCACGGCGCGGCATCCGTCGCCGGGCTGGGCCCCGACGACGTGGTGGTCACGTCGCCCCTCTCCTTCGTGGCCAGCGCCAACTGCGCCCGCTACGTCGGTGCCACGCCGGCGTTCGCCGACATCGACCCGGCCACCCTCAACATCGACCTCGGTCTCGTCCCCCGCGACTGCCAGGCCCTGGTGGCCGTGCACTTCGCCGGCCTTCCCCTCGACCTGACGCAGATGCGCCCCCGGCCTCCGGTCGTCATAGAGGACGCCGCCCACGCCCTCGGAGCTCGGACGCCCACTGGCCCCGTCGGCAACTGCGCGGCCGCCGACATGTGCGTGTTCTCCTTCCACCCCGTCAAGGTGGTGACCACCGGCGAAGGCGGCGCGGTGACCACCAACTCCGACGAGCTCGCCGCCCGGCTCCGTCGCTTCCGGTCCCACGGCGCCGTCCCCGCGCCGCAGATGGGCGGCTGGTACTACGAGATCGAGACGCTTGGCTTCAATTACCGGATGACCGACATCCACGCCGCCCTGGGCACCGCCCAGCTGGGCAAGCTCGCACGATTCGTCGAGCGCCGGAACGCCCTGGCCGCCCGCTACCGCTCGCTGCTGTCGCACCTTCCGCTCGAGCTCCCCCCGGAGGCCCCACCCGGGTCGACCCACGCCTACCACCTCTTCCCCGTCCGGGTCGACCGGCGCGCCGAGATCTACCGACGGATGCGGGAGGCGGGCGTCGGCGTGCAGGTGCACTACGTGCCCATCTACCGGCATCTCCTGTACGCCGACCTCGGGCTGGACCCGCGGAGCTTCCCGGCCACCGAGGCCGCCTACGAGGGCCTGCTCTCGCTGCCCATGTACCCCGACCTCACCGACGACGAGCAGAACCTCGTCGCCCGTGCCCTCGAGGCGGCCCTGTGACCGTTCCCGAGGTCACCATCGGGCCGCGTCGCGTCGGTGACGGGCACCCGTGCTACGTGATCGCCGAGGCCGGCTCCAACCACAACCGGGACTTCGACACCGCCCGACGCCTCGTCGATGCCGCCGCCGACGCCGGCGCCGATGCCGTGAAGTTCCAGACCTATTCCGGTGCCAACCTCTACTCGACCAAGGCACCCACCTTCGACTATCTGGGGCCCCTGGGCGACAAGCAGCCGCATCAGCTGCTCGAGGAGATCTCCCTCCCCCGCGACTGGCAACCACTCCTCGCCGAGTACTGCCGCGAGCGGGGCATCGAGTTCCTCTCGTCACCGTTCGATCTCGACGCCGTCGACGAGCTCGTCGCCGTCGGTGTGGCCGCCCTCAAGGTGGCGTCGTTCGAGCTGGTCGACCTGCCCTTCATCCGCTACATCGCCGGCACGGGACGGCCGGTGATCCTGTCGACGGGCATGGCCACGCTGGGCGAGGTGGAGGACGCCCTCGAAGCCGTGCGCGAGGGCGGCTCCGACGAGGTCGTCGTCCTCCAGTGCGCGTCGGTCTACCCGGCACCACCGCGGGTCATGAACCTCCGGGCCATCCCCACGATGAAGGCGGCGTTCGGCATCCCCGTCGGCCTCTCCGACCACTCGCTGGGCATCCACGTTCCCGTGGCCGCCGTCGCCCTCGGCGCCGACATGCTCGAGAAGCACTTCACGCTCGATCGTTCCCAAACCGGGCCCGACCACTCCTTCGCCGTCGAGCCGGGCGAGCTGCGGGACATGGTCGCCCAGGTCAGGGAGGTCGAGGCCGCCCTCGGTGACGGCAGGAAGCGCGGCCCCTCTCCCGAGGAGGCGGTCGAGATGTACAGCAAGGCCCGGCGGTCGGTCGTGGCCGCCTGCCCCATCCCCGCCGGGACCCGGGTCGCCCGGGAGATGCTGACGGTCAAGCGTCCCGGGCACGGCATCAAGCCGAAGCTCATCGACACCCTCGTCGGCCGCGTGGCGGCACGGGACATCGACTACGACGAGGTCGTGACGTGGGACATGCTCTAGAGGCCGGCCGCTGATGACGAGCGCGGTGCTGGCCCACGACGCCGGGCCGGGGGCGGGGCTGGGCCACCGTCGCCGCATGCAGGCGCCCGCCCGCGCCCTCGGGGTCGTCGGCGTCGACGGCGCTCTGATCGAGGCCGGCCGCGGCGCCACGGCCGACCTCGTCGTCGTCGACTCGTACTCGTACCGGGCCGACGATCGCGACCGCTTCCGGGGGGCCACGGTGGCCGCCGTCGACGACCTCGGGCGCGACCTCGACGTCGACGTGGTGGTCGACCCCAGCCCGGGCGCCACATCCGCCCCCCACGGGCGAGCGCGGCGCGTGCTCGCCGGGCACACCTACGCCATGATCGACCCGGACCTGGCCTCACGGCCCCGTCCGCCGCTGCGCGACACCGTGGCCCGGGTGCTCGTCACCACCGGGGCCGCCGACACGGCCGGAAGCGGCGCGGCCGTGGCCGGACGCCTGGCCGCGCTCCTGCCCACCGCCTCGGTGCGCCTGGTGATCGGGCCCTGGGGATCTGCACTGGTGCCGGCCGGCGTCGAACCGGTGGCCGGCCTCGACGGCCTCGAGAGGGAGCTGGCCCAGGCCGACGTGGTCGTGACCGCGGCGGGCGTCACCATGCTCGAGTCCCTGGCCCTGGGCCGGCCCACCGTGGCGCTCGTCACCGCGGCCAACCAGCGACGCGCCGCCGAGGGTGTCGCCCGGGTGGGGGCCGCCGTCGTCGCCTCGGCCGACGACGCCCCGGAGGCGGCAGCCCGGCTGGCGGGCGACGCCGGCGGACGGCTGCGGTTGTCGAATGCCGCCGCCTCTTTCGTCGACGGGCTCGGCTGCCGCCGCATCGCCGAGGTCCTCGTCGCCGCCCGGCGCACAGCCTCCCCGACATGACAGCCTCCGCTGACATGGCGGCCAGGCCGCCATGACCGTGGTGTGCGCCGTCCAGGCGCGGATGGGATCGACCCGGCTGCCGGGCAAGGTGCTCGCCGATCTCGGCAACCGCCCGATGC
>CAYTTL010000112.1:0-8768 GCA_964440725.1 uncultured Acidimicrobiales bacterium | reverse complement strand
TTGCCGGTGATGGTGGTGTGGGCGGCGGCGACGGGCTGGGGCACGGCGAACAGGCGGATGCCGTCGCCCTGGCCGCTGGTGCCGTTGCGGTGGCTCGTGTTGTCGGCGATCTCGTTGCCCTCGTTGGGAGGAGTGCCCGCACAGCCGGCGGGGCCGGGGACGCAGGTGGCCAGGACCACGATGCCGTCGGCGCCGCTGCCGGTGACGGTGTTGCCGGCGACGACGTTGTTGTCCGCGGCCGGGCCCTCCACCCGGATGCCCATGTCCTGGCGGCCGGCGCTGGGGTCGCCGGGCAGCATGTTGTTGTCGGTGACGGTGTTCCTGAGGACCTGGTTGGCCGTGGACGCACCCACGAGGGCGATGCCGCTGTAGGGGCCGTTGCGGGCCGTGATGTTGCCCTCGATGCGGTTGCCCGACGAGTCGTTCACGACGATGCCGTCGCCGAAGTCACCATCGGCCGTCCCCACGTTGTCCTGCGCGGTGACGTTCTGGACGACGTTGTTCGAACCGCCGTTGATGGCCACTCCGGCTCCGAATCCGGTGATGGTGCCCTTCTGCAGGGTGGAACCCGTGACGTTGCGGAAGAGGACGCCCGGCCCCATCGCCGCGCTCGGGCCTTCGCCGAGGATGGTGAAGCCGGCGAGGTCGACGGTGATGTTGTCGGCGGCGATGATCAGCGCCGGCCCGCTGGCGCACACGAGATTGGCGTCGAGGGTGACGTCCTCGGTGATCTCCATGCCGCAGGTGATGGTCGCCGGCGCGACGATGGGCCCGTCGTAGCCCCCGTTCAGCACGTTCTGCAGGACGGCGTGGGCCTCTGACCTGGTGGGGAAGCCATCCCCGGCGTTGATCGCCACCGGCTCGCCGTCCGACGACATCACCCGGAACGCCCAGGTGCCGTCACTGTTCTGGTAAAGCTCTCCGGAACCGGCCATCAGTGAACCTCCGCTCGTTCTCACGTGGCGAAACGAACCTATCCCAAAGCGCGCCCGGCGGACAGGCCGGGATCAATCGGGTGGGCCCTCGACCGACTTCCGGGTGTTGGGCAGGGCGATCGTCTGCTCGGGGGCCATCACCCAGTCGGGCATCGAGTCGACGAGAGCACGCAGCGGCTCGTCGTCGGATTCCACAAGGAGCATCCGCGGCGACGCGTCGTCTACCACGGTGGCGCCCAGCTCACGCACCCGGGCCACGTCGGCCGACGGCTTGGCCCCTTCTCCGCGGTAGCGAAGGATGAACGTCGGCCTGGGCGCCCCGGTCATGGAGCAGCCGGCATCCCGTGCCCCTCGTACGGCGGCTCGAAGCCGAGGGACGCGGCGGTGGCGAGGATGGCCTTCACCATGGCCTCCGAGCGGCCGGCGTCGCGCCGCATCTTGAGGATCTCAGGGTCGAGCGCCCGTGCCGCCATACCCGTGACCGCCGGGCAGGCCATCGAGGTCCCGCTGATCTCCGCGTAGGTGTTCTCGGGCACCGTCGAGATGATGCCGACACCGGGACCGGTGAGGTCGATCTCCGGGCCGACGTTGGAGAACCCGCCGATGAAGTTCTTCCTGTCGGTGCCGTACGGTGCGGCCACGTTGTCCATCTCCGCCGAGCTGGTGGGGAAGGTGCCCTTGCGGCCCATTGCCGACACGGCGAGGGCCAACTGGTTGGTGGCGGGGAAGCTCACCGGTGCCCGTGAGTCGTTGCCCGAGGCGATGATGCACAGGCTGCCGGCGGCGCGGGAATCGTCGATGGCCGCCTTCAGGACCTGGTCGAACATGCCCCCGCCGAGGCTCATGTTGATCAGGTCGCACTTGTCGGCCACGGCCTGGTCGATGGCCTTGATGATGGCGAAGCTCGAGGCGCTGCCGCTGTCCTGGCCGAACACCCGGTAAGAGCGCAGCGTCACCCCCGGTGCCACGCCCCGGATGCCGGTGGGCGGTGTCCCCCGGGCGGCGATGATCCCGGCCACGTGGGTGCCGTGGTGCTGGCCGTTGTCACCGAAGGCGTTCGGGTCCTCCCCGGGCACGGTGTTGGCGCCGCCCGCGACCACCAGATCGACGTGGTCGGCCACGCCGGTGTCGATCACCGCGACGGTGACACCCGTGCCCGCCGATTCCTCGGCGTTGCCGTAGAAGTGCCGCACACCGTCGACGTACGCCAGGTCGAGGGGTGTGAGGCGAACCTCGGCTTCGCCGGTGACGGTGAGGCCCTTCCTGCGGAGGGTCCAGAATGGCCCCAGCGGGTAGATGTAGAGCCGGTCCAGCCGCACGGTGCCGCCGCCCAGTTCCAGGGTGACCCGTCCGGAGGCGTCGGTGGTGCCCTGGGCTCCGAGGCGCGCCTCGTAGTCGACGAAGGCGACGACGATGGCGTCGGCGATCGGCGCCTGGTCCGTCCGCGACGTGACGAGCAGGCTGATCGAGTCGGCCGTCACCCCCCGCTTCCGGTCGCCGACGGGCGACTGCTCGACCTGAGGGATGGGGGCGACCGCCGGCGTGTACCAGGTGAGGGGCACCAGCCGCATGCCCGGACGGAGCGCCCGGATCGCCAGCGCGGACGCCGCCGACAGCTCGACCAACTTGGCCCCGTCGGCACCGATGGAGTCGATCACCTTCATCGGCACCTGGCGGCCGTCGATGCGCAGCGTGCTCTTGGCGGTGGCGTCCTCGGCGCTGAGGAGGAACTCACGCGCCGCCGCCCCGGCACCCCTCCCCTTGGCCCGTAGGCCGTCGGGCGGGAGGAGGACGTACTGCTCGGTGTCGCCCGCGCTTGTTCTGGACCGTGATCTCGCCATGACCCCTGCCTTCCGTCGAGAGTGCGAAGACTGTCGCGCACACCGGGGCGCTGCGCCAGGGGGGATGTCTCAGGGAGCGTTTGCCATCCGGACCAACTCCGACGGAACCCGCGTGACCGTGCAGGTCAGGTGCAACATGCCGCGACGGGCCTCGGCCTGGGTGAGGCAGGGCAGGAGCGGCATGCTCGGAAGGGTGATGGCGGGCAGGTCGAGGCCGGCGGCCGAGAGCTGCAGCACGCTGTCGGTCACCTTGGCCGACACCGACACCGTCAGTCCCCCGACCGTGACGCCGATGGTGCCGGGGCCGAGCACGAGGGGAAGGCCGTCGAGGGCCTCGCGCAGGGCGCCCTGGGTGATCTCGGCCGTGGCCTCGCCGGAGCGAATCCGCTTGACGATGACTTGGCGGTCGAAGACGAGGCTCTCGCGGTCGATGTGGACGTCGTGCAGGTCGACGGAGATGGTGGCGAACCGGAACCCCTCGACCTCGACGTCGGACACCGACGCAGTGAGCGTCTTCACGTCACCGGTCGCCCCCAGCCGGGCGAGGAAAGGAAACGAGCTGACGTGCACCTTGGTGTCCTGAGGCGCCACGCCCTGCTCGGCCGCCACCTGGTCTCGGATGCGTTGTTCGAGCTCGACCTCGACGGCCCGGCGGGCGGCCAGGTCACCCCCCAGCAGCAGGGCGATGACGATGGCGAGCAGCACGACCTTGCGCACGGTGACGCCGACGGTAGCGCGGCACCCCGGTGGTCTCGTCGGCGTCCCGCCGGGTGAGGGCAGCACCTAGGGTGAGGTCCGTGGTCCCCGGCGACGTTCTGGATGCGCCCCTCCCCGACCTCCTGGCGGCTGCGTCGTCGCGGTGCCGGCAGGCCCACGGTTCGCGGGTGACCTGGTCGCCCAAGGTGTTCGTGCCCCTCACCCGGCTGTGTCGCGACCGGTGCGGCTACTGCACCTTCGCCACCGCACCCGCCCGGGTCGCCGAGCCCTACCTCACCCCGGACCAGGTACTGGCCATCGCCCGGGCCGGCGTCGCCGCCGGCTGCCACGAGGCCCTGTTCACCCTGGGTGAGTACCCCGAGGACCGTTGGCCGGCGGCCCGTGCGTGGCTGGACGAGGCCGGGTTCTCCTCCACTGTCGACTACCTGGTGTCGTCCTGCCGGATGGTGGTGGAGGAGACCGGCCTGCTCCCCCACGCCAACGCCGGCGCCCTCGGTGCCGACGCCCTCGGCCGCCTGCGTGCGGTGGCGGTGTCCCAGGGCATGATGCTCGAGTCGCTCAACCCCGACCTCGCCTGTCACCGGGGTGCGCCCGACAAGACCCCCGAGCGCCGCCTGGCCACCTTGGAGGCGGCGGGCGAACTGGACATCCCCTTCACGACCGGGATCCTCGTGGGGATCGGCGAGACGAGGGCCGATCGCCTGGCGGCGCTCGACGCCATCGCCGCCAGCCATCGGCGTCACGGCCACGTGCAGGAGGTGATCGTGCAGAACTTCCTGCCCAAGGAGGGCACGGCCATGCACGCCGCTCCTGCGTGTCCCGGCGACGAGTACCTCTGGACGGTGGCCGCCGCCCGCCTCTTGCTCCCCGACGAGATCCACCTGCAGGCGCCCCCCAATCTCTCCGACGATTTCGGCCGCCTCCTCGATGCCGGCATCGACGACTGGGGCGGGGTCTCGCCGGTGACTCCCGACCACGTCAACCCCGAGCGGGCCTGGCCGGTCGTCGAACTCCTGCGCCGGGTGACCGAGGATCGGGGGCGGGTCCTCGCCCCCCGTCTCACCGCCTACCCGCACGTCGTGGCGGCCGGCGACCGGTGGCTCGACCCGGGCCTGCGCCCGGCGGTACTCGACCGCTCCGACGCCGAAGGCCTGGGACGCGACGACGGCTGGTACTCCGGCGCCGAGGCGCCGCCGCCGGCCCTGTTGTCGTCGGGAAGGTCGGGCACGGCAGCCTCCGGGCCGGTGGCCGACGTGCTGGTCGGGGTGATGGCGGGCGAGCAGGTGGGAGAGGACGAGATCGTCACCCTCTTCTCGGCCCGGGGCCCGGAGGTGTCACGGGTCGCCGAGGTGGCCGACGGGATGCGACGGGAGGCCGTCGGCGACGTGGTCACCTGGGTGTCCAACCGCAACATCAACTACACGAACGTCTGCACGTTCAAGTGCCGGTTCTGCGCCTTCTCCAAAGGCCCGCTGTCGCTGAACCTGCGCGGCGCGCCCTACCTGCTGGGCGTCGACGAGATCCAGCGGCGGGTGGCCGAGGCCTGGGCGGCGGGCGCCACCGAGGTGTGCCTCCAGGGCGGGATCCACCCCAGCTTCGACGGCGACTACTACATCGACGTCTGTCGGGCCGTGAAAGAGGCGGCGCCGGACATCCACGTGCACGGTTTCACCGCCCTCGAGGTCACCGAGGGAGCGCGCCGTCTGGGTGAGCCGCTCGCCGGCTACCTCCTCCGGCTGGTCGAGGCCGGGCTGCGGTCGCTACCGGGCACGGCCGCGGAGATTCTCGACGACGAGGTGCGAGCCGTTCTCTGCCCCGACAAGGTCGACACCGAGGAATGGCTGGAGGCCCACCGCACCGCCCACGCCGTGGGGCTGCGCTCGAACATCACCATCATGTTCGGGGCCGTGGAGCACCCCCGTCACTGGGCCCGGCACCTCCTGCGCACGCGGGCGTTGCAGGCGGAGACGGGCGGGTTCACCGAGTTCGTCCCCCTGCCGTTCGTGCACATGGCCGCCCCGATCTACCTCCAGGGGCGGTCGCGTCGCGGGCCCACCTTCAGGGAGGTGCTGTTGATGCACGCGGTGGCCCGCATCACCTACGGCGGCCTGGTTCCCAACATCCAGGCGTCATGGGTCAAGGTGGGTGCCGAGGGCGCCCGGCAGGTCCTGGCGGCAGGGGCCAACGACCTCGGAGGGACGCTGATGGACGAGAACATCTCGCGCGCCGCCGGGGCCAGCCACGGCCAATGCATGGACGAGGCCGCCTTCGCCGCCATCGTGCCGCCCGACCGACCCCTCGAGCAGCGCACCACCCTGTACGGCCGGGTAGCGCGGGTCTGAGCCTCGCCGGGTCGAGGCCTATTCGTCGTCGGCGGGGCGGGGCATGCCCTCGAGGAGACGCTCGGACTGGGCCGCCACCAGCGCCTCGACCTGGTCGGGCCGGGTTCCCCGGGAGCGGGCGCTGTGAAGGATCAGAGACCGCGGCGACAGCACGCGCTGCTCGAACCACGAGACCACGAACAACAACGAGAAGATGAGGCTGAGCGAGAGGGGGACGAGGAGGAGATCCCAGGGGGACACGGCTCCATGGTTCCATGACACGGGGCCGGGTAAACCACGCGCCCCGTCGGGCGACGTCGGGACCCCTAACCTCGGCCCGGTGACCCCGCCCCTCGAAGCGCGCCTGGAAGAGCTGCTCGACGCCGCCGGGGCCACCGACGACCGCGATCAGCTGTTCGAGATCCTGTTGTCGGCCGTACGCCTGGCCGGCGACGAGGCCGACCGCCTCGACCTGAAGATCACCAACAGCGCTCTCAAGGAGATGCGCCGGGCCTTCCGGGTCTTCGCTCCCTGGCGCGCCGTCCCCAAGGTCACCATCTTCGGATCCGCCCGCACCCTGCCCCATGACCCCCTCTACAGCCAGACCCGCGAGCTGGCCGCCGCCCTCGCCGCCGCGGGGTGGATGATCGTCACGGGTGCGGGTCCCGGCATCATGGCCGCGGGCGCCGAGGGAGCCGGTCGGGAGCACGCCATCGGGGTGAACATCCGCCTGCCCTTCGAAGGCCCCAACGCCTTCATGGGCGACGACCGCAAGCTCGTGAGCATGAAGTACTTCTTCACGCGCAAGCTCATGCTGATGAAGGAGTCGGCCGGGTTCGTCGTGCTGCCCGGTGGGTTCGGCACGCTCGACGAGATCTTCGAGCTGCTCACCCTGCTGCAGACGGGCAAGGCGGCGCCGGCACCGATCGTGCTCCTCGACGTCCCCGGCGGCGGCTATTGGAAGGCATGGCAACGCTTCATCGCCACCGACGTCGTCGGGCGGGGGTTGGCGGGGCCCGACGACCTGATGCTGTGCCGGATCACCGACGACGTCGACACCGCGGTGGGCGAGGTGTTCGGGTTCTACCGCAACTACCACTCCATCCGGTGGGTGGGCTCCACGCTCGTCGTGCGCCTGCGGGCGGCGCCGACGATCGACGAGGTGGGTGCGCTCAACCGGGAGTTCGCCGACGTCTGCACCCGGGGCGCCATCGTCGGTACCGGTCCCCTCGGCCCCGAGGCGGCTGACGGCGACCAGCTGGGCCTCCCCCGCCTGGCCCTCGAGTTCGACCGGACCAACTACGGACGCCTACGGGTCCTGATCGACGCCCTGAACCGCCTGCCCTCGGCGCCCGCCCTGGCCCCGCCGAGCCCCGACAGCGCCCAGGCGGCCGGCAGCGTGGCCGACGAGGGCCCCTGAGACCCGGGGCCGGCGGCCGCGCCGAAGGGCCGTCGAGCGGGGTTCCGGGACGGGCTCGGCTCAGGGGCGGCGGCCGGCGCGGTCGAGGGCCCGCAGCGGCGGCACCGCGTCGATCACCCGGCTGAACGACACCAGCTCGCCCGCCAGGTTGAGGACGGCGACGATGACGAGGGCCGTCGTGCGCACGGGCGGCCTCGTGGTCAGCACCAGGCCGAGCCCGAGGACGGCCCCGAGGGCGTTGGCGCCGGCGTCACCCAGCATCAGCCGCTCGTGCAGGTCGTCGAGGAGCAGGCCGAGCGACGCCCCGACCACGACGGCGACGGTGTCGAGGCGGGCGCGTACACCCGCGACGGCCACGATGACGGCGAAGGCCGCCGTCGCCACCTTGATGGCCCGGCCCGGGGCCCGGTCGAACAGGTTGCCGAGGTTGGCCGCCAGGGCGACGAGGGCGGCGTCGGCGGCCAGGCGGAGGGGGCCACGGTCGGCGAGCGGCCCCACCACCGCCAGCGCCAGCGCCGCCCCGCCGACCAGCTTCAGCAGGCCGGTCGTCGCCTGGCCCCTGGCCAGGGCACCGAGGTGGCCGCGAAAGCCGCGGCTGTCGTCGGTGCCGGCCACGTCGTCGATCGCCCCCAGCAGGGCGAACCCCACGACGGTGACGAGCACGGCGACGCGGGCGGGTGTGGTTCCCGCCGTCCCGACGCCGAACGACCCGGCCACGGACCGTCCCGCCTCGGTGACGACGGCGACCAGGGCGATCAGGACGCCGGCGGCGGTGGGGACGGTGCGGCCCCGCCAGTTGCCGCGGGCCAGCGCCGGGGCGGCGAACACCGGCCGAGCCACGAGCCACAGGAGCCGGCCCCCCACGTACCCGACGGCGAGGGCCACCGCCAGACGGAACATCGTCACGGCCGCCGTCTGGCCCTGAGCGACCCCAGCACGGACACGACGGCGAACCCGAGCGTGGCCAGCGCAGCTCGGCCGCGACCGCCTTCGGTGGTCGCCAGGCGCGGCCACAGCGCGGCCACGACGTCGCGTCCCTGCCCGGCCCGGTGGGCGAAGCCGGCCAGCGTGCGTCCGGTGTGGCGGTGGTCGAGGGCCACGTCGACCTCGACCACCCGGGCACCGGCACGAACGGCGTCGATGGTGAGGGCGACCTCGAGGCCGAACCGGGGGGCGAGGTCGAGACTGCGCAGCAGCGGGGCGGTGACCGCCCGCTGGCCGGAGAGCGGCGCCCGGGCGTGGAACCCGCAGGCCCGGACGATGCCCGCCCCCGCCAGGTCGCGCACCAGGCCGAATCCGCCGCGGCCACCGGCGCCCGGGAGAACGCCGACGGCCATGTCGGCCTCGCCCGCCAGCACGACGTCGAGCAGCGGGCCGGCGCCCCCGGCGGTGGCACCCACGTCGGCGTCGACGAGCAGGTAGACGTCGGTACCGGCCGTGGCCGCCACTCCCGCGCCCACCGCCCCGCCCTTGCCGAGGTTGCGCTCCTGGCGGACGACGGTGGCGCCGGAGGCGGCGGCGACCTCGGTGGTGT
>CAYTTL010000111.1:0-8784 GCA_964440725.1 uncultured Acidimicrobiales bacterium | reverse complement strand
TCGCCGTGGCCCTCGCCCTCATCGCCGTGCTGACCCAGGCCGGACCGGCAACGCCTCAGCAGGCGCCCCCGGCCCAGCAAGTGCAGGCACCCCCGCCGCCGGCCCCCACGCCTCCGCAGGCTCCCCCGCCGGCCCCCACGCCTCCGCAGGCACCGCCCCCGGCACCGACCCAGCAGCAGCAGCCGCCGCCCACCGCCGGCCGTGACGTCGCCGCCGTGGCCCGGGCCAACGGCAGGACCGAGAGCGAGATAAGCGAGCTGTTCGAGGACCCGTCGGTGCACGTCGGGGCCAACAACAAGATCTTCTACGTCGAGCCACCGGCGGCCGAGAAGGCGCCGGGTGCCGCGCTGCCGCCGGAGATGGGACCGTTCCCGTACACCGACACCTTCCTGCTCCACAGCCGGCCCGGCGCCCAGCGCACCATCTATCTCGACTTCGACGGCCACCAGGTGACCGACACGGCGTGGACCGGCTGGAACGGTGCCCCCAATGACTTCTTCGCCAGCGCCTACTCCCTGGACGGGTCGGCGGCGTTCAGCACCACCGAGCAGGACGCCGTCCAGTCGGTGTGGCAACGCGTCGCCGAGGACTTCGCCCCGTTCAACGTGGACGTCACCACCCAGGACCCCGGCGATGCCGGCATCACCCGCAATGGCTCCGCCGACCAGATCTACGGCACCCGGGCGCTGATCACCAACACCACCACCATCTCCGATGCCTGCACCTGTGGCGGGGTCGCCTTCCTCGACGTGTTCAACGAGTACGGCGATCACGCCTATTACCAGCCGGCATTCGTGTTCACCAACCGGCTCGGGTACGACACCAAGAACATCGCCGAGGCGACCTCCCACGAGGTCGGTCACAACCTCGACCTCGTGCACGACGGGACCAGCACCTCGGGCTACTACCGGGGTCACGACGCCTGGGCGCCGATCATGGGCGCCGGCTACGACCGACCCATCAGCCAGTGGAGCAAGGGTGAGTACACCGGGGCCAACAGTGCCCAGGACGACCTGGCCACCATCGCGTCGAACGGCGCTGCGCTCCTCGCCGACGACCACGGCAACACCTCGGGATCCGCGACCGTCGTCGTCGCCGGTGCGACCGCCAACGGCATCGTCACGACCGACGCCGACGTCGACGTCTTCAGGGTGGACGCTCCCGCCGGCCCGGCCGCCTTCCTGGCCACCCCGGCACTCGTGAGCCCGAACCTGGACATCCGCCTCGAGCTGCAGAACGGCAGTGGGACGGTGCTGGCCAGCAACGACCCGGCGTCGGCCACGGTGAGCCGCGACGTGGCGTCGGGCCTGGCCGCGTCGGTGTCGGCGTCGTTGCCGGCCGCCGGCACCTACTACCTGTTCGTCTCGGGAGTCGGCGCCGCCCTGCCCGCCTCCACCGGCTACAGCGGCTACGGCAGCGTCGGCGGGTACACCCTCTCCACCGCGGGCCTGGTCAACGACAACTTCGCGGGGGCCTCCGTCGTGGCCGGTTCGACGGGGACGGCCAACGGCGGCAACGTGGCCGCCACCAAGGAGACGGGCGAACCGAGCCACGCCGGCTTCCCCGGCGGCGCGTCGGTGTGGTACCGCTGGACCGCGCCGGCGAGCGACTCGGTCACCATCGACACCTTCGGCAGCAGCTTCGACACCCTCCTGGGCGTGTACACGGGAGGTGCGGTCGACAGCCTCACGACCGTGGCCGGCAACGACGACTCCGGCGGACGGCAGAGCAGCGTCACCTTCCCGGCGGTGGCCGGCACCACCTACTACGTCGCCGTCGACGGGTACGGCGGCGCGTTCGGGGCCGTCACGCTGCACTGGGCCCAGGCTGCGCCGCCTGCGGCCCCCACCCTGGCGATCAACGACGTGACCGTGACCGAGGGCAACGCCGGAACGACGGCGGCGAACTTCGCCGTCACCCGATCGGGTGACACCTCGGGGACGGCCACGGTGAAGTGGCGCACCGCCACGTCGGGCACGGCCACCTCGGGCAATGACTACACCGCAGTGCCCAACACCACGCTCACCTTCAGCCCGGGCCAGACCACCAGGACGGCGACGGTGAACGTCATCGGCGACGTGGTCAGCGAGGCCGACGAGTCCTACTCCGTGGTCCTGTCGATGCCCACGGGCGCAACCATCTCCGACACCACCGGGGCGGGCTGGATCACCAACGACGACGGCGCGGCGACACCGCCGTCACTGGCGGTGGGCGACGTCACCGTGACCGAAGGCAACGCCGGGACCACGGCAGCGACGTTCGTGGTCACCCGCACGGGCCCCACGGCGGGGACGTCCACTGTCAAGTGGCGCACGGCGACGTCGGGCACGGCCACGTCGGGTACCGACTACACCGCGGTGCCGATCACCACCCTCACCTTCACCGCCGGCCAGACCACCAGGACGGTGACGGTGAACGTCAGCGGTGACGTCGTGGGCGAGGCCGACGAGTACTTCTTCGTGATCCTGTCGGCGCCCACGAACGCAACCATCTCCGACACCACCGGCGCGGGGTTCATCACCAACGACGACGGCTCGCCGGCCCTGGCTGTCGGCGACGTGACCGTGACCGAGGGCAACGGGGGGACGGCGGCGGCGACCTTCGTGGTCACCCGCACGGGCCCCACGGGCGGCACCTCCACGGTCAAGTGGCGCACCGCCGCCTCGGGTACGGCCACCTCGGGAGTCGACTACGCCGCCGTGCCCACCACCACCCTCACCTTCGCCCCCGGCCAGGTCACCGCAACGGTGACGGTGAACGTCATCGGCGACGTGGTGGGCGAGGCCAACGAGTACTTCTTCGTGGTCCTGTCGAATCCCACGGGGGCGACGATCGCCGACACGACCGGTCGGGGTTGGATCAACAACGACGACGGATAGGCCGGCGCCTGGGCTGCGGCTAGGCCGGGGTGTAGGTCGCGCACCTGAGGTTGCGGACGATGCAGCCCTCGACCAGCCGGGTCTGCGCCTGGACGTCCCAGCCGTTGAAGAAGTCGGCGTGGGCTGTCTCGGGGCCTCCGGAGGACAAGGTCACGTCCGATCCCCCGACCCCGTTCGGGTACTGGACGGTGAGGCGCACCCGGGGTACGGCGACCGGGTGGTCGGCCGGGCACGTGCCGCTCGACCCGTAGGCCATGTGGCCACGGTGATCGGGCGAGTCGAGGTTCCTGCCGTCCCAGCACTCGGGGAACAGCACCCGCAGGATCAGGTGGGTCTGCGCCGGACAGTCCGGGGGTGAGCTCTGGGGCGGCGTGGTGCTTCCCCCTCGCCCGCACACCCAGTCCGCGCTCCTGCCGGGCTCGGTGACGATCTTCAGGCCCGCCGGCAGCGGGCGGACCGACGTGGGGTCGTGATCGGCCACCTGGTAGTAGACCGCCACCCTCCCGGCGTGCACGACCTTGCCTCCGTCGGAGAGCGTCGGCACCCAGTAGGCGGCCACATCGCCCTGACGATCACACCGCGACGGTTCCCGCTGGAGCGACTCGAGCGTGGAGTTGGCATCGGTCGACGGGTTGCCGAAGAAGTCGTGGCCGTGGGCGGCCCCGGGCTTGCCGGGATGCACGATCGGATCGTCGTTCGCCGAGTGGGTGTAGCGGCAGACGCTGGTGAAGTTGCCCACCGGCCGGGCGGCGGGCCTGGCGCCCGCCGGGGCCTTGGCAGCCCCCGGGGCCATGCCCGTTGCGCCCCCCGGGGCCATGCCCATTGCGCCCCCGGGCGTCTTGGCGGGCGGTCGAGAGGGGTCTGCGGGCCGGTCCACGGCCTGCTCGGCACCCGCGGGAACGCACGCCGCCAGGGCGGCGACGAGTACCGCCCCGGTGACGAGGCGAGCACATCGGCGCCCGGAGACGCCTCGGGATCGGTGCACAGCCCTCACTCTTGCCCCAGGTTGTCAGGGAAGTGTGATGGACCGGTGAGCACTCGGCCAACGCCCGCCGCGCAGGCGACGCCGACAGGCCCGGCCTGCGGCGATGGCGGGCCGGGCCTGTCGTGGAAGTGCTACCGCCCTCAGGTAACGGTGATGTTGAGCATCTCGATCGGAGGCTGGGGGGCATTCTCCTCGTCGGTGTCACCGGCGAGGATGTAGTAGTTGCCCGGCTTCAGGTCGACCGTCAGGTAGAAGCTGGTGACGTCCTCCATGTCGAAGCCGCCATAGATGACCTTGGCGGGAATCAGGTCGGCGGCACCCTTCGGCGGCGGCGCGTCGCTCTCGAAGATCCTGACGAAGGCGTCGTTGAGCTGGGCGAGGGTCGCCCCCGGGTTCAGCATGGTCAGGCCCGGCTCCAGCTGCTCGCTGCCGGCCGCGGCGTCGAACTGCAGCGTGTGCTTCCCGGCGGTGAGGGTCGCCGGGCCCTCGACGGGCAGGCCCTTGGCCAGCTTGTAGGTGGCGTCGGCGGTGGGCTTCGACGGGGTGGTGCCGCCCACGACCTCGAGCTGGTTGACCATGCCCTTGGCGAAGTGCGGCATGCCCTCGACCTCGGTGGGGATGAAGCAGATGAGGGCGTAGCTGCCCTCAGTGAGGTTGGCCGCGCTGACCTCGGCCGACTCGCCGGGGCCCATGAAGCCGCCGGGAAGTCCCACGTCGGTGATGATGTCGGCGGTCGGGTCCTGTTCCTCCCCGGCGCCGCCACCGGCCGCGGTGGTCGTCGTGGCGCCGGCTGCGGTGGTCGTGGTACCGGCCGCGGTGGTGGTCGTGGTGCCGCCCGCCCTCGTGGTGGTTGTCGTGCCGCCGGCCACGCTGGTGCTCGTGGTGCCGCCGGCCACGCTGGTTGTGGTCTCACCCGCTCCCCCTTCGGGGGGCCCCGCCTGGCTGAGCGCCGTCTGGAGGTCGGCCATGGTCTTGCCCGGCTTCAGCTTGCCGAGCCCCACCATGTGGATCTCCTTGCCGATGTTCGAGAGCTTGATCGAGCCTCCCGCGGTGAGCGGGCCGCTCACCGTGAAGGAGTAGTCGCCCATCTCGATGGAGACCGAGTCGGACCCCTCGGGGGCGTCCGATCCGGTCGTATCGTCGTCACCACACGCTCCGAGGCCGGCGGCCATCAGCGCGGACAGGGCGAGAATCCCGGCGAAACGTCGGTGCGGTCGTTGCATCCCCAACCTCCTGGGTCCGGTGAGCCAGCGGTGTCAGAACGGTAGCGGCGCGACCACTCTCTGTCGAGAGTGTGTTGCCGACATTCAGCCGTCGGTTCGGGGCTGGTCGCCTCCATCGCGGACGCTCTTGGGCCGCATGTCGTCCCACATCCGGGCGATGTGGGACAGGCACTCGTCGTCGGTGCCCGACACGCCCGTGTCCCGCCACCCCGTCGGCAGTGGCTTGGTTGCCGGCAAGAGGGAGAACTGCTCCTCGTGGTTGACGACCACCTTGTGGGTGGCCGCCGGCCGGCCTCGAGAAGCGTCGCCGGCCTCGGGTTCGGGCGCCACGGGAGCTATCTTCGACCGTCGTGGCCCGTCTGGCAACCGGTTCCCGCCCACCACACGCCGGCGACGGCCCCGGCCTCGTCGAACGCCTCCTCCCGCCGGGGGTGGCCGGCGTCATCGCCCGCATCGACGGCCCTCTGCCCCCGTGGCCCCATCCCGCCGAGGCCCCCCTCGTCGCCGCGGCCGCGCCCCGCCGTCGTCGCGAGTTCCTGGTGGGCCGGACCTGCGCCCACGCCGCCCTCGCCGCCATCGGCTGTGACGACGGCCCCATCGCCGTCGGCCCCAGGCGTGAACCCCTCTGGCCTTCGGGCGTCGTGGGCAGCATCGCCCACGGCGGCGACTGGGCGTGCGCTGTCGTGGCCCGGGCCACCCACGCCCGGGGCCTGGGCATCGACATCGAGCCCCTCGAACCATCCCTGTCGCCGGGCGTCGAGAACCTGGTGCTCACCCCGGCCGAGCGGATGCGGCTACCCGGCGACCGCGGCCTCGCCGCCAAGGTGGTCTTCTCGGCCAAGGAGTGCGTGTACAAGGCGTTGTACCCCTCCACCGGGTGGGCCCTCGAGTTCTCCGACGTCGAGATCGACCTCGACCTGGAGGCCAGACGGTGGCGGGCGACACTCGACGAGCGGTTCCCCCTCGACGGCCGGGATCTGGCGGGGCGCGTCGAGGTGGCCGACGGGCACCTCTTCACCGTCGTTCTTCGCGCGATTTTCAACACGTGATGTTACGAATCGCGCAAAGAACGGTGAGGCGGGGGTGCGGGGCCGCGGGTCAGGGCTGGAGGCGGTCGGGACCGCGGTGCAGGTAGGTCACCTCGCGTACGTCGTCGACACCCAGGATGCTCATGAGGAAGCGGGTGAGGCCGAGGCCGAACCCGCCGTGGGGCGGGCAGCCGAACTTGAAGAAGTCGAGGTAGTACCCGACGATGTCGCGGGACACGCCCCGGGCCTGGGCCTGGGCCGACAGGCGGTCGTAGCGGTGCTCACGCTGGGCGCCGGTGGTGATCTCCAGGCCCTTCCACAGCAGGTCGAAGCTCTTGTCGCGGCTGGGGTCGTCCTCCATGCGCATGTGGTAGAAGGCCCGCACGTCCTCGGGGTACTCGGTGAGGAACACGAACTCGTGGCCCGTGCCACGGGCCACGTGCTCGGCCACGATGCGCTCGCCCGCCGGGTCGAGGTCGCCCTCCTTGCGCCCCGTCACCCGGTGGCCGGCACGGCCGAGGATCCGGTGGGCCTCGGCCAGGGTGATCCTCGGGAAGGGGATGTCGGGCACCACCACGTCGACGCCGAACTGGCGCTTGACGTCGTCGCCGTGGGCGTCGGCCACGGCCTGGATCACCCGCCGCAGCCACGTCTCCTCGAAGGCCATGACGTCTTCGTGGGAGTCGATCCACGACATCTCCACGTCGACGCTGGTGAACTCGGTGGCGTGTCGCGACGTGGCGTCGGGCTGGGCGCGGAAGGCGGGCCCCACCTCGAAGATGCGGTCGAACCCGGCGGCCATGGCCATCTGCTTGGAGAACTGGGGCGACTGGGCCAGGTAGGCGTAGCGGTCGAAGTAGCCGACGGTGAAGAGCTCGATGCCCGACTGGTTGGGCGTGGGCCGGAACTTGGGGGTGTGCAGCTCGAGGAAGCCGTGCTCGCTCCAGTGGTCGCGCATGGCCCGCTCGGCGGTGGTCTGCACCTCGAACACCAGCCGGTTCCGGGGACGGCGCAGGTCGAGGAAGCGCCAGTCGAGGCGGTCGCCCAGGGGCGCCGAGTCGTCGATCGGCAGCCCCGCCACCGCCGGCCCGGCAACCCGTAGCCCGTCGACGTCGACGTGCAGGGCCCCGGCGCGCTCGACCACCCGGCCGACCACCGCGACGGCCGAACCCGGGGCGATCGTGGCCAGCTCGCCGGCGACGTCGCCGGTAGCGGCCGAGGCCCGAGGGGCCAGGGCGACCGCGCCGGAGACGTCGCGCAGCACCAGCCGCCCGTCGTCGCCACCCGCCACCACCTCGACCCAGCCGCACACGCGGACCGTGGTCGCCACGGCCGACCCCAGGTCGCCGACCATCGTGCGAGGGAGTTCCCTCATCGGTCCCCCATCTGACGATGGCGGCCCGGTGAATGCCGTTCGGACCGGCCTCCCGGGCCGGTCATCGGGTCTGGTCGACGAGGGTCGCCAGCTCGGCCACGGTGGACGCGTCGAACACCGCGGTGACAGGAAGCTCGATGCCGAACACGTCGTTCACCCGGGCGACGATCTGGGCGGCGGCCAGGGAATGGCCACCGTGGTCGAAGAAGTCGTCGTCGACACCGATGGGCCGGCGAGCGAGGACCTCCTCCCACACGGCCACCACGGCCGCCTCGGTGGCGTTGCGGGCGCCGACCACGGAACGGTCGCCGTCCGCTTCGCCGGCGCCGCCTCCGCCGCCGGCGCCGGCGCCGGCGCCGGCGAAGCGGTCGCGCAGCTCGCGCTTGAGGACCTTGCCCGTGACCGTGCGGGGTAGGTCGTCGACCACGAACACGTGGTGCGGCGTCTTGTACTCGGCCAGGCGCTCCCGCGCGAAGGCGGTGAGCTCCTTGGTCGTCACCGCCGTACGCAGCACCACGGCGGCGGCCACGTCCTGGCCCAGCACGTCGTGAGGCAGGCCGAACACCGCCGCCTCGGCCACGGCCGGGTGCTCGTGGAGCACGTTCTCGACCTCCAGGGAGGCCACATTGAGGCCGCCGGTGACGATCACGTCCTTCTTGCGGTCGACCAGGTACAGGTACCCCTCCGTATCGAGGTGGCCCAGGTCGCCGGTGCGCAACCAGTCGCCCACCCAGGTGGCGGCGGTGGCCTCCGGGTCCCGGTAGTACCGGCGCAGGGGAGCGCCCGGGCGCCGGAGCCACACCTCGCCGACCTCGCCCGGGGGCCGGTCCCCGCCCTCCTCGTCGACCACCCGCACCTCGGTGCCTCCCACCCCGCGCCCGACCGACTGCGGCCGGGAGGCGGCGTCGACCAGCAACGTCCGGGCGGTGCCCCCCTCGGTGAGGGCGTAGGTGTTCCACAGCACGGCGCGGGGGAAGGCTTCGGCGAGGCGGGGCACGAGCGCGGGAGGTGTCGGGGCCGACGACAGCACGACTCTCTCCACCGACGACAGGTCGTGGCCTGCGGCCGCCCCCGACCCGACGATCACCTGGGCCATCGCCGGGACGAGCTGGATGCGACGAACGCCGTGCTCGGCCACCAGGGCGCAGAAGCGCCCGGCCTCGAAGACGGGCATCACGACCACGGTGCGGTCGCCCCGGCGCAGCGGCACGCGCAGCACCTCCTGGGCGGCGTTGGTGCCCACGGGAAAGGCGTGCACCAGGGTGGCCCGCCCGGCCGGCTCATCGGGAGGGGG
>CAYTTL010000110.1:0-8793 GCA_964440725.1 uncultured Acidimicrobiales bacterium | reverse complement strand
CAGGCGGTCGCCGGCGGCGCGCCACGTTCGGAACACCACCGAACGCACCGGCCTGGGCAGGCCCATGAGCGCGGGGACCTGCGCGGCGAGGTGGGGCTGGCGGGCGGGGTGGCACGCTTCGACCCGGAGGCCGCACCCGGTCACCAGCTCGCCGAGGGACTCGTGGGTGAAGAAGCGGAGGTGGCCGCTGTCGAACAGGCCGGTGGGCTCGTACCGCCAGACGCCCCGCAGGAGCCGGAGGCGGCCCTGCCAGTTGGCCACGTTGGGAACGGAGATGACGACGGTGCCACCCGGGCGGCACAGGGCCGCCACCGCATCCAACGCGGGCGCGGGGTCGGGGAGGTGCTCGAGGATGTCCGCGCACACCACCACATCGAAGCTGGCGGGCTCAAAGGGCAGGGGAGCGGTGACGGGCGAGGTCACCACCCGGTCGGCGACGAGGGCGGCGGCCGCGGCCGCCGTCGCGCTCAGCTCGACTCCGGCCCGGTAGCCGGCGCGAGCGGAGAGCTGCTCGAGGAGAACCCCGGAACCGCAACCGACGTCGAGCACACGACCACCTGCGGGTAGGCACGCCAGCACCTGTCGCAGCACCTCCGGGTTCTCGGCGTGCCGGTAGAGATCGGCCTTGGCTTCGTAGAAGGGCTGGTCGTTGCCGAGGACAGGCGCCTGCTGCGACCGGGTCTGGGCTGGGCTCTCGGCGGAAGTCATCGCTGGGCTCGCAACGGAATCATGGCCCGCCACCAGCGCCCGACTGTAGCTCACCGCCATGCTGTCGCTTCTGGTCCGCTGACCACCCGACCGTGCCCTGAGCCCTTCAGGTGCACGGGTATGGTCTTGGCCATGACCCGTCGTCCGGCTGCGCGGGCGGCTGGTCGGTGACGGACTCGGCGAGCGCCGACCGCCCGGCTGGTGCCGGAGCACTTCGTCCCGTGGCCTTCTACCTGCCGCAGTTCCATCCGATTCCCGAGAACGACACGTGGTGGGGACGAGGGTTCACCGAATGGCACAAGGTCGCCCGGGCCCGCCCGGCTTTCCGCGGCCATTACCAGCCCCACCTCCCGACCGATCTCGGCTTCTACGACCTCAGGCTGCCCGAAGCCCGGGCCGCCCAGGCCGAACTGGCCCGAGCCCACGGCATCCATGCCTTCTGCTACTACCACTACTGGTTCTCGGGCCGGCGCCTGCTCCAGCGACCCTTCGACGAGGTGCTCCGCAGCGGTGAGCCTTCCATGCCGTTCCTGCTCTGCTGGGCCAACGAGAACTGGACGCGGGTGTGGGACGGCGGTTCCTCGGAGGTCCTCGTCGAGCAGTCGTACTCTCCGGACGACGACCTGGCGCATGCCAGATGGCTGGCCGCCGCCTTCGCCGACGACCGCTATCTTCGGGTCGGTGGGCGTCCCGTGTTCCTCGTGTACAAGGCCAGCGGCCTGCCCGAACCACGGAGGACAACCGACATCTGGCGGGCCGAAGCCGACCGCCTCGGCGTCGGCGAGCCCTACCTGCTGCGCGTCGAGTCGTTCCGGGAGCCGACCGTCGACCCGGCGTCGATGGGATTCGACGGTTCGGTCGAGTTCCAGCCCGACACGCGGTGTCTCGGTCCCCGGATCCCTTCCCGCCCGCTGCGAGCGGCGGGCCACCTCACCGGGCTGGGCCGGGGCTGGTCGCGGAATCGCGTCCACCGGTACTCCGAGCTGGTCGACAACGCCCTCGGCCTGCGGCAACGAGACTCGGTCCACTATCGGTGCGTCACCCCGTCGTGGGACAACTCGGCGCGCCGGGAGCCGGCGTTGGTGCTGACCGGATCGTCGCCGGCGGAGTTCCACCGGTGGCTGAAGGGTACGGTCGCGCGCTTCCGCCCGTACGGCACGGACCAGAACCTGCTCTTCGTGAACGCCTGGAACGAATGGGCCGAGGGAAACCACCTCGAACCCTGCACGCGGTTCGGCCGCGGTTACCTCGAGGCCGTTCGCGACGTGATGGGGAGCGCGATCACGCCGGCGTTCGTGCCCGGGGACGCGGCCTGATGGCCCGGGTCGGCTTCCAGGCCTACCGGCTGTCGGTGGCGCTCGACGTTCCGGATTCGGTGGCCGGTAGCCTCCGGCGGCTCCGCCACGCCGCTCGCGGCAACGGCTCCGTTCCGGAGCCCGAAGGGCGCCTGATCATCGCCGACCGGCGTCCACGGCTCCAGGTGGAGAAGGGCGATCCCGTTGACGCCGTCAACTTCCTGCGCGAGCTTCCCGAGCATCACCGCGCCGTCGGCGTCCGGGGCAACGGTGACGGGTCGCCCGGGGATCTGGGCCGACGCATCGCCGAGCACGTCTGGTACCTCACGATCGAGCTGCCCGGCGGTGTGGTCACCCCCGGGGTGTACGACCACCGACCGCTGGTCCCGCACTACGGACTGCCGGCCAGCCTGGTCGGCCGGCGGGCACTCGACGTGGCGACGTCGACGGCTTCTGGTCGTTCGAACTGGAGCGTCGAGGTGCCGAGGTGGTGGCCACCGACATCGCCGCCGCATCGCAGCTCGACGTGCAACCGGCGGTGCGGGAACGGTTCGACAATCTCGACCGGCGCAGCGGCGACGGCTTCCGGCTCGCCCACGAGGCGTTGGGGTCCGGCGTCACCCGCGTGGAACGCAGTGTCTACGACCTCGATCCCGGGGACCTCGGGATGTTCGACTTCGTGCACATGTCCGACCTCCTCCTGCACGTGGCCGATCCTCTGCGTGCCCTTCAGGGAGTGCGCCGCGTGACGGGTGGAAGAGCGCTGATCGTGGACTGCGTGGACCGCTCGCTGGCCCCCGGGCTCACCCGCTACAAAGGGGCGTGGTCCGGTGGGGTGTGGTGGGTCCCGGGCCTCGACACCTTGGCCCAGATGGTGCTCGACGCCGGCTTCCGCGACGTCGAGCTCCAGATGCTGTACTCCCTCGGGACGACCAAGAGCTCCCATGGCCCCCGGCGCGCCGCCCTGCTCGCCACCGCATGAGCACCGCGCTCGAGACCGTTCGCAAGTTCGCGGAGACGGCTCGGAAGCCGGAGCTGGCTCGTGCCCGACTGGCCAAGGTCGACTGGGAGGTGCGGTCGGCGTGGTGGTCGGCACGGGTCGCCTCGTCACGGCCGGCGTGGGCCGAGGCGGTGGAGGAGCGCCGGAGTCCGGCAGACGTGTTCGCGTCCGAGGACGACTGGCGGTGGCTCTGGCTGAACACCAGGGGGTACCGGGACGAACCCCTCCTCCGGCCGCTCCTGCCGGGGCTGCCCGACGAGGCGATGCAGGCCCGGTTCACCGGTCAGGCCGGGGAGGGCGCACTGCACAATGCCTGGAAGCTGTACCGCTTCTACAAGCAGGCCTACGCCCGCCATGGCCCGTCCGGCGGCCTGACCCGGTCCACGACGGTGCTCGAGTACGGGTGCGGATGGGGAAGGATCGTTCGCTTCTTCCTCAAGGACCTGGATCCCGGCAACCTGTGGGGCATCGACTGCGACCCCGAGGTCCTGAACGTCTGTCGCCGGACCAACCCGTGGAGCACGTTCGTCGACGTCGACGTGATGCCGCCGTCGTCGCTGCCCGACGGTCACTTCGACCTGGTCTATGCCTACTCCGTGTTCTCCCACCTGTCGGAGGAGTCGCATGACCGGTGGTTGGACGAGTTCAGGCGCATCCTGAAGCCCGACGGCATTCTGATCGTGAGCACGCGAGCCCGATCGTTCATCGAGACCTGTGCCTGGCTCCGCAGCCCTGCGGGCGCCGGAGCCCCGCCCTCTCACCGCGTGTCCGCCGGTGCGTTCGTCGATGCCGCCGGGGCCCTGGCCGCCTACGACGCGGGTGAGTACTGCTTCAGCTACCGCACGCCCGACGACCCCCCGCATTTCGGCGAGACGTGCATCCCCCTCGCATACGTGAGGGAGCACTGGGCCACCCGCTTCCACCTCCTCGAGTTCGTCGAGGACCCTCGCGTATCGGTGCAGAACTTCTTCGTCCTCCGCAACCGCCCGACCTGACCAGACGGGCCGCTCGACGCCGCCGAGGCCCCGCAGCTCAGCGCTTCCACCACCTCGGCCGCACGATGTGGTCGCCCAGGCGGAACTGACTGAGGTCCTCGTCTCCCGGGCCCCGCTCCACGACGACGAACCCCTCGTAGACGGTCACGTTGGCGATGAAGGTCTTCGAGCTCCCCGTCGCCTCCACCAGCTCGAAGACCAGATCGGTGAGCGCCCGCCCGTGCTGGGCCCATGGATGACGCCGTGTCTGGAACTCGGGCCAGTGGGCCCACGCCCAGTCCTCGACGATGTAGAGGCCCCCGGCGCCGAGCATGGGGAACAGGCACTCGAACGACGCCTTGGTCTGCTCGTACAGATGCGAGGCGTCGTCGATGACGAGATCGACGCTGGCGCCCAGGTCCTCCTCGACGACCCTTCTGATCGCGTGGCCGTCGGCCTGGTCGGTGCCCCAATGGGTGAGGATGCGCCCCTGGAGGCCGTTCGACTCGACGTACCGGCGGAAGTAGGGACTGTCCTCACGGGCCTCCAGGTCGACGGCCACGAGCCGGTCGGGTCGCAGGACCTCGAACCACATGGCCGCGCTGCCGCCGTCCCACATGCCCAGCTCCATGACGTGGCGGGGCCGGAACTCGGGGCGTCGCCCGAAGAAGTCCCGGTACTGGTCGATCAGCTCCCTGATCTTGAAGAAGCGGAAGCATTCGTCGCCGAGAGACCAGTCGTCGTTCTTGTAATGCTCCAACCGGAACACCAGGTCGCCGAGCATCATCCGGTCCGGCGCCCACGTGAGGGCATCGAGACGAGATGCCGCGGGTTGCATCCGGCGATGGTAGGCGTGACCCCGGGCGCCGGTAGCCTCGAAGGTTCATGACCACGAGCCCGAGCCGTGCTCTGGAGCGGCGCCAGCCCTCATGGACGTGGCAGGTCGGCCGTCTCCTTCTGGCCGGCTCCCGAGACCAGGCGTTCCTCGACCACCGGTGGGTGGGTGGTCTGCTCGATGCCCTCCCGGCCACGGCCCGGTATCCCGTGGCCGTGAGGATCCTCGGCCTGAGCCCTCACTACTTCATCAACCAGTGGACCTCGGCCTACCCGGCGCCGACGAGGCGTTCGGCGGTGCTCGACGCCGAGATGGAGCGCAACCGGGAGTCGCGCCGGCAGATCGTCGACAACCTGCTGGCGCCCCATCTCCGTCCCGGGATGACGGTGCTGGACTTCGGCTGTGGCCCGGGCTTCCTGGCCCGCCAGATCAGCTCCCATGTCGGGTCGGTCGTCGCCGTCGACATCTCGCGGGGGACGATCGCCTGTGCCCGGCACCTCAATCCTGCGGCGAATGTCTCCTACCTGAACAACCGCTCCTCCGACCTCGCGCTCGTGCCCGACGAATCGATCGATCTGGCCATCTCCTTCGCCGTCTTCCAGCACCTCGGCGCCGATACATCCCTCCGCTTCCTCGAGGAGTTCCGCCGTGTCCTCCGTCCCGGTGCCACGGCCATCTGCCAGTTCGCGGTGGCCAACAGCCCGGAGGACTCCGAGGCGCGAGGCGCCCCGTCGCCCGCTCAGAGGGCCGCTCGGGCCGCGGCGTCGCCCGCTCAGAGGGCCGCTCGGGCCCACGGTGTCCCGGCGTTCCTCGACCGGTACCGGCTGAACTTCCGGACCTATTCGGAGGCGGAGCTCCACGCCCTGGTGGGAAAGGCCGGCTTCGAGGACGCCACGATCGGTCCGGTGCGTGACGTCGCTGACATCAGCGACGACGTCGGGACCCAGCATCTGGTCGTGTTCCGCCGTCCGCCGGAGCCGTGATGCATGACGGGTGAGTCGCCGGTCGGGTCACCGCGGGTGCTGCAGGTGGGGGTGTCCTACAAGCAGGCATGCGGTATCCGGCAGTACGCGCGCGTGCTCGGCACCGATCTGGAGCGGCGCGGCTGCGTCGTGGAATCGGTGTGGTGGGAACGGGACGACGACGGCTCGCTGTCCCGCCGGACACCGGACGGCCTGCGGCGGTGGAGAAGGGAGCTCCAGGCCCGCACCGGTGACGGGCGCGTCGACGTGGTGGTGTGGCACTACTCGGTGTTCGGCTACGGGGCGCGTGGTGTCCCCGTGTTCGCCCGCGCCGCCGCCCACCGGTTGGCGCAGTCGGGGGTGCCCGTCGTGGTGGTCCTGCACGAGTTCGGCCATCCGTGGTGGTGGCCGGGATGGCGCGGCGCGGTGTTCGCCGTCACCCACCGTGTGGCCCTCGTGCCGGTGCTGCGTTGTGTATCCGGCGCCGTCGTCACGACCCAGGAGCGGGAGCGGTGGATACAGGAGCGCCGGTGGCTCCCCTCGGTTCCCCTGGTGACCGCGCCGGTGTGCTCCACCGTCGAGCGGGCCGTGGGACTCGACGACCGGACCCCGGCGACGGGGCCGGCGACGACCCTCGGCGTGTTCGGCTACGGCGCCATCCGGATGCGGGCCGACATGGTGATGGAGGCACTCGGGATCCTGCGGTCGCAGGGGCTCGCGGTCGGCCTCACGCTCGTCGGCGCCCCCGGTCCCGCCGACCCGGCCGGACGGCGGTGGCAGCAGGCGGCCGACGCCGCAGGAGTCGGCGCCGCTGTCGGTTTCACCGGGCCGCTCGAACCCGGCGATCTCTCACGGGCGCTCTCCGCGCTCGACATCGTGGTCTTTCCCGACGAGGCCGGTGCCACCAGCCGCAAGACGACGCTCGCCGCCGCCCTGGACCACGGCTGCTGCGTCGTCGCCCTCGACGGACCCGGCACGTGGCCGGCGTTGAGAGAGGAGGGCGCCCTCGTCGTGACCGAGCCGCGGGCCGACCAACTGGCTGCCGAGCTGGCGACTCTCCTGGTCGACAGCGCGGCCAGGAAGAGGCAAGGAGCGCGGGCGACCGACTTCTATGCTCGGCACATGGCCCCCGCGGTGATCGTCGACCGGCTCTGGCCCCTCCTGTTCCCACCGACGACCACCATGGCCGGCACATGACGGCCGAGGCCGCCCGGGGGCCCCGCCGCCGGCTTCCCGTCAAGACGATGATCGTCGGCGTCGGCCTGTTCGCAGGCCTGCTTCTCCCGAGCTTCGCCGTCCTCCCGTCGGGCGGGCGCAACCTCGCCCTCCTCCTCGTCGCCCTGGCCATCGCCGGCATCGGGTGCTTCAGCTTCTCGTTCTCGGTCACCAGCACGGTCGCCGTCTTCGTGTTCTCCGCCCTGGTCCGCCGGATGATCCCCGCCGCCGACCCGGCCGCCGACATCACCGCCATCGCCCCCTTCGTCGTGGCGTTGCCCCTGGCCGCCAGGGCACTGCACCACCACAAGCCCGCCAACCTGGCCCTGCTGCTGGGCTGGGTCACCGTGCTCATCGGGTTCTCGCTGGGCAACCCGCTCAACGGGATCGCCGGATGGATGAACCTGGCTGTGCCCCTGCTGGCGGCGACGGCGATCGTCGCCACCCCGCGCGGGCTGGAGCTCCTGGCCCGGGCGACGGTGGTCTGCGGCGGCCTGGCTGCCACCTACGGGATCGCCCAGTACTTCTCGCCGTTCTCCTGGGACCTGGCCTGGCTCGACCGGTCCGACTTCGCCAAGTTCGACACGCCGAGGTTCCGTCCGTTCTCCACCCTGCCCGCGCCCCGGACGGCGGCCCTGCTCTGCGCCATCGTGATCCTGATCCTCGTCTTCCGTCCCGGCCTGGTCGACCTGTCCAGAGCCGTACGGGGCTGGGCAGTGATGGCGTGCACGGTCTTCATCCTCCCGGCCCAGGTCCGCAACGTCTGGGTCTCGGTGGTGGCCGCCGCCCTGGTCGGCACCCTGTTCACCCGGGCACAGCGCACCCGTCGGCTGCTCGTGCCCGCGGCCGTCGTCGCCCTGGTGGTGGTGGCGTCGCCGATCGGGGCCGTGGTGGCCGAACGGGCCGCCACCCTCGCCGACCTCGGGGGCGACGAGAGCTACCAGAGCCGCGTGGGCCTGGTGCGCCAGGCCGGCGCCCTCATCTCGCCCGTCGGCCAGGGCCTGGGCTCGCTCTCCTCGGGGAACCGAGGGGACCAGAGCGCCATCGAGAACGGGTACGTGGTGATGCTGGGCGAGACCGGCCTCGTCGGGGTGGCCCTGCTGGGCTGGGTGCTCATGTCGCGGGCCCGTCAGCTGGAGCCGCCGGAGGCGCCGTTCTTCGCCTTCCTCCTCCTGGCCAACATGGGCGGCTTCCTCTTCGGCGGCTTCGGCGGCCTGCTCCTCTGGTCGTTGTGCGGCCTCGGTCGGGCGCCGCCGAACCCGGAGTCGGAGTCGGCGTCCGACGCTCCGCAGCCGGCCGCGGTCTCCCATGCCGCCTAGGGCGGGGGGCGGCGAGTCCATTCTCCTGCTGGGCGCGGAGTGGTTCGGCAGCCGGCCCGGGGGACTGAACCGCTACCTCGTCGACCTCGGAGCGGCGTTGCGCGACGACGGCATCGGCGTCGACGCCGTGGTCGTGGGCCCGGTCCAGGGGTCACCGGCGTGGGTCACCGCCGCCGGCGCCGTCGACGACCCGCTGCCCCTGCGTCTGTGGCGCTTCGGGAGGGGCGCCGGGTCGACGGGCGAGCCAACGGCTGTGGTCGACGCCCACTTCGCCCTGTACGCAGCCTTGCCCGTCGCCCTCGGCCCCCTGCGCCACCGCTGCCTGGTCGTGCACTTCCAGGGCCCGTGGGCCGAGGAGAGCCGCCTGGCGGGCTCGGCGTCCTCCCCGTGGGCGCTGGGCGCCAGGCGGTTCCTCGAACGCCTCGTCTACCGCCGGGCCCGTCGGGTGGTGGTGCTGTGCCAGCCTTTCAAGCGGATCCTCGTCG
>CAYTTL010000109.1:0-9087 GCA_964440725.1 uncultured Acidimicrobiales bacterium | reverse complement strand
GGTGTACGCCGAATGGACAGGGGGGTACACTGCGGTCGACCACGATGCCGAGCTCGAGAGTCCAGAAGGGACGCGACAGCATCAGCTACGGGTAACGGCTCACGCGTGCCGTCGGCGGCCGGCGGTCCATACGGAGGACGGTACAAAAACGTGCCGGGTGAATGGGTGGTATTGCTGGAGGCGGCCGGCGACGCCGCAGCTGGTCCGATCGACCGTAGTGATGTAGAGAGACTCCACGGGGCTCTCGGTCCGGGCGCCCACGGGGGCGCCCTTCATTCCCCCAACCGTTACGCACTTCAGGTGACCGCCGCGGGGGCCAGTCCCGTCGCCGCCCTCCTGGACGTGGTCGCCAGGTGGTCCAATGCCCTCAGCCACCTCCAACTCCCCGCGTGGGACTTGGTCCGGACGGAGGTGTTCACTCCCGAGGAATTGAAGCGAGAGCTCGAGACGGCTCACCGCAGGGATGTCGGCGTCGAGAGGCCCGAGGCCGATGGGAGCCCTGAGGACCATGACCAGGTCGGCCATGACCTCTTGGATCGGGCGTTCGGCGATCCCCTCACCGGGCTCCTCGGGCGCCAGGCGTTCGCTCATCGTTTGGAGGCTGCGCTGGTGCCGAGGGACGACGGGCGCGGCGCCGTGGGGGTGATGTGCCTCGACCTCGACGATTTCGAGGGCGTCAACCATCTCCTCGGTAGGGCGGCGGGAGACGACGTCCTGATCGACCTCGCCCACCGCCTCTCGGCCATGGTCCGTCCCCGAGACGTTCTCGCCCGCTTCGGAGGCGACGAGTACGGAGTGCTTCTGGAGGACGGCACCGAGGACACAGCGCTGGCGTTGGCAGAGCGGTTGCTCGAGGCGGTTCGCCTTCCGATGACGATCGTCGACCACGACCTCACGCTCTCCGCCAGCGCGGGAGTAGCACTGAGCCGACCGGGCGACAGTGCCGATACGGTGATGGCCAACGCCGTAGCGGCGCTCAGCGCGGCCAAGGCGGCCGGTGGTGGTCGTCCCGTGCTGTACGGATCGGACGTGTCCCACGGTCCGCAGAGGCCTCAGGACTCCACCGCCGCCGCCGGGCAGGACCGCCTCGCCCACCTCCAGCTGATGCAGCAGGCGGCGATCGCCGCCAATGAGGCGGACACCCTTGACCAGGCCGCTCAGGTGGTGATGCGTCACATCTGTGCCCAGGTCGGCTGTGCGGCTGGGCAGCTCTGTGTCTCGCCCGCCACCGACGAACTCCGAGAGACACCCCTGTGGCATTTCGCCGACGGCGCCGAGCACCAGGCCCTGCAGAAAGCAGCGCAGGAGATCGTGGCCCGTCCCCGAGTTGGGCTGGCAGCCCGCGTCCTCGCCACGGGGCACCCGGTATCGATGCCCGACGTGGCTGACAACGACGGCCATCTGGCTCGAGCACAGGCCACGGCTGGGCTGCAATCGGCGTTTGCCTTCCCGATCACGGTCCGGCGTGAGGTTGTGGCGACACTGGCGTTCTTCTCGCGTAGCCGCTTGGAGCCTACGGACTCCTTTCTCGATGTCATGGCCGGCATCGGCACCCAGCTGGGGCGGGTGGTGGAGCGCCAGCGGGCCGCCGAGGCCATCAGGCGGGCCGCCGAGCAGCTACGGGTGGCCGAAGCACGCCACCGGGAGGCCCAGAAGCTGGCTCGCCTAGGGAGCTGGCACTTCGACATCCGCACCGGCGAAGGGAGCTTTTCGGAGGGCACGGCCGCCCTCCTCGGGATCGACCCCCAAGGCGCCCTGGATCTGGGCTCGGCCCTGGCCGCCGTCCACCCCGATGACCGCTCCCGGGCAGAAGCGGATGTGGCGCAGGTGGTGGAGACGGGGGAGCCGACCGTCGTGGAATGCCGAATCGTGCGAGGCGACGGCGAGGTCAGGTGGCACCGCGCCTATGCCTCGTTGATCAGAGACGACGACGGGGTCGCGGTGGCGGTCCACGGCACCAATCAGGACATCACCGAGCAGAAGCAGGTCGAGGAGGATCTCCGGAGCACCAAGGCCATGTACCAGCGGATCATCGAGACGACCCGCGAAGGCATCATCACCCTCGACGCCCAGGACATAATCACCTTCGTCAACCCCCGGATGGCCCAGATGCTCGGCTACGCGGTGGACGAGATGACGGGTGTGTCGGCATGGTCCTTCGTGGACGAGGAAGCCAGGGCCCTGCTGCGCGGCCGCCAGCAGCGACGGCGTGACGGGATGAGCGAGCGCTATCAGACCCAGGTCCGGACCAGGGACGGCGCCGTTGTCGAGGTGCTCATCTCAGCCAGTCCCTTCATGGACGAGAACGACAACTATGCCGGGGTGCTCGCCATGGTCACCGACGTCTCCAACGTGCGAGACGCTGAAGACATTGTCCGGTCAACGAGCCGGCGCATACAAGCAGGGCTAGGCGAGAGTGCCGGGGATCGACCCGCTCGCTGAGCTCAAGGCCCGGCACGAACGACTCAGGGCTGGTGGGTCATCCGGGTGGCCACCGCCTCGACGTCCTTCCGTAAAAAGCGCCGGTGGCCTCCCAGGGTCACCATGCAGGGGATCAAACCCTCGGCCGCCCACCGGCTGACGGTCTTGGGGGAAACATGGAGTATTCGGGCCACTTCCCCAGGGCCCAGGTAGTCATGCTCCTGCACATGACCTCCCTCTCGCCGCCCGGCAGCGGCAGCGTCCTGGCGCAGCCGTTCATGGTTAGACGGCCGTTGCTCGTTCGGTGCGTCGTGACTATAGCCGAACTGCTCGAATGGGGCACACTTCCTGATCTCGTCACCGAGGCCTGAGCCAACTCGGGCTCAAGCTAGGTATGTATACTCCTCGGAGTGAGGCGTATACAGCTGTACCTGGACGAGGCGGTCGACGACGCCTTGGCCATCGAGGCAAGCCAGCGCGGCGTCCCCAAGGCGGTGCTCATCCGGGAGTACCTCGGCCGACATGTCCGCCCAGCCACGCCGCAGGTGGACGACCCGTCGACCAGGCTGATCGGCGTCTACGAAGGCGGCCAGGACGAGAGCGCCAGCGTGGACGACGTCGTCTACGGCCGGTGATCCTGGCCGACACGAGCTTCTGGGTCGCCCTGGCAGCGGCACGCGACGCCCATCACGGCGATGCCGTCACTCTCTGGGCGCGCCAGGACCGCCCGGTGGTCGTCACCAACCACATCGCCGGCGAGACGTGGACCTTTCTCCGCCGCCGAGCGGGCCACTCCGTGGCGTCCGCGGCACTCGCTGTCTTCCGGTCGGCACGGGTCCAACTCCTGTATACGGAGAAGGTCACCGAGGAGGAGGCATGGCGCTGGTTGCGTCGCCACGACGAGCGGGAGTTCTCCTTCGTCGACGCCACGAGCTTCGCCGTCATGCGTCGCATGCGCCTCCGCCACGCCTTGGCCTTCGACGGCGACTTTCAGGCCGCCGGCTTCGCCGAGCTGCGACCCTGACCAACCGGCTCGGAGTTGCGCGGTATGGCTCCCCGGGCGGCCTGCTCCCACACGGCTCGTCGCCGGCACCACGCCATCGAGGAGTCAGGCGTACCGCAATCGGTACCGCTCGGAAGTAGTATGAGCTGTATGGCACGAGCGAAGGCAACAGTGACCCTGGATCGGGGGAAGGTCGAGGAGGCTCGGGCATTGATCGGAGGGAGGTCAATGTCGGAAGTGATCGACACCGCGCTCGATCGGCTGATCCGCACTGAGCGCCTTCGGCGCGACGTCCAGGCCTACACGCGCCAGCCGCAGGGCGATACGGAGCGAGCCCTCGCCGACCTGGAGGTCACTCTGGACCTCGACGACGACGGCGTCGACTACGACGTTCTGTATGGACAGACTCCGTGAGCCTACCGGTCGCACATCGCGGCGAGGTCTGGTTCGCCGAGGTTCCCGGAGACAAGCGCCGCCCGGTGTTGATCCTCACCCGGGATCCGATGGGGCGGTTGCTTCACTCGGTGATCTGCGCTCCCATCACCTCGACAGTCAGGGGTCTCGCCACGGAAGTGCGCGTGGGCCCGGAAGCCGGACTGGCCTCGGAGTCAGTGGCAAATTTCGACCATGCGCTGCTGTTGGGCCGCGGGCGCCTGCTGCGGCGATTGGGCCGAGCGACCGAGCAGACCATGCACGCCGCCTGCAAGGCCCTGGCCACCGCTGCCGGCTGCGAGGGCGCCTAACCGGACCAGGATCACTCCGGCTGGTGGTCGCGGGGCAGGAGTCGGGCACCCTGCGCAGCTGGCACGGACACCGCGGGCGTTCGTCGGCGACCAGGGTGCCGTGGAGCTCGTCGAGTCCGGGCGCGAACCTTTCGGAGATCCGCCCGACCCGTCAGGCGGCCGGGTCGAACACGTCGAGGCCGGGGAACCGTCGGAAGCCGCGATCAGCAGTCGCCAAGCGGCACCCGTGGGTGAGGGCGAGCGCAGCAAGATAGGCATCGGGTGTGAGATTGCCACTGATGCCGCGATCGTCGGCAGCAAGCTCATGCATGCGCTGCCATGAAGATGGTGCCGCCGGAAGCCACCGGGCCCGCCGTGCCGCCCGCAGTCGGGCGACGAAGTCGAGGGCGAGCACCGTAGGCGCCGCAGTGGGAACGATCCGGGGGTTGGTCACGATCCTCACGAAGCTCACGAGGGGTAGGTCGTGGAGGGCCAGCTCGTCATCCCCGGCTACCACGTCGGCCAGCCACGAGGCGTAGCGCTCGTGAGACTGGGCCTCTCGCCGGAAGGCGTAGACGAGGACATTGACGTCGGGCAGGATCATCCTGACGCTGGTCGTTCACCCTCGATGGCAGCCCACACCGCGTCACGATCAGCGAGATCGACGAGTAATCGGCCCTCGGGGTTGCCGAACGCCGGCAGTGGTTGGCGGGAAGCATCCCGGTCCGGACCTTCGTCGGCCAGCACAGTTCGAAGTCCCTCTTCCACCAGGCTGGTGAACGTCCGCCCCTCAGTCGCCGCGCGAGCTTTGGCGGCGCTGGCCAAGGTGTCGGGCAGATTGATGGTTGTCCTCATGCACATAAGCATACAGCGTTCGGCTTCTGCCGCTCGTCCCTCAGTCGGTCCTCACCCGGCCAGCTGGCGGGCCCGTTCTTCGCCGACGAGGGCGTCGTGGAGGTCGTCGAGGTCGCCGAGGAGGATCTTGTCGAGCTTGTGGAGCGTGAGGCCGATGCGATGGTCGGTGACCCGGTTGTCCTTGAAGTTGTAGGTCCGGATCTTCTCGGAGCGTCCGCCGCCGCCGATCTGGCCCCGGCGGGTCTCCGACAGCTCGGCCGCCCGGCGGTCCTGCTCGGCCTTGAGGAGCCGGGCGCGTAGCACGAGCATGGCCTTGGCCCGGTTCTGGATCTGGCTCTTCTCGTCCTGCATGGCCACCACGATGCCCGTGGGCAGGTGGGTGACCCGTACCGCCGAGTCGGTCGTGTTGACCGACTGGCCTCCCGGACCGGTGGAACGGTAGACGTCGACCTTCAGGTCGGCCTCGTCGATCGAGACGTCGACCTCCTCGGCCTCGGGCAGGACGCTCACCGTCGCCGAGCTGGTGTGGATGCGCCCCTGGGCCTCGGTGACGGGCACGCGCTGCACCCGGTGGGGCCCGCCCTCGTGCTTCATGCGGGTCCACACCCCCTCGCCCTTGAGCAGGAAGGTGACCTCGTTGACCCCGCCCATGTCCGACGAGTCGACGGCCAGCACCTCGAGCTTCCAGCCCCGGCGGGCGGCGTAGTGGCCGTACATCTCGAACAGGTCCTTGGCGAAGAGGTTGGCCTCCTCCCCTCCCTCGGCCCCGCGGATCTCGAGGATGACGTTCTTCTGGTCGTTGGGATCGGTGGGAAGCAGCTGGAGTCGCAGGCTGCGGTCGAGCTCGACCAGCGCCGTCTCGGACTCCTCGATCTGGGCCCGGATGAAGTCGCGGTCGGTCCCCGACGACTCGCTCAGCATCTCCTTCGCCGCCTCCAGATCGCCGAGCGTGGTGAGGTAGCGGCGGTAGGCGGCCACGACGGGCTCGAGGGCCTTGGCCCTTCTCGAGCGCTCCACCAGGGCTTGCTGGTCGGCCAGCACCTCCGGCCGCATCAGGTCGGCCAGGACCTCGTCGTACTCACGGGCCAGTCGTTCGAGGCGTTCCAGCATCAGGGCCAGGCTACCGGGGGCCCGACGGAACGTCGGTGCTCAGCCGGACGGCAGCACGCGTCGAGCTGCGTCCCCCGGGCTCGGGGGCGACACCGTGGTGGGCGGCGTTGTGACCGGAGGCTCGGTGGTGGGCGGCGTGGTGACCGGAGGCTCGGTGACCGGAGGCTGAGTGGCCGGTGGCGACGTGGCCGGCGGCGAGGTGGCCGGCGGGGACTTGGGACGGGAGGGTGGCGGCGTGTCGGCGGCGACGCTGGCCTTGGGCTTGGTCGTGACCGGGGCCTGGTCGACGTCGAAGGGGGCGTCGACATCGAGGGGAGCATCCTCGGGCGGCGGGGCGGCCTCGGCGGCCGCGGTTGCGAACAGCCCCGGAATGGTCGTCGACGGGTCGATGGGCACCGCCCTCGTGGTGCCGACGCGGGAGCTTCCCGCCCCCTTGCCGCCCGAGAGCAGCACCACGGCGAAGGCGACGATCACGAGGGAGGCGACCACCATCCCGGGCAGCAGCTCCCGGCGGCGGGTCGCCCACCATTGACCGGCGATGGACAGTACGGCACGCACCTGCGAGGTGGGTCTCGGCGGCGCATCGACGGAGAGCACCGGCTTCGTGTACCAGTCGGGGATGTCGGCGTCGGACGACGCCGTAAAGGCGGCGGCCGCGTCCGCGAGCTCGGCGGGCGCCACCGCGTCGTCGGGGACCGGGTCAACGGCCCCGTCCTCGCCGGGGTGGACGTCGATCGGGCTGGGGCCCCAGAACGAGTCGCTGTCGGTGGCATCGGGCACCGCCGGGACGGGCGCCGGGACCAGGAGCCGCGGGCGGGGGGCGGGTCGGGTCGGGGCGGGCGCCACGGCTGCTCCCGCCGGTGTGGCCGACCGGGACATGGCCGACCGGGACATGGCCGCCCGGGCCGCGGGCGACAGGGCGGCGGGGGCGTCGGGCGACAGCCTCAGCAGCGACCCCAGGGCGGCGGCCAGGGCGGCACTGTCGGGGTCGGCTCGTCGACGGGTCGCTCGGCGCTCGGCGGTGCTCTCGTCGGTGGACACGAGCTCAGTGATGGCGTGACTCCGTCAGGGGACGCTTGCCGATCTGAGGGGTGGGCCGGGGCGGGCAGGCCACCGGCGAGATGCTAGTCGTCGACATGTGCGTCGGGGCGACCCCTACTTCGCCGCCTTGTCGCGCCTGCCGTAGCGACGCTCGAAGCGCTCCACCCGGCCGCCGGTGTCGACCAGCTTCTGCTTGCCCGTGTAGAAGGGGTGGCACTCGTTGCAGAGCTCGGCCCGCAGGTCGGGCTTGGTGGAGCGGGTGGTGAAGCTGTTGCCACACGAGCAGCGCACGGTCGTCGTCTCGTAGGCGGGGTGGATGTCGGCTCTCATGGTCGGGCGGTCTCCCTCTTCACGTCGACGAGCGGTGTGTCGCTCACCCGGCTGGCGCCTTGGCGATCTCCGACAGGAACTCGTCGTTGCTCTTGGTGTTCCTGATCTTGTCCATCAACAACTCGAGACCCGCTCCGCCTTCCAGGGCGTTGAGTACCCGCCGCAGCTTCCACACCTGCTGGAGCTGGTTCCTCTCGAACAGCAACTCTTCATGGCGTGTCGAGCTGCCGTTGACATCGAGGGCGGGGTAGATGCGGCGCTCGGCCAGCTTGCGGTCGAGACGGAGCTCCATGTTACCAGTGCCCTTGAACTCCTCGAAGATGACCTCGTCCATCCGTGAGCCCGTCTCCACCAGGGCGGTGGCGAGAATGGTGAGCGAGCCCCCCTCCTCGATGTTGCGCGCCGACCCGAAGAACTTCTTCGGCGGGTAGAGGGCGCCCACGTCGATGCCTCCGGACATGATCCGCCCGGTGGCGGGGGCGGCCAGGTTGTAGGCCCGCGACAGGCGGGTGATGCCGTCGAGGACGATGCACACGTCGGTGCCCACCTCGACCAGGCGCTTGGCCCGCTCCAGGGTGAGCTCGGCCACCTGGGTGTGCTCCTCGGAGGGCTTGTCGAACGTCGACGCCACCACTTCGCCCTTGACCGAGCGACGCATGTCGGTGACTTCCTCGGGCCGTTCGTCGACGAGGAGCACCATGAGATGCACCTCGGGGTTGTTGGCCTCGATGGAGTGGGCGATCTGCTTGAGGACGGTGGTCTTGCCCGCCTTCGGAGGCGAGACGATGAGGCCCCGCTGACCCTTGCCGATGGGCGAAATGAGGTCGACGATGCGGGCGACCATGTTGGTGGTGTCGCCCTTGATCTCCAGGTGCAACGGAGCGTCGGGGAACAGCGGCGTGAGGTCCTCGAACTTCGGCCGCTGGCGGGCCTCGTCGGGCGTCATGTCGCTCACGGTGTCGATGCGGAGGAGGGCGGGCCAGCTCTCGTTGTTGCCCGGCGGCCGGCTCGCCCCCTTGACGTAATCGCCCTTCCGCAGCCCGAAGCGACGAACCTGGCTCACCGAGACATAGACGTCTTTGGGACTGGCGAGATAGCCGGTGGTGCGCAGGAAGCCGTAGCCCTTGTCGTGCAGGTCGAGCAGACCTTCCGCAGGGAGGGGCTCGCCCGAGTACTGGACCTCGTCGACGCGCTCCTGCTGGGGGATCACCCGGTCGCCGCGGTCGCGACCCCGACGGCGTCGGCTGCTGCTGCGGCGGTTGCCACCCTCGCCGTCGAAGTTCTGGCCCCCGGGCTGGGCCTGGCCGCCGCCCGGCGCAGGCGCCCCGCCACCGCGGTTCTCACGGTTGTCGCGGTTGCGGTGGCGATCGTCGGTACGGGCGCCGCCGCCGGGTTGCCCGCCCGCCGAACCCTGTCCGTCGCCGGTGGGCGCCGGACCGGCGGTGTCGCCGGCCGGCGCCGGGTACGGCGCCGTGGCCACTACCGGGGCCGATCCACCCTTGCGGTCGTCGCTTCCGGCGGCGACGGGCTCGGAGGGCGAGGGCTCGGTTGCGGGTTCGGAGGGAGGCGGCGCGGTCACGGGAGGGGTGATGGGCTCGTGCGGTG
>CAYTTL010000108.1:4052-9191 GCA_964440725.1 uncultured Acidimicrobiales bacterium | reverse complement strand
ACGAGCTCACCTTCGACCTGTCGGTGCCCGACAACGTCACCTACGTGGCCAACGGGTTCGTGAGCCACAACACCATCGGGCTGATGATGGACTGCGACACCACGGGCATCGAGCCCGACCTCGGCCTGTGCAAGACCAAGAAGCTGGTCGGCGGGGGCACGATGTCGATCGTCAACCAGACCGTCCCCCGGGCTCTGCGGCGGCTGGCCTACACACCGGCGCAGGTCGCCGACATCGTGGCCTACATCGACGAGCACAAGTCGATCGTCGGCGCCCCCCATCTGAGCCCGGAGCACCTGCCCGTGTTCGCCTGCTCCATGGGCGACAACGTCATCCACTACCGCGGCCACGTGAAGATGATGGCGGCCGCCCAACCGTGGATCTGTGGCGCGATCTCGAAGACCGTGAACGTTCCCGAGGACGTCACCGTCGAGGACGTGGAGCAGCTTCACATCGAAGCCTGGCAGCTGGGTCTCAAAGCCGTCGCCATCTACCGGGACAACTGCAAGGTCGCTCAGCCGCTGTCCAACACCAAGAAGACCACGCCGGCGACGGCGGCGATCGCCGTGGCCTCGGCGCTGGCCGCCCCGGTCGAACGGCTGGTCGAGACCGAGTTGGTGCGCGAGCCGGTGCGGGCCAAGCTGCCCCGTCGGCGCAACTCCAAGACCATGTCGTTCCGTGTGGCCGACTGCCACGGCTACGTCATCGTGGGCGAGTACGACGACGGACGTCCGGGGGAGATCTTCCTCAAGGTGGCCAAGCAGGGCTCGACCCTCGCCGGCATCATGGACGCCTTCGCCATCTCGGTGAGCCACGGCCTCCAGTACGGCGTGCCCCTCCGGGCCTTCGTCGACATGTACACCAACATGCGCTTCGAGCCCGCGGGCATGACCGACGATCCCGACATCCGCTTCGCCAGCTCGCTGGTCGACTACATCTTCCGGCGAATGGCCGTCGAGTACCTGCCGTTCGAGGACCGAGCCGAGCTCGGCATACTCACCGTCGGTGAGCGCACCCAGCCCACGCTGCCGGGGGTCGAGGAGACCACCACGCTCACGTCCACCGGCTCCGACGTCGTCCCCGACCCGGCGCCGATGGTGGCGCCCGCTCCCGTCGCCGCCGCGCCACCCTTCGTCGTGGAGACGGTCGTCCCGCAACCGGCGGCGTCCGACGCCCCGTACTGCTACCAGTGCGGCATGGTCATGCAGCGGGCCGGCGCCTGCTTCGTGTGCTCGAGCTGCGGAACGACGAGCGGCTGCTCGTGATTTCATTCGCCACGAGATTGTCACCACTTTCGCCAGGGTCTTGTCACCGCCTGATCAGGCCGTTGTCACCACGTCGCCAGAGGTTGTCATCGTCGTGCTGACGCATGAGGCGCCGTCGACAGGAGGTCCTTCATGTCGTTCGTGATTGAGCTGCTCGACGATCTTCGTCGGGAGATTGAGCCGGACGAGTTGACGATCAAGACCGCCCGACAACGTCGCGATGACGCGCTCGACGGTGCCAAGGAACACCCCGGTGTCGCCCGGGGCTACAACTCAGGCTCCATCGCGCACGCCACAGCGAACAGCGACACCGACGCCGACTGCGGCATCGTGCTCGACCGTCGGGTGTGGCCAGAGCTGGGTCCCGACGGTGACGGCGTAGGGCCGTGCGATGTCGTCGAAGACGTCCGAAGCCTGGTTCGCTCCTATCTGCTGGAGATCTACCCCGGGGTCAAGACGTGGCTCACGAAGAGGGCCATCCAGCTCAAGTTCCACGACCCTCTCGCCAACGACACGGACCCCAGCGTCGACCTGATCGTTGGACTTCAGCGCAAGGACGGCGGGCTATGGATCCCGAACCTGCCGAGCAACTCGTGGGATGCCTCGGACCCGATTCGCCACACGGAGCTATTGACCGCACCGCCCAAGGCACTCAGGGTCCTCCGCGCCCGCGTCGTTCGCCTTGGGAAGTGCTGGAACTGCCAGTACACAGAACCGGGCATGTGCAGCTTCAACGTCGAGGCCCTAGCACTGGCCTCTGTGACTGAGGACTTGGATCTGGCCACGGGCCTTGCCGAGTTCTTCAGGTACGCGGCGTCTGATGTAGCAAGACGCAACACCCCCGATCCTGCCGAGGTGTCCAAGCCGATCAAGCTGAAGATCGATCGGCAAGCAATGGTCGATCGTCTGCGGGGCGCCGCAACGCTCATGGAGGAGACTCTTGACCACGGCGATGACGAGGATGCGGTCCGGACAAGTCTCGCTGACCTGTTCTGGAAGCATCTAGACCCAGCGGCAGGCGCCAACTCCAAGGCGGCTTGGACGCGGTCGCTTCGTACCGGCAACAGCGGGGTCAGCATGGGGGCGGACCTTGCCCTCGGCACCAGCGGAACCCGGCTCAAGACGACCCGCTCGTTCGGCAGTGGGACGAGCTAGCGGGGGTAAGCGATCGGGTGGGCCGTGGTACGGCGACGACCATCAACGACCCCTCTTCGAGCGTGGGGCACAACGATCCGTGCCCGGACTTCGAGGTCGTACGGTCCACACCGGCACGAAAGCCGGGCGCCTCTACATCGCGACCGTTGAGGTTCCTCACTACGAGGCTCGCCACGTGGAGCTGTTGTTCGCCAGGGCTAGGCCTCGACATCCGGTAGTCCGGGTCGACGGCCCGACCACCTCGCCCCACCGGTTCGGCAAGGACGAACTGTGCATGTGGAAGCCAGGTGATCCCGACGAGCAGCGCTGGCTGTTCGATGACAGGCTTCCGGCGTTGCTCGGCCTCACCATCGCGCATCTCTTCAGAGAGGCGTGGTGGCGAGAAACAGGCGAGTGGCTCGGCCCCGAGGCACCCCATGGGCCGCTGAAGACGATGTCGGAGCCCTGAGCGCGTGTGATCGCCGTCACCGACATCCCCGTCGCCGTCGTCGTCGCCATCATCGCCGGCGCCATCTCCCTGATCTCCCTCGCGACGAACACGGTGGTGGCGGCTGTGAGAGAACAGCGAAACCGGCGACGCGAGACCTACGCGTCCGCATTCTCGGCCGTGACCGCATACAAGGAGTTCCCGTACGTCGTCCGTCGTCGCCGAGGCGGCAGCCCGGAAGTCGCCGCCGATGAGCGCGTGCGCATCTCCCAGGACCTGCGAAGGGTTCAGGAGCAGCTTGCGTACTACGGGGCGTGGATGACGACTGAGTCGTCCGCTGTTGCGACCGCGTTCGAAGCCCTCGTCAAGGACACGAGGCAGATCGCAGGCGGCCAGATTCACGATGCCTGGGTGGCCGAGCCCATGTCCACCGACGACCAGATGAACATGCTTAACCTGGGGCTGGCAGCGTTGAAGCCGTCCGAGGATGCCTATCTCGCGGCCGTAGCGCGCCATCTGAGATGGTTCCGTCGATTCGGGCCTCTCAGAACGCCGTGACCTGAGTAGGGCCGCCGGGGTTGCCCTCCCCCAGAGGCGGAGCCGACCTTCGCCCTGGGAGTTCCAGGAGCATCGCAACAGCGCCAGAACAGCTTCGACCTTCTCCACCAGACGAGCGATCTGATCGACGTGGCCGCCATGCGTGGCGCCCGACTCCAGCATCTCCTTCTGGCCGCCGGCGTTCCAGTCGACCGGTCGGGCGTGACGGGCCGGGTGATCGAGGCGTACCCGGCGGCGGCCCTTCGCGCGTGGGGTCTGGCCAGTTCCAAGTACAAGGGCCGGAAGAACGCCGAGGCATGTCGCCTCCTCGCGGGCGAGTTCACCGGCCGGTGCGGTCCGCTGAGTGCCGCCGCGGCCGCATGCCTCGAGGGCTGCGACGACGACGGGCTGGACGCCTTCGTGTGCGCTGTCGTCGCACGTGCAGCGATGGCCGGTAGTACCACTGCTCCAAGCGCTGAGCAGCTCGACGTTGCCCGCCGTGAGGGCTGGATCCACGTCCCAACCGCCGAGCTGGATGCCATCGTCTGAGCAGGTCTGCTCTAGTGGGTCAGCGGCCGACTGCCGCCCGAAATCCGTCGACGAAGGTTGCTCGCGACCAGTTCATCGGAAATGGAAGCGGATCATCGTGGAGGACGTGGATCCCGCTGACCTTGAGGGGCCCGGCTACAAGTCGGTGAACGGGTGCCATGCACACGACGGCCCCGACCACCGGACCGGCTTCCACAGCTCGTTCGACCAGCCCGGGTACGGCGGCTCGCAAGGCGCGTCTGCGGATGGCGCCATCAACGTGGTTGACGGGCTCGTCACTGAGATCGATGAGCCAGTAGCCGTCGGTCTGGAGGCGTCGGAGCACGCGCCGCTTTTCGCCGAGGTCGAAATCCGGATCAGTGCCGTAGGCAGCGGTGGCGACGCCCCGGTACAGATTGTCCTTGCTGTCGAGGACGGGAGCGTAGAAGAAGCGACGCTCGCCGGCTGCGGGATCGGGCGGGGACTCGCCGATCAACAGGACCTTCACGACCTCCGGCCGGTGGTCGTGGCGGAGCTCGTCATACCAGGCCTTACTCATTCCCCGTGGTTACCCCGCATGCGTGCCGTGGTCGGCGACCTGGGCCTCGCCCCACTGGTGGAGGGCGTCGACCAGACTCGGTTCGAGCGTGACGAAAAGGATCTCGGCCCCGGCCTCCACATCCCGGTAGGCGATGTTGATGTCGGCGGCTCCGGCCTGGAGCTGGCGGACCCCCGGCATCTCCGTGCCGTGGATGCGGACCGGATCCCCGAAGTCGCCCCGCCTGAACCGCTCCGCCTCCTCACGGAGGTGCCGGCGGACGAGCTCGGTCTGCCGGGTGTCGGTGCGGTCGTCGGCGACCACCTCCTGCACCAGGCCGTCGGGCCGGGGTGTGAACCGGTGCGTCGTGCGGTCGAGATCGAAGGGCATCACCTCTTCACCGCGGTCGGCGACCACATCCTGGCGATCCGATGACGAACAGGCGACGACAGCGAAGAACGTGATGAGCGACAGGGCGAGGACCGTGACGCGTCGCCAAGTCATAGCGCCATCGTAGACCAACCACTTGCACGCTGCAACGATTGCGACGTGGGACGATCGGGGGTGGTCACCCGGCGGCGCGCGAGCGGCCCCCCTCGATCGAGGCTCGAGCCAGGAGTCGGAGCCCGTCGACGACCTGGCGGCGCTGCTCCCTGGTGAGCCGCCCGAGAACCTCGGCGTGGCGCGCC
>CAYTTL010000108.1:0-4042 GCA_964440725.1 uncultured Acidimicrobiales bacterium | reverse complement strand
TGCAGGAGGAGGCGACGGCGGTCGTCGACGTCGGCCTGGCGTTCGACCCACCCCGACTGCACCAGCCGGTCGACGACCCGGCTCACGGTGGAGGCGCTGACGCCGAGCTCGTCGGCCAGCGACGCTTGCGGCAGGGGACCCGCGGCCAGGATGGTGAGCGTGCGGGCGTCGGGCACCGGGATCGGCACCGAGCACGGCGTGCGCTCGGGTTCGTTCAACCCGAAGTCACGAACGAAGGCGGAGAGGGCGACCTCGAACTCGGCGAACTCGGCGCGCTCGGCGCTCGGTCGCGATCGTCCGGCCACGTCGCCACCGTACATGTTCCCACGCTGCAAACGTCGCACCGTGCACGCGAATGGCGGAGAGGCGAAGGGCTCGGCTCAGGCGTCGTCGGACGGGGTTCCGCCCCGGCGAGCGGTGCTCGTGCGTGTCCGGAAGAAGCGGTGTCGCAGCAGCGCCTTGAAGGCCAGGCCGGCGGCCATTCCCAGGGCCACCCACAGGGGCCAGACTCCGTCGCTGCCGGTGAGGGCCCACACGCCTACGAGGACGGCCAGCACCACCAGGTTGACCCGCACGTGCCCGGCAAAGCTGCCACCGCAGCCGAAGTACGCCGGCTGACGGCGCTCGCCGCTGTCGGTGTCGGTGCCGGGAGAGGGTTGAAACGACATGATGCGCCCCTTTCGTACGAGCCAGATCGTCTGACTCATACGGTCGACCTTATGGTACGGTCCGTACCGTGTCAACCACGAACCTGACGCCCACCTCCTACGTGGTGCTCGGGCTCGTCGCCTCCCGGGGCCCGTCGACGCCCTACCAGCTCAAGGCCGCTGTCGCAGAGAGCATCGGGCACTTCTGGTCGTTTCCCCACGCCCAGCTCTACTCGGAGCCGCCCCGGCTGGCCGGAGCCGGCCTCCTGGTCGAGGAGCGCGAGGATGCCGGCCGCCGCCGCCGCCGCTTCTCGATCACCGCCGACGGACGGAAGGCCCTTCGTGCCTGGCTGGCCGAGCCCACCGCCGATTCCGCGGAGATCCGCGACCCCGGGTTGCTCAAGCTGTTCTTCGCCGACCTGGGCAGCGCCACCGACCTGGCCGTGCTGGCAACGGAGCAGGAGGGCATCCACAGCCGGCGACTGGCCGCTTATCGCGACCTCGACACCCAGCTCGAAGCGGCCGACATCCACGGTCAGGCCAGGACCACCCTTCAGCTCGGTCTGCGCTTCGAAGCGGTCGCCGTGGACTTCTGGCGCGAAGTCCGCGACTCCGCCTGAAACCAGGCCGGCGGGCTACCCTTCTTCGTCGAGGAGGCTCATGTCGCAACTCGAGGCTGATCGCTCCCGCCGGCACCACTGGTCGGTACGACTGGGGTCCGCCCTCGCCGCGTCGAGCCTCGCCGTCGCCCTGCCGGCGGCCTCGGCGGCGGCGGCCGACGTCGATGCCGTGTCCGGGACGGCCACGGGTGTGTCCATCACGGGGGACGCCGGCGTCATCCCGCCGACGCCGACGGTCAGCGTGTCGGCCGACGAAACCACGCCACCATCGGGGTTGGGGCCCTTCACCGCGACAGCCCCGTCGGTCACCCTCCCCAGTCCGTACCCGTTCAACGTGTTCTCCACCGGCGCCCTGGCGGTGAGTACGACGGCCGCCAACCTGGCCGGTGACGACGAGGGCGGGTCCGTGGAGGCTCAGGCGCTGGTCCAGAACGTCATCCTGGGACCCAACATCGCCACCGCCTCGTCCATCGCCAGTTCCTGCCGCGCCGACGGTCAGGGGGCGCGTGGGGCGACGGTGATCCAGGGCGGGATGCTCAACGGCCAGCCGTTCCCACCCACGCCCACCCCGGCGCCGAACACGGTCATCCCGGTGGCCGGTCTCGGCACTGTCACCCTGAACGAGCAGGTCGTCACCAGCGGCTCCGGCTCCGGGGGCGCCACGAGAAAGCTAGTGGTGAACGCCGTGCATGCCCGCTTCGCGTCCGGGTCGGGAGGCATCCTGCCCGATGACCAGACGGCTGAGGCGATCATCGGACAGGTCACCTGCGAGGCGACGAGCGCCGACACCACCCCGAACCCGCCGACCACGCCGGTGACGTCGCCGCCAGTGGTGAGGTCGCCGCCGGCCGCTCCGGGCGGGTCGTTGGCGTCCACCGGGTCCGACGACGGCCTTCTGGCCCTCGGCCTCGTCGCCCTCGGCCTCGGTGGCCTGACGTGGTCGGCGCGCCGATCCTGCCGGGAAGGTCCCGCCTAGCGGACCTCAGCGGCCGTCGCCCGCCGCCAGGGCGGCCCGCAGCTCGGCGGTCAGCGCCTCGGCCGCCTCGGGCCGGCCGTGGAACGCCGCGGGCGTCGTCTGGAAGTGCGCGACACGCCACCCCTCATCGATCCGGACGGCCACCACGGTCTGCACGGCGTTGACATCGGGCCGGATGTCGGTCTCCCCGGGCGGGACCATGCCGACGACGCTTCGCGGCTGTTCCATCTGTCGAGGAGGCGCCGGTAGAGGGCCTCTACGTCGTCGGTGATCGCCATGTGGTCATGGTACGGAGCCACCTCGGCCTTCCTCGGGGGCCCGGTGCGAAGCCTCCGCCGCCTCGAAGGCGGCGAGGACCCGCTTCGGTGCGCACAGCCGCCACGAGTCGGTGAGGAGCTCCCGTAGCTCGTCGACGTCGACCTCGGCGAAGCGCACCAGCACGACCGGGTACCCGTCGTAATGCGGAGTGGTGAAGAACCTGGAGCTGTCCGCCGCCAGCAAGGCGTCCTTGTCCTCCAGGCTCTCGACGAAGACCACGATGCTCTCGCCGTCACCGCGTCTCCGGGTGAAGGCCTTCCTCTTGGTGCGGAACGAGGGCGTGCCTTCGTAGGACTGGCGCTCCGTCGTCTCCGGAAGGGACAGGGCGATGCGTCGCACGTCATCCTCGGTCGCCACCTCTGCATGATCGCACCGGGAGGAGGGGCCGGGCGGGGGTATGGTCCGCCGTGGCCCGCCTCGTGCTGTGGGATGTCGACGGCACGCTCGTCAACACCCGCGGCATCGGCAGCGCGGTGTTCGACCGGGCCCTCCAGCACGTGCTCGGCGCGGCACCGGCGACTCGGATCCTGCTGAGCGGCAAGACCGACCCCAGATCGCCCGGGAGTATCTGGAGCTCATGACCGTCGACGACCTCGACACGCAGCTGCCGGTGGTCGTGAAGGCTGTCGAGGCCGAGGTGGCGGCGGCGGCGACCATGCTCGCCGAGACGGGCGAGGCCCTTCCCGGCGTCCGCCCCCTTCTGGCCCGCCTGGCCGCGGCCGACGGCGTGCACCAGACCCTGCTCACCGGCAACACCATGGCCAACGCCGTGGTCAAGGTGACGGCCTTCGGCCTGCAGCGCTGGCTCGATCTCGACATCGGCGCCTACGGGAGCGACCACGCCGACCGCCGGGAGCTCGTCCCCATCGCCGTTGAACGGGCTCGGCGGCTGCGGGGGGTCGACGTCGATCCGCACGACACGTGGGTCGTCGGCGACACGGCCAACGACCTGGCCTGCGCCCGCGCCGGGAACGTGCACTGCCTGCTCGTGGCCACGGGTCGGACGCCGTTCGACGACCTGGCGGCCCTCGGTCCCGACGCCGTGCTGGGCGACCTGTCCGACACCGACGCCGTCGCCCGCATCCTCACCGATGGGACGGAATAGTCGGCCGACCGCGTTCGTTAGCTAAGCTAAGGATGATGACGACAACGACCTTGACGACCACCGAGCAGGCGGCTGCGGCCGACGAGCTGGCGTCGGAGTTGCGGCTCGCCGTCGGCCGGCTGAGCCGGCGCCTGCGGCAGCACGCGGTGGGCGGCCTGAGCCCCTCGCAGGTGTCGGCCATGGCCAGCCTCGACTGCCACGGCCCCATGCCGATGGGCGGGCTGTCGCGCCTCGAAGGAGTCTCGGCTCCGACCATGACCCGCATCGTCGACCGCCTGGAGCAGCAGGCCCTGGTGACCCGCGCCGTCGACCCGACCGACGCCCGGTCCACCGTGGTCGAACTGACCACCGTGGGTACATCGGCGCTGGCCCGCCT
>CAYTTL010000107.1:5213-9221 GCA_964440725.1 uncultured Acidimicrobiales bacterium | reverse complement strand
GGCTCGGCGCTCGTCATCACCATGGTCGCCGTCGGCATCCTGGCCAACGTGGCCCGCCAGGGGCGCGCCACACCGGGCGACGCGCCCGCAGTCCGGGCCCGTGCCGCCCGCTGAGGGGGACGCCACCTGGGTGCTGATCGCCGGGGGCGGCACCGCCGGCCACGTGCTGCCCGGCCTGGCCGTCGCCAGGGCCCTCGTGGCCGCCGGGCACCCGCCTGGCACTGTCCACTGGATGGGCAGCGCCGTGGGCGTCGAGGCCCGCCTCGTTCCCGAGGCCGGCTTCGGCGTCACCCTCCTGCCCGGGCGGGGCATCGAGCGACGGCTCTCCCGGGCCAGTGCGGCGGCGGCGGGGGGCCTGGTCCGGGCGGCGGGCACGGCGTTGGCCGAGGTGGCCCGGCGCCGGCCCGCGGTGGTCGTGTCCCTCGGCGGCTACGCCAGCGTGCCGGGCGCGGCGGCGGCCATCGTCCTGCGGGTGCCGCTCGTGGTGTGTGAGCAGAACGCCGTGCCCGGCGCAGCCAATCGCCTGTTCGGGCGGTTCGCCCGGGCGGCGGCGGTGTCGTTCCCCGGCACCGACCTTCCCCGGGCCCGGCTCACGGGGAACCCCGTCCGCCCGGAGATGCTGGCTGTCGACCGCGTCCGCGACCGGGACGAGGCCCGGCGGGCTCTCGACCTGCCCACCGACCGGCGGGTCGTGGCCGCGTTCGGTGGGTCGCTCGGCTCCCGGCGCATCAACTTCGCCGTTCTCGACGCCCTCGGGTGCTGGGCCGACCGCGACGACCTCGCCGTCCGCCACGTCGTGGGCCGGCGGGACTGGGACCTGATCAGCCGGGCCGTCCCGGTGCTGCCCGCCGGCGGGTTGCTGTACGCCCCCGTGGAGTACGAGGAGCGCATGGACCTGCTTCTCGCCGCCGCCGACGTCGCCGTGTGCCGCTCGGGCGGCTCACTCGCCGAACTGGCCGCCGTCGGGCTACCGGCCGTGCTCGTCCCCCTTCCCGGCGCTCCCGGCGACCACCAGACCGCCAACGCCCGCCACCTGGTCGACGCCGGCGGGGCGGTGGTGGTGCCCGATGCCGAGCTCGACGGCGACCGTCTGGCCGCGGAGGTCGACGCCCTGGTCGGCGACCCCACCGTCCTGGAGAAGATGACCGCGGCCGCGGCCGGGTTCGCCCGCCGCGACGCGGCCGAGGCGGTGGCGGCCCTCGTCGAGGAGTGTGCCCGTCGTGGGTGACGGCGCGGCGGCGGGTGAGCGAGCCGTCGGCGGCGCGGCACCGCCGGACGTCGATCTCGGCCGGACCCGCCGCATCCACCTCGTCGGGATCGGCGGCGCGGGGATGAGCGCGATCGCCGAGGTCCTGGTGGCCCAGGGCCACCGGGTGTCGGGATCCGACCTGGTCTCCTCGCCGGCGCTGGACCGGCTTCGAAGCCTGGGTGTCGCCGTCCGGGTGGGCCACGACGCCGGCGCCCTGGGCGACGCCGAGATCGTCACACCCTCCACCGCGGTTCCTGCCGACAACCCCGAGCTGGCCGCCGCCCGGGCTCGGGGCCTGACCGTGCTGCGCCGGGGCCGGTTGCTGGCCGGCATCGCCGCCCTCCGCCGCACCATCGCCGTGGCCGGCACCCACGGAAAAACCACCACGACGGCCATGCTCGCCACCACCCTCGCCGGTGCCGGCCTCCGCCCCTCGTTCATCGTCGGCGGGTCGATCGGCGGGATGGCGACGGGCGCCCGGTGGGACGACGGCGAGTGGCTGGTCGTCGAGGCCGACGAGAGCGACGGCACGTTCCTCGACCTCCCCGTCGAGGTGGCGGTGGTCACGAGCGTGGCCCCGGACCACCTCGACCACTGGGGTGACCTGACGTCGCTGGAAGCGGCGTTCGGGCGGTTCCTCACCGGGGCCCGCCGGTGCCTGGTCTGCGTCGACGACGAACCGGCCGCCCGTATCGGCCGACGGGTGGGGGCCGCCACCTACGGCACCGGGACCGACGCCGACTACCGGTTGACCCACCTCGACCTGGAGCCGGCGGCCAGCACGTTCGTCCTCACGCATCACCAGCGGATCCTGGGTGAGGTCCGGGTGCCCGCGCCCGGGCGCCACAACGCCCTCAACGCCGCCGCCGCCCTGGCCGCCGCCGTCGAGGCCGGCCTGCTTGCCGAGGACGAGCGGGGCACCCCGCTCAAAGGGCCGCTCGGGCCCGGCACCCTCACTGCCGCCGCCGCCGCCCTGGCCGCCTACCCGGGTGTCGACCGCCGCTTCCAGGTGCGGGGCCAGGCGGGGGGCGCCACCGTGGTCGACGACTACGCCCACCTGCCGGCCAAGGTGGCCGCCGCGGTGGCGTCGGCCCGGGGTGGTGGCTGGCGCCGGGTGGTGTGCGTGTTCCAGCCTCATCGCTACAGCCGAACCGCCGCCCTGTGGCGCGACTTCGGGACCGTCTTCGACGGCGTCGACCTTCTCGTCGTCACCGATGTCTACGGAGCCGGTGAGGCGCCCCGGCCCGGTGTCACCGGCAAGCTCGTCGTCGACGCCGTCTGTGAGGCCCGCCCCACCCAGGCCGTGGTCTGGCTGCCCGGGCGGGAGGAGGTCGTGGGGTACCTCCGCACCCGCCTGCGCCCCGGTGACCTGTGCCTCACGGTGGGAGCGGGCGACGTCACCACCTTGGCCGACGACCTCCTCGGCCCGCAGCCGTGACCTCGCTCCCGAGCGGGCGCGACGCGGTCGAGCGGGCGGCCGCGGTACTGGGCGAACGGGCCCGCCGGGACGTCCCGATCGGCCCGCTCACCACCTACCGCGTCGGGGGGGCCGCGGCCCTGTTCCTCGAGGCCGCCGACGAGGCCGACCTCCACCTCGCCGCCCGGGCCGTCGCCGCGTCGGGGGTCGACGTGGTGGTCATCGGCCGGGGCTCCAACCTCCTCGTCGCCGACCGCGGCTTCACCGGCCTGGCCGTGGTGCTCGGTGACGGGTTCACCGACATCGAGGTCGCCGGCACCGAGGTGGTGGCGGGGGGAGCGGTGAGCCTGCCGGTCCTCGCCCGTCGTACCGCCGCCGCCGGCCTCACCGGGCTGGAGTGGTCGGTCGGGGTGCCGGGGTCGGTGGGCGGAGCCGTCCGCATGAACGCCGGCGGCCACGGCAGCGACGTCAGCCGCACCCTCGTGAGGGCGCGGATCTGCGACCTGGCGGGCCGGTCGCCGGGGGACCGGCCGCCCCTCGACGGCGAGGTGGAGGCCGAGCACCTGGAGCTGGGCTACCGCCGCTCGGCCCTCGGTCCCACCCACGTGGTGGTGGCCGCCCGCTTCGCCCTGGCCCCCGGCGACCGGGCGAGCTCTGAAGCGGAGATCGCCGACATCGTGCGGTGGCGCCGGGAGCACCAACCGGGGGGGAGCAACGGCGGGTCGGTCTTCGCCAACCCGCCGGGGGAGTCGGCGGGTCGACTCATCGACGCGGCAGGGCTCAAGGGCACCAGACGAGGGTCCGCGTTCGTGTCGCCCAAGCATGCCAACTTCATACAGGTGGACGACGGTGGTTCGGCCGACGACGGGGCTGCGCTGGTTGCCGATGTTGCTCGGCTGGTGTCGGAGCGCACCGGGGTGCGTCTCCGGATCGAGAACCACCTGGTCGGATTCTCCAGCGAGGGTCGGGAGTGACTCCCGCACGAACACTCGAGCACAGGATCACACTCGATGTCTCGATCAAAGGTTGAGGGTATGAAGACCATCTCCCGGAAGCACACACCGCCGGCATCGCCGCTCGGCGCGCCTCCACCGGCGGTCCGGCGTGTAGCCGTCGATCCCCGTATCCGACGGCGCCAGCTCGACGTGCGGAGGGCCGAGGGTCGACGCCGCCTGCGGGTGCTGACGGCGGCCCTGGCCTTCGTGGCCCTGGTGGCGGCCGGGTGGGGTGTGACCCGGACGCCGCTGTTCGACGTCGACCGCATCCTGGTCGACGGGGCGCGGCGCATCCCCGAGGCCGACGTCCGCTCGGCCAGCGGAATCGTCCCGGGACAGGCGATGAC
>CAYTTL010000107.1:0-5203 GCA_964440725.1 uncultured Acidimicrobiales bacterium | reverse complement strand
CGCGACGGCTGGCGCGCCAGGCGTGGGTCCTGCGAGCCGACGTGCGGCGCGAATGGCCGGGAACCGTACGTATCCGGGTGGTGGAGCGCATCGCCACGACCGCGACCACCGACACCGCCGGAGGCTGGGTGCTCGTCGACCGGACCGGTCGGGTCCTCGACCGGGTGCCGGCACCGCCACCGGGAATGGCGGTGGTCGAGGGCGTGCCCGCGGCCGGCCCCCCCGGTTCCCAGAGGGCCCCGGCGGCGGTCGACGCCTTGGAGGCGGCGGCCCAGCTCCCGCCGGGCCTGGCTCCCCGGGTGGCGAAGGTGGCGCTCGGCGCCAACGGCGTGGAGCTCCATCTCGATCCGCAGGGGATCGTCGTCGTGGGGACCGCCGAGGGCCTCATCGACAAGCTGCGGGCCGCCCATTCGGTGCTCAGCGCCGTCGACGGACGAACGGTGGCCACCCTCGATGTCCGCCTGCCCAACAGTCCCGTGTTGACTCGGCCGTAGCCCTCCACTACAGTGTCGACCCCAAGGACAGGTTGACATAACAATAACCCTGTAGTGGAGGTGGAGGTTCGGTTGAGGTCGACCAACATGCGGCGCCAACCGGCCCCCGCATCAATGCGTACGAGGCCACGTGCAGTGGCCCCCAGGAACGGCCGTGACGGCAGAGACGATCACGGTGCCAGGCACGACCCCGCGAGGAAAGACGGAGGGCACACGATGATCGGCGCACCCCAGAACTACCTGGCCCTGATCAAGGTGGTCGGCATCGGCGGTGGCGGCGTCAATGCCGTGAACCGCATGATCGATGCCGGGCTCAAGGGCGTGGAGTTCATCGCCGTCAACACCGACGCCCAGGCGCTGTTGATGAGCGATGCCGACGTGAAGCTCGACATCGGTCGCGAGCTCACGCGCGGGCTGGGGGCGGGGAGCGACCCCGATGTCGGCCGTCAGGCGGCCGAGGCCCACCGCGACGAGATCGAGGAGGTGCTCAAGGGCTCCGACATGGTTTTCATCACCGCAGGCAAGGGCGGTGGCACCGGCACCGGCGGTGCTCCGGTGGTGGCCGAGATCGCCAAGTCGCTCGGGGCGCTCACCGTCGGCGTGGTGACTCGCCCGTTCGCCTTCGAGGGCCGTCGCCGTGCCGTACAGGCCGAGCAGGGCATCGCCACCCTGAAGGAGAAGGTCGACACGCTCATCGTCATCCCCAACGATCGCCTCCTGTCGGTGTCGAACGAGAAGACCTCCGCGCTCAACGCCTTCAAGATGGCCGACGAGGTGCTTCTCCAGGGCGTCCAGGGCATCAGCGACCTCATCAACACGCCGGGGCTGATCAACACCGACTTCGCCGACGTGAAGATGATCATGAGCAACGCCGGCTCGGCGCTCATGGGCATCGGCTATGCGTCGGGCGACGGCCGGGCCCTGAACGCGGCGCGGGCCGCCATCTCCAGCCCGTTGCTCGAGTCCTCGATCGAAGGGGCCCGCGGCATTCTGCTCAACATCTCCGGCGGCAGCGACCTCGGACTGTTCGAGGTGAACGAGGCGGCCGAGATCATCCACGACGTCGCCCACCCCGATGCCAACATCATCGCCGGCATGGTGATCGACGAGGCCATGGGCGACGAGGTACGCGTCACCGTGATCGCCGCCGGCTTCGACCGGTGGGACGACACCCGTGAGGGCCTCACGACCGAGACCAGCCGCCCGTCGTCGCTCGGCCTCGATGCCGACGAGCCCGAAGACGACCTCTTCGGTGCCCCCGGCAGCCCGCTGGGCCTCGACGAGGAGGACGACTTCGACGTGCCCTCGTTCCTGAAGTGACCCGGTTTCCCTGACGGGCGGCCGGTGACGACCGTCGAGTTGCCGGGCGGCGGGTGGGCGCGGTTCACCGGGCGGGCCGACGGCGACATGGGCCACGGCGGCGCCTACGTCCACGACGTGGAGCCCGAGGTGGCGGTCCGCCGGCGCGCCGTGGTCGACCTGCCGTGGACGTGGCTCCGCCAGGTGCACGGCGACGCCGTCGTGCGGGTCGACCGTCCCGGTGGGGGAGCGGGGACGGCCGCCGATGCCGCGGTGACCGGGGAGGCGGGGTGCGCCCTCGCCGTGCTCACCGCCGACTGCGTGCCGGTCGTGCTGGCCAGCCCCGAAGGCGTGCTCGGCGCGGTTCACGCCGGATGGTCGGGCCTGGTGGCGGGCGTTCTCGAGCGCACCGTCGAGGCCATGGCCCTGCTCGGAGCCACGAGCATCAGCGCCGTCGTGGGTCCGTGCATCCGGCCCGAGTGCTATTCGTTCGGCAGCGTCGATCTCGAGCGGGTCGCGCGCCAAATCGGGCCGGAGGTGCGGGCCGTCGACGCGACCGGCGCCCCGGCCCTCGACCTGGTCACCGGGACCACGGCGGTGTTGAAGAGGTCGGGTGTCGACGACGTCGTCGACGTGGGGTCGTGCACCGCGTGCTCGCCCGGGTGGTACTCGTGGCGCGCCCGCCGGGAGCGGGAGCGCCAGGCGGTGGTCGTGTGGCGCTGAGCGAGGACCACGGCGTCTCTGAGAACCGTGGTGGAGCGGAGGCCCCGCAGCGACCAGGACGACCGAGCGAGGACGACGACGTGGCCGCCCGCCTGGCCGACCTGCGGGCACGTATCGCCGCGGCCGGCGCCGACCCCGTCGACGTGACCGTCGTCGCCGTCAGCAAGGGACACGGCGGGGGGGCGGCCGTCGCCGCCCTCGACGCCGGCCTCACCGACGTGGGGGAGAATTACGCCGCCGATCTGGTGGCGACGGCGGCCGCCGTCGCCACCCGCGGGCGCCGGGCCCGGTTCCACTTCCTCGGGCGGGTGCAACGCAACAAGGTCAAGTCGCTGGCCGACGTCGTCGACCTGTGGCAGGGCGTCGACCGTCGGGCTGCGGGCCAGGAGATCGCCCGGCGGCGGCCCGGCGCAGCGGTCCTCGTGCAGGTGAACCTGTCGGGTGAGCCGGCCAAGAACGGATGTCGGTTCGACGAGACCGCGGCCCTCGTCGACGACCTCCGGGAGATGGGCCTCGACGTCCGCGGCCTCATGGGTGTGGGCCCTGCGGGCCACCCCGAAGACGCCCGCCCCGGGTTCCGCGCGCTGGTCGCAAGGGCCGAGCGCCTGGGCCTTCCCGAGCGGTCCATCGGCATGACCGACGATTTCGAAGTGGCCGTGGCCGAGGGGGCAACGATGATCCGAGTGGGCACAGGACTGTTCGGTCCGCGGAATGGCGCCGACAACCTGCAACGATAGGCTGGCCGGCGAAGGAGGGCTGTGCAATGGCTTCGGTTTGGCGACGAACGATGGTCTACCTCGGTCTCGTCGACGACGAGGAGTACGAGGAGTACGACCACTATGAGGAGGTCGCGCCACCGCCCAAAGCCGCGCCCCGGCGTCAGGCGGTGGCGGCCGATCCCGTCTTCGAGCCCGAGCAGCCCGCGGGCGGCGTACGCACTCTTCCCCGCGAGCCCGAGACCGGGGGCATCACCATCCAACGACCGGCGGTGGTGCGGCCCATCGTCACCACCCAGCACCCCAAGGTGCACGTGGTGGCACCCGACGGCTTCAACGACGCCCAGGAGATCGGCGACAAGCTGAAGGTCAGCCAGCCGGTGATCCTGAACCTCCAGGGCGTCAACCGCGACCTGTCGCGACGGTTGATCGACTTCGCCAGCGGGCTCACCTACGGGCTCGGGGGGCAGATGGAGCGCGTCGCCGAACAAGTTTTCCTGCTCACGCCCTCCAACGTGGAAGTCCCCGCCGAGGAGAAGAGGCGTCTGCAGGAGCGCGGCTTGTACCGCGCCTGACGATCGTGACGACGGTCCTCTGTCTTCTCCTCAAGGCCTACCTGATCGTGCTCCTGGCCCGGATCGTCCTCTCCTGGTTTCCCATCGAGTCGGGTTCGGCGACCGCGTCGGTGTTCGGGTTTCTGTACGCGGTCACCGAGCCGGTGCTCGGTCCGCTTCGCCGGATGATCCCTCCGATCGGGATGGGAGGCATGGGTCTCGACCTCTCGCCGACCATCGTGATCATCGGCTTGAGCCTCCTCGCACCGTTCCTCGGCTGTTCGTTGATCTTTTGAGCCGTCGCCTCTTCGTCGCGTCGACGGAGACCGGGTTAGCATCGCCCCCTGATGGACGCCCTGCCACGACGGGCGTCCGCACTGCTCGTTCGATTTGATGGGATGGTGACTTCGTGGTCCTAGTGAGCTTCGTTCTCGTCGTGGTGGCGGCGATCACGCTCGTGATCGGTTTGTTGCAGTCCGGACTGTCGATCATCTACGTCTCGATCGCCTGCTCCCTGCTTGCGGGGATCGTTCTCTTCACCGCGGTGTTGAGGGGCCGTCCCGAGCCCAAGGGCGCAGGGGCCCCGGCGTTCCGGCCCGCCCCGCAGGCGGCACCGCCGCCTCCCGCTCCCACTCGGGAGTGGTCCGCTCCCTCCTCCGCTCCTGAGGCCGCGCCGGCACCGGCACCCCAGCCCCAACGGGCGACGGTCGGCGCAGGTGCAGGCGCGACGGCCGTCGCGGTCGACGACCGTGACGACCGCACCGAGACGCTCGAGGAGGTCGACATCGACGACGCTGCCTTCGCCGACGACGGCTTCCCGATCCACGACTACGACTCGTTGCGGGCCACCGAGGTCCTCCCGATGCTGAACGAGCTCACCGACGACCAGCTCGAGGCGGTCAAGGAGCGCGAGCAGGACGGCAAGGGCCGGGCCATGATCCTCAACCGGATCAACAGCGTGATGCAGAGCCGGGCCTCGAAGGGATGGGACGCGGACGACCCCGGGTGGGAGCAGGAAGCCGAAGCCGACGCCGAAGCCGACGCCGAGCCCGAGTCCGCCCCACGGTTCGGGGGCGGGGCCGCCGCGTCGGCCGGAGGTTTCCCGATCCCTGACTACGACGACCTCAAGGCACTCGAGGTCCTGGGTCGCCTGAACGACCTGAACGTGGCCGAGTTGCAGGTCGTCAGGCAGCGGGAGGAGCAGGGGCTGCGTCGGGCGATGGTGTTGAACCGCATCGACCGCCTGGCCGAGGAAGCACCGCCCGAGCCGGCCCCGGTGGTGGCATCCGGCCGGCGTCGCGCGGCAGGCGGCACAGCCAAGAGGGCGGGGCGCACCGCCAAGGCTGGCGGCACCGCCAAGGCGACGGGCGCCCTCAAGGCGGACCGTCCGGCCAAGAAGACGGGAAGGAAGGCGACC
>CAYTTL010000106.1:0-9221 GCA_964440725.1 uncultured Acidimicrobiales bacterium | reverse complement strand
GGGGGTGGGGGGGGGGGGGGGGGGGGGGGGGCGCGGCGGGGGGGGGGGGGCGAAGTCCGGGTCGACGGCGATGACCTCGCGTATGTCGGTCTGGACGCTCTGGGACCAGCGGCGCACCTCCGACATGGCCTTGCCGATCTGACGTCCGGCCTCGGGAAGTCGCTTGGGACCGAGGACGATCAGGGCCACCACCAGGATCACCAGGATCTCGGGGGCACCCAGCGAGGAGGGCACGGCCCAACCCTACCGGCGGCGGGTCTTGTCGATGGACTCACCCAGGGCGGCCGAGTCGCCGCCGAGGCGCTTCAATTCCTCGCTCACCGACTGGCCCAGCGTGTCGACGTTGCGCTGGAGCTGGCGGGCGGCGGCGAGAACCCGGGAGAGGACGAAGAAGACGACCACTGCCGCGGTGACGCCCAGAACGGCGAGAACGATCCAGAGCGCGTCCATGCACAGATGGTACGCCGTGTTGCCCCGGCGGGCACCCGGATCCTTTGGATCTCGCCCGGCGGTGCCGGCGGGGCCCCACCCCCGCCGGCGCCCAAGCCCCCGAGCAGCCGCCATACTCCTGAGGTGGAGTCGCTGCGTCGCCCGCCGATCGCCTTCGCCCATCGAGGCGCAAGTGCCCACGCGCCGGCGAACACCCTGGAAGCGTTCCGGCTCGCCCAGCGGTTGGGCGCGACGGCCCTGGAAAGTGACGTGTGGCTCACGGCCGACGGCGTCGCCGTGCTGCAGCACGACGGCCGGATCGGCGGCGTGCTGCGCCGGCGGGCGCTCGCCCACGTCGATCGCGCCGACCTTCCGCCCGAGATCCCCAGCCTGGCCGAGCTCTACGCCGCCTGCGGCACCGACTTCGAGCTCTCCCTCGACGTCAAGAACCCGGACGCCGCCGAGGCGACGATGGCGGTGGCCACCGCCGCGGGTGGCCAGGCCGTCGACCGCCTGTGGCTCTGCCACCCGGAGCTGGAGCGCCTGGTCACGTGGCGGTCGCAGTGGCCGGCCGCCCACCTCGTCGACAGCACCCGCCTACGCCACATGCGCCATGGTCCCGAGCGCCGCGCCGCCCAACTCGCCGACGTCGGCATCGACGCCGTGAACATGCACCAGTCCGACTGGACGGCGGGCCTGGTGACCCTGTTCCACCGCTTCGGCCGGTTGGCCTTCGCGTGGGACGCCCAACACGAGCGGGTCCTGCGCGACCTGCTACGCATGGGGATCGACGCCGTCTACTGCGACCACGTGGACCGCATGGTCGAGGCGCTGGGCGCTGCTCAGGGTTGAGAGACGTCTCGCTCGTCGTCCCGATCGACGCGCGCCAGCTTCCACGCCGCGGGAAGCAGGGCGCCGGCGGCCACCAGCTTGAAGGCGTCGCCGATGACGAACGGCGCCATACCCAGCTCGATCGCCCGCGTGGCGTTCACCCCCAGCTCATGGGCCAGCCACGGCACGCCGAACAGGTAGATCACCGCACTGCCGGCGAGCATGGCGGGGATGGACGTGAGGAGCTGCCGGTCCTGGCGACGCTCGGCCAGGGCTCCGACCACGGCGGCGGCCACGACGAACCCGACGAGGTAGCCCCCGGTGGCGCCCGACACCACGCTCCAGCCGCCGGTGCCGCCCTGGTAGAAGGGAAGCCCTACGGCCCCGAGGGCGACATAGAGCAGCTGGCTCAGTGCTCCGGCCCGCCAACCCAGGGCGGCACCGGAGAGCAGCACGGCGAGGGTCTGGCCGGTGACGGGGACAGGGGTCCAGGGAAGGGGGAAGGTGACCTGGGCCGATGCCGCGGTGAACAGGGCGAAGCCCACCACCAGGGCGATGGCGCGGGCGCGCGACAGGGGAAGCAGGTCGGCGAGCGTCGTCGGTCTGATGATGGCGGTGATCGGGTCTCCCTCCGACGTGAATCCACTTCGACCGCGCCGGGCGCCGATCGGTTACCGCACGGACGGGCGCAGCGGAAGGCGGTCAGCGTACTTCGCGGCGAGCGGGCCGATCAGGGCGGTGAGCAGGACGTAGGCGGCGGCGAGGGCCCCGAGCTCGGGGCCGTGCTCGGTGCCGGCACCGAGACTGGCGATGACGATGGAGAACTCGCCGTGGGCGATGAGGGCGGCGCCGGCTCGGAGGCGGCCCCGCGGCCCGATCCCGAGCGGACGAGCCGACACCCAACCCGAGACCATCTTGCCGGCCACCGACACCAGCGCCAGGGCGGAGGCCGGCAGAAGCACCGGGACGAGGGAGCCGGGGACGATCTGGAAGGAGAAGAACACGAAGAAGGTGGCGGCGAACAGGTCCCGGAGGGGCGCGATCATCGGCCCCACCCGAGCCTGGGTAGGACCGGAGAGTGCCAGGCCGATGAGGAAGGCGCCGATTGCCCCCGAGACCTGCACCCGATGGGCGAGTCCGCCGACGAGGAGCGTCAGGCCGAATACCCCCAGCAGGAGGGCCTCGTCGGAGCCGGGAGCCAGCAGCGAGCTGAGGCGATGGCCCCATCTGAGAGCCATCGTCAGCGCCAGCGCCACGGCCACGAGGGCGACGCTGACGGTCACGACGGTGGCGGTCAGTGCCTGCCCGGCGACGAGGGCGGCCACGACGGGGAGGTAGGCGGCCATGGCCAGGTCCTCGATGACCAGCAGGTTGAGGATGGCGGGGGTCTCCCGGTTGCCCAGGCGGTCGAGGTCGTCGAGCACCTTGGCGACGACGCCCGAGGAGCTGACCCAGGTCACGCCCCCCAGGAGCAGCGCCATGGTCGGTCCCCAGCCGAGGAGGAGGCCGGCGACGAAGCCGGGGGTGAAGTTGGCGGCGGCGTCGACGGCCCCCGGGGCCCCGCCACTGCGCAGTCCCTGCCGCAACTCGTCAGCCGTGTACTCGAGACCGAGCATGAGCAGAAGGAGGAGCACCCCGATCTCGCCTGCCAACGACAGGAACTCCTCGCTCACGTCGAGGGGGGCGACCCCGCCCCTTCCGACGGCGAGGCCGGCGAGGAGGAAGAGGGGGATGGCGGTGATCCCCAGGCGTCCGGCCAGGCGGGCCAGGACGGCCAGCACCACGACGACGGCCCCGATCTCGATGAAGGCGAGGCTGGCGTCGGGCGCCGCCGCCCCGAGGAGCGTCACGTACCGAGCAGTTGGCGCAGCTGGCGGAGGCCGTCCGCAGTGCCGACGGCGACGACGACGTCGCCGGCCTCGAGCCGGTGCTCGGGCCCGGGGCCGGGGACGCTGCTGTCACCGCGCACGACGGCGACGATCGACGCCCCGGTCAGCGACCGGAACCGGCCTTCGCCGATGCTCTTCCCCACGAAGGCGGACCCGTCCCGCACGCTGAGCCAGTCGATGGCCAGTCCTTCGAGGCGCTGGACCGACGCGAGCACTTCGCCGATGTGGGGAGCACCGAGCAACTCGGCCAGCGTGCGGGTGTCGTCCGGGCTCAGGTGCAGGATCGTCCGGCACCGGTCGGGATCCTCGCGGTCGTACAGGATGATCTCCCGCCGCCCGCCGCGATGGGTGAGGACGCCGATACGTTCACCGACCGCCGTGGTGAACTCGTGGCGGACCCCGACGCCGGGAAGTCGGATCTCGGTTACATCGGCCATGTCTCCTCCATTGGTCGCTCAACGGGTCGAGGGTCTGATCCCCTCGGCCCGCAAGCGCTCCGAGACCTCGAGGGGAATGGTGACCTCCCAATTCTGGGCCTGGAGTTGGGAGCGGGTGACGACGAGCTCACCGGCGTCGACCCCGGCGTACGAGAAGTGGAGGACCCACTCCTCCCCCTGGTCGATCACCTCCTCGGTGACCCGGGTCGACCCGCTCTCGACGGTCCCCAGGCCCACGCCGCCCTGGCGACCGGGACCGGTGGCGTCGACGTGGATCTGGTGGGCGCCCGGGTTGACGATCGTCAGCGCCGGAACGGTGGCAGGAAGGGGCAGGAACGACACACACAGCAGGACGATTCCCGCCATGACCGCCGCGCACCCGCCGAAAGCCATCTTCGACAGCGCCCGGGGCAGTGGCGTCGGGTGGATCCGGGTATCGAGTCGCGTCATGGTGCACTCCTCCGAAAGGCTTGCGGACGGCAGCGACGGCGGCTCAGGGACTGGCGCCGACCATGCCGACGGGGCAGGTGCGCGGCACGCCGTCCGGGAGGTCACGTCTGCGACTCCCCCGCCGTCGGGGCGGGGACTCCTGGCGCGCGCCTAGCTGACGCGAAAGGCGGGAGGCGCTCGCAGGGGCACCGAGTGGCGCCGGGGTGACCGTGTCCACACAGGGGCCCCGCGGCGGGCCAGCGGTCGACGGGCGAGGGCGAGCATCGCCAGCAGGCCGACCACCATCGGGACGAACAGCAGGAGCGGGCCCGCGTGTGAGGAACGCCCGATCCTGGTGTCGTCGCGGTCGGGCTCGGTCCGCACGACCACGTCGGGCAGGCGGACCGAGGAGGTGAAGGCGGCCGACGTCCCGATGGGCGTGTCGAGGGCCCCGTCACGGGGAGCCGCCCCGGCGCCACCACTGAGAAGAAGGGCGATGGCGGTTGCCATGAGGGCCAGGATGGCGACCCGCTGCACCTTGGGCCACTGCCGCAGATCAGGCGAACGGGCGGGCATGGCTCAGAGCAGGCCGAGCGCCCCGAGGGGCCACACCCGGACGAAGGCGCGGCCGACCACCAGGTCCTCGTCGATGGGGTGGAAGACCCGGCTGTCCTTGGAGTTCGACCGGTTGTCGCCCATCACCCACAGGTGCCCGGGAGGGACCTTCTCGGGCGCGAAGGTCGATGTCGTCGCTCCCTCGGCCAGGTACGGCTCCCGGAGGGGGTTCCCGTTGATGAAGACGCGCCCGTCGTGGCCCTCGACCGTCTCGTTGGGCAGAGCGATCACCCGCTTGATGAGGTCCTTTATCTCGGGGTTCCCCTCACCCGGCGGGCTCTTGAACACCACGACATCGCCGCGGCGGACGTCGTGAAAGTCGTAGCTGAGCTTGTTGACCAGCACGCGGTCGCCGATGTTGAGGGTGGACTCCATGGACGCCGACGGGATGTAGAACGCCTGGAGCAGGAAGGTCTTGACGATGAAGGCGACGAGCAGGGCCCCGACGAGGATGACGATCCATTCGACGGCTCCCCGGAAGCCCGACGCCTTTGCCTTGGGTGAGTCGCCGAGAACCGAGTCCGGCAGGTTCACCCGCTCGTCGACCATGGAGGCGAGGCTACCTCCCGGTAGCGGGCCAGCAGACGGCAGGCGGCATCGGCGGCAACGGGCACGTCGCCTCCGACCACCGTCGCCGCCGGCCCCAGGCGGAGCAGCAGCCGTTCGAGCCACGCCCGCTCACTGACGGCCAGCGTCACCCGTAGGCGGTCCCCGGGCTGGCCCCCCGTCCCCGGTTCGGCGGGCGCCACGTGCTCCACGGATTCCGTCGGGTACTGCTCGACCACCCAACGGGCCGACGGCTCAAGCTCGAGGACGACGCGAGGGTCGTCGGGCCGGGCCCGGTAGACCGTGAGCTCCGGTGGGCGGTCCGGCGCCTCGAAGCCGGTGTCGAGGGTGACGGCCGTCCGCACCCGGTCGACCCGGAACAGGCGCTCGTCGTCGACGGCGTGGCAGAAGGCGGCCACGTACCACTGGCCCCCCGCCGAGAAGACCGCATAGGGGTCGACGACCCGGCGGGTCCACTCGTCCCGACCGAAGGCGTAGTACTCCAGCTCGACCTGGCGGCGCCCGGCCGCCGCCTCGGACAGGGCGCGCAGGGTCTCCGGCGGCGCCGGCCCCAGCGACACGTCCACCGACTCCTCGGCGCTCACGCCGAGGGCGCCGGCCAGCTTGGCCAGGCCCCGGGCGAGGGGCCCCTCGGGATCGGCACCGGGTGCGGCCAGCAGGCTCGTGCCGGCGGCGAGCAGGGCCAGACCCTCGGCGGGGGTGAGGCGCAGGGGCCGGGAGAAGTAGTCGGCGTAGCGGATCCATACCCGGCCGTCGGCGACGTCGACGTCGATGAGGGTGTCGGGCGTATAGGGATGGAGCCCGCACAGGAACAGGAGCTGGAGGTCGCTGACCAGCTCGGTCTCGGTGCAGGCGAAGCGGGCGCAGACCTCGGCCAGGCTGGGCCCGTCGTGGGCCGCCACCCACGGCACGAGGGCCAGGAGGCGCTGGAGCCGCTCGTCGGCGCTCACGCGGGGCAGAGTGCCTCCAGCCACGCGACCATCTCGGATCGCAGCTCGGCCGGGCCCAGGACCTCGGCGTGGTCGAGGAAGCCGAGCACGAAGGAGCGGAAGGCGTCGCGGTTGGTGACCCGCAGCGCCAGCACCAGGGATCCGTCGGAACGCCATTCCACCACGGCGTCGCTCCCGAGATGGCCGGCGGCCCAACCGGCCTGGTCGGCGTCGACCAGGAGGCGTGCGGTCACTGGTGCGTCCGCCCCCGTCTCCCAGGGCGACGGTACGTCGGCGGCGCTCCCGGTGGCCCGGGGGAACGCCTCGGCCTCGTCACCCACCTCGACGTCGGACTCGATGCGGTCCAGGCGGAACGACCGATCGTCGTCCGCATCCTGGTCATGACCTGCCAGGTACCAGTGGCCGTTGCGAAACGACAGCCGGTGGGGCTCGACCCGGCGAGGACGGTCCCGGTAGACGAACCCGACCCGGCGGCGTTCGGAGATGGCGGCGAACAGGGCCGCCAGGTGCACCTCACCGGGGATCGCCGCCATCGGGGCGGTCGGGCCGTCCTCGGCCACCTCGCCACCCAGCTTCCACAGCGCCCCCACCCCGTCGGCCCCTTCGAGCTGAACCGCCGACGCGGCAAGGTGCAGGGCCGCCAGCTCGTCGGGGGCCAGCCCGGGGTCGGCCAGGTAGTAGTCCTCCTTGGGGATGCGGTAGCCCAACACGCCGGGATCGGAGGGGTCGACGATCTCGGTCACCACCGGAACACCCATGTCCCGCAGCGTCTCCTTGTCGCGCTCGAACGCCCGCCGGAACGTGGCCTTCTCCTCGGCGTAGCCGGGAACCCGTTGGCGGACCTCCTCGGCCGTCAGCGGGCGCGTGGCGTCGAGAAGGGCCGCCACCAGGTTGATGAGGCGCTCGAGCCTGTGCACTGTCCGGCCACGGTAGCGGCGGCCGGACGGCCGGCGGTCAAGACAGGCGACAGCTTCCGGTAACCTCGATTTTGGTGACGACCCGGCGCAACCTCCTCTTGCTGCTGCGAAAGAATCCCGGCGCCACCGTCACCGAGCTGGCGTCGAAGCTGGGCTTGACGGGGATGGGCGTCCGCCGCCATCTCGATGCACTCGACAGCGAGGGCCTGGTCGAGGTCACCGACTGCGCCCGCCCGGGCCGGGGGCGGCCGGCCAGCGGCTGGCGCCTGTCGGCCGCAGGCCTCGAACAGTTCCCCCGTCGCTACGACGCCATCGCCCTCGACCTGCTCGAGGACATGGCCGACCACGCCGGCCCCGAGGCCGTGGCTGCGGTGTTCGCCAACCGCACCGACAAGCTGGTGGCCGACTACGAGACCGCGCTCGGCGACCGGGAGACCCTCGAGGACCGTGTGGCCGGCCTGACCCAGATCCGCGACGATGCGGGCTACCTCGCCGAATGGTCCGAGGGGGCCGATGGCGAGCTGGTGCTCACCGAGAACAACTGCGCCGTGCACCGGGTGGCTGAGCGTCACCCGGCGGTGTGCACCATGGAGCTGAACCTCATCCGCCGGGTCCTCGGGCCCGACGTGGAGGTCACGCGCGTGGCCCACACCATGGCCGGCGACGCCGTGTGTTCCTACTGCATCCGCCCCGCCGCCGACGGCGACTGAGTCGCCGGCGCCGGCGGCTGACCGGTCAACCACCGCCGGTAGCGTCACGCCGAGCATGTCCTCCGACTCCGACTCCGACTCCGGCGTCCACGACGTCCTGAGCACCGGGCCCGCCGCTCCTGGCGGCGCGACGGTCGAATCGGAGGGTCGTGACCTGGTGGGCGCCGCCCGCCGGTTGGCCGCTTCCCTGCTGGCCCCGGCCGCCGAGACGACCGATCAGGCCCCGCTGGTGCCACGCACCCACATCGACGCCCTGGCCGACGCCGGGCTGTGCGGTCTGCGGGGTCCCCCGGCCCACGGTGGTCACGGGGCGTCGCCGGAGGTCACCCGCCCGGTGTTCGAGGCCCTGGCCGGGGCGTGCGGCGTGACCTTCTTCGTGTGGGTCCAGCACCATGCGCCGGTTCGCCTCCTGGCGTCGTCGTCCAACGTCGAGCTGCGCGAGCGCTGGCTGCCGGACCTCTGCCGGGGATCGGTCTTCGGGGGTGTGGCCTTTGCCTACCTGCGCCGGCCCGGCCCGCCGGCCGTGGTGGCCCGTCCCGTCCCCGGCGGTTGGACCGTCCATGGCGAAGCCCCGTACGTGACGTCGTGGGGGCTGGCCCGCCTCTTCGCCGTGGCCGCGGTGATCGAGGGCGTCGAGGGCATGGCGTCGCCCGACAAGGGTGACGAGGGTGGCGCGGGTGAGGCGGCGATGTTCTTCGTCGTCGACGCCGATGCGGCCGGCCCGGCGATGCGGGCCTCTCCCCCACTCCGCCTCGTGGCGATGGGTGCCTCGGCGACGGTCCGCCTCGCTTTCGACGGCCTCTTCGTCCCCGAGGCCGACGTGGTCCGCACGATCGACCTGGCGGGCTGGCGGGCCCGTGACCGGTTGGCCACCGCCCAGCCCCACCCGGCGCCGTTGGGTTTGGCTGTCACCGCCACCCGGGCCCTGGCCCGGCGCGGTGCCGAGAGCGGCCAAGCCGCGGTGGTCGATGCCGCGGCCGTCCTGTCGGCCGAGCTCGATGAGTGCCGGACGCGTTCCTACGCCCTTTCCGACCTTCGCAGCGGCGACGAGTCCCACCCGCGTGACCTGGTCGAGGCCCGGGCGTGGAGTCTCGACCTGGCCCTGCGCTCTGCCCAGGCGCTGGTCGCGGCGACCGGAGGAAGGTCGATGGCGTTGGACCACCCTGCCCAGCGGCTGCTCCGTGAGGCCGCTTTCTGGTCGATCCAGGCCCAGTCGGCCGCCCTGCGGGTGGAGACGCTGTCGGTCTTGTCGACCGTCAGGCGCAGCCCTCGACCGCCGTGATGGAGCGGGCATTGCCCGAGAAGATGTTCTCGACGACGAGTTCACGTGACGTTTCGAAGCGGATTCCGAAACCGGCATCGGCACCCGTGCCGGGAACCGTGAGGTAGTGGCCACCGGCCTGGTAGGTGTGGGGCTCGGTTTCGACGGCATTCCCGTAGGCCGCGA
>CAYTTL010000105.1:0-9273 GCA_964440725.1 uncultured Acidimicrobiales bacterium | reverse complement strand
CTTTGCCATTATCTCGTCGAGTTCCACGCGGCAAAGTAAACCAGTGGGGTCTGACCGGAACAGACGTGGGGTTGTCGTAGGCCGCCGGTACCATCGGTGACGTGCCTCCGTTCAGGGTCGTCAGCTCGTTCCAGCCTGCGGGCGACCAGCCCAAGGCCATCGAAGCCCTGGCCGAGGGGGTGGAGCGCGGCGACCGGTTCCAGACGCTCCTGGGCATCACCGGCAGCGGCAAGAGCGCCACCATCGCCTGGACGATCGAGAAGGTCCAGCGACCCACGCTGGTCGTCGCCCCCAACAAGTCCCTCGCCGCCCAGCTGGCCAACGAGTTCAAGGAGTTCTTCCCCGACAACCGGGTCGAGTACTTCGTCTCCTACTACGACTACTACCAGCCCGAGGCCTACATCCCCTCGAGCGACACCTACATCGAGAAGGACTCGTCGATCAACGACGAGATCGACCGCCTGCGCCACTCGACGACGTCGGCCCTGCTCGCCCGGCGCGACGTGATCGTCGTCGCCTCGGTGTCGTGCATCTACGGCCTGGGTTCGCCGGAGGAGTACGCCAAGCAGGTCCTCTACCTCCGCCCCGGCCAGGAGGCGGGACAACGGTCGATCATCACCCGCCTGGTCGACATGCAGTACGAGCGCAACGACCTCAACTTCGTCCGGGGCAAGTTCCGGGTCCGTGGCGACACCATCGAGGTGTTCCCGGCCTACGAGGAGATGGGCGTGCGCATCGAGCTGTTCGGCGACGAGGTCGAGCGCATCAGCCGGGTCGACCCCCTCACGGGAGAGCACCTCGGCGCGGTCGACGAGCTCGAGATCTTCCCGGCCACCCACTACGTGGCCGGCGACGAGCGGATGAAGAGGGCCATCGGGGGCATCGAGGAGGAGCTGCGCGAGCGGCTCCAGTGGTTCGAGAAGGAGGGCAAGCTCCTCGAGGCCCAGCGGCTGCGCATGCGCACGTCCTACGACCTGGAGATGATGCAGGAGGTCGGCTTCTGCTCGGGGATCGAGAACTACTCCCGTCACATCGACGGGCGGGCGCCGGGAGAGCCGCCCCACAGCCTGCTCAGCTTCTTCCCCCCCGACTACCTGACGGTCATCGACGAGTCCCACGTCACCGTGCCCCAGCTCCACGGGCAGTACGAGGGCGACCGGTCACGCAAGGAGACGCTCGTCGACCACGGCTTCCGCCTCCCGTCGGCGGCCGACAACCGGCCGCTGCGCTTCGACGAGTGGTACGAGCGGGTGGGCCAGTGCGTGTTCCTGTCGGCCACCCCCGCCGACTACGAGGTCACCCAATCGACCCAGGTGGTCGAGCAGATCGTGCGGCCCACGGGCCTGGTCGACCCCGAAGTGGTGGTGAAGCCCACCAAGGGCCAGATCGACGACCTCATGGAACAGATCACCTTCCGGGTGGGCAGGGGCGACCGGGTGCTGGTCACCACCCTCACCAAGAAGATGGCCGAGGACCTCACCGACTACCTCCTCGAGCTGGGCGTGCGGGTGCGCTACCTGCACAGCGAGGTCGACACCATCCAACGCATCGAGATCCTCCGCGACCTGCGCCTGGGCGAGTTCGACGTGCTGGTCGGCATCAACCTCCTTCGCGAGGGCCTCGACCTGCCCGAGGTGTCGCTGGTGGCCATCCTCGACGCCGACAAGGAGGGGTTCCTCCGGTCGGAGACCTCGCTCATCCAGACCATGGGGCGGGCGGCCCGCAACGTCGACGGTCAGGTGGTGATGTACGCCGACAAGGTCACCGACTCGATGCAGCGGGCCATCTCCGAGACGACCCGGCGCCGGGGCGTGCAGGAGGCCTACAACATCGAGCACGGCATCGACCCGCAGACCATCCGCAAGGCGGTCACCGACATCCTTGCCACCCTGCGCCCCGAGGGCGACGGCAAGGCACCCGCCCCCGGCCGTAACCGCCGGTCGCGCAAACGTGACCGGGCCCGCAGCGACTTCGCCGAGCTGCCCCAGGACGAGCTGGCCCGCCTCATCCGCACGCTCGAGGAGGAGATGCACACGGCGGCCACCGACCTCCGCTTCGAATACGCGGCGCGCCTGCGCGACGAGATCCACGACCTGAAGCGGGAGCTGCGACAGGTCGGCTGACCGGCGGCCACGAGAGCCGCCAGGGGCAATCGCTCAGGTCGGGTGGCAAAGCTTCCGATTCACACGTGGTGGAAGGACAGAGCGTTCCGGGGGGCGGGTCGTGGCGCGCCCCCTGACGGTCACCCCCCCGGTCGACGCCCGGCCGACGACGCCGACGGCGCCGACGACGCCCGGCACCCCGACCGGGCCGGCGCCCGCCGGCCTGGTCGCCCGGGTCTGGGCCCGTCCCCTGTGGAATCACGTCGCCGCCCTGGCCGTGGTGCTCGTCGCCCTCGTGCCGGTGCTCGGTACAGGGGCGTCGTTCTCGGCCGACGAGGGAGCGGCCATCGTGCAGGCCCGCCACCTGTCGCGGGGCGGGGGGTGGATCGTCGACCACCCGATCCCCGAGGCCGATCCGTCGGGCACGGCCTATCCACTCGAGCTCTCCGCGCAGGGGAGCGAGGGGACGGCTCCGTTCGCCAAGCACCCGCTGTACGCCCTCATGCTCGCCGGCGCCGACCGCCTGGGCGGGTCGACGGGCATGGTTCTCCTCTCGGTTGCCGGGACGCTGATCGCCGCCGCGCTGGGTGCGGCCCTGGGGAGCCGCCTCCGGCCCGGGCTGGCCCGCTCGTCGCTGTGGGCGGTCGGCCTGGCCAGCCCGCTGCTCTTCGACGGCTACCTGGTCATCGCCCACACCCTGGGAGCGGCGTTCGCCGCGGGCGCGGTCGTATGCGCGCTACGAGGGATCGAAGGCCGGGGCCGCAGCGCCGTCGCGGTGACCGGCGTGGCGGTGTGCGTGGCCGGCGCCACCCTGCTGCGCAACGAGGCGCTCTTCTGGGCCATCGCCCTGGGAGTCGTCACCGGCGTGGTGGCCCTCCGCCGGCGCAGCCTGATCGTCGCAGCCATCGCCGTCGCGTCCGTCACCGCCGCCGGTGTCTCCCACCTGGGCGAACAGGTGTGGGAAACGAGCATCGTCGGTGGCCCCGGCGGTACCGGCGCGGCGGCGGCGATCAACAGCCCGGTCCAGGTCGGGGCCGGCTTCGTATCGGAACGCCTGGACAGCTTCGCCCTGACCTGGTTGCGCCCGACTTACGGGGGCGTCCCCCGGCTCACCGTCCTCCTCGTCCTCATGGTCGCGGCGATCGCCGTGGCCGCGGTCGCCGTTCGCCGCCGTCCCGGTGACCACGGGGTGGTCGTCGTCCTCGGGGCCACGGCGGCGGTGTCCGCCGTGACCGCGGTGGCCCTGTACCCCACGAACGTGGTGCCCGGTCTGCTCGTCGCCTGCCCGGTGCTGGTCGCCGGCCTGGCGACGCTGGGTCGATCGACGGTTGCGTCGGTGGCGGCCCGGGTGAGCCTGGGCACCTTCGCCCTGTTCGCCCTCGCCGTCGCCGCCACCCAGTACTCCACCGGCGGTTCCGGCGAGTGGGGAGGGCGCTACTTCGCCATCGGCCTGCCGGTACTGGTCCCCGTCCTGCTCCTCGCCCTGGCCCAGGCGGGAGACCGAGCGGGTCGCTCCACCCGGCAGGCTGCCGTCGCCGCCCTGGTCGCCTGTTCGATGGCCATGACGGTGATGGGCATGGCCAGCCTGCGCGGCGCCCACCGGTTCACCGGTCGGCTCATGGCCTCGGCCGAGGAGATGGGACAGGCCACAGGCTCGACGCGTCCGGTCATGGTGACCACCAGAGGACTGGTCCCCCGCATGGCCTGGGCGACCTTCGACCGACAGCGCTGGCTCCTCACCACGCCGCAGGACCTCCAGAGCCTGCTCGGCCGGGTGGGCGCCACGGGCGTCGAGCGCGTGGTCGTCATGAGCGACGACCTGGGCAACGACCTCCAACGGATCGGTGACGTCGCGCAGGTGGAGAAGCGGCAGGGGAGCGCGGACGGCCAAGGCTGGCAGATCGTCCTCCTGCGACTGAGGTCATGAGGTCGGCGGCGACTCGTCGACCGGTCACGGTGAAGGCCGTGACCCTCGGTCTTCTGGTCGGTGCGGTGGTCTTCGCCGGGCTGGTGGCACGGGCGCAGACACTGGAGATCGCCCCGTCGCCAGGGGAGTTCTACGCCCCGGCGTTCAGATCCGAGACCTCGGGGCCCGGAGCCGTGCTCAACGCCCACGACGGGCAGGCGTTCGGCTCCTTGGCCCTCGACCCGCTGCTGAGCCGGCCCGACGACTGGGGGGGCGGGAATGCGGAGATGGCCTACCGGGCGGCCCGTCCCCTGCTCGGCTGGCTGGTGATGCTCACATCGTTCGGCTCGGCGACGGCCGTCGAGTGGAGCCTGCTGGCGTGGACGGCGATCGGCATCGCCATGATGGCCGCCGGAGCCGTCCTCCTGGCCGGTCACTGGGGTCGGGAGAGCGACTGGGTGCCGCTCCTGGTGTTCCTGCCGGGAGTGGCCGGCCTGGTGCTGTTCGGGGGCCTGTCCGACGGCCTGGCGACGGGGCTGGCCCTGCTCGGCCTGGCCTGGTGGCTCGAGGGTCGCGACCGGTGGGCGATCGTCGCCCTGTGCCTGGCCGCCCTGGCCAAGGAGACGACGCTGGTGGTGCCGCTGGCCCTGCTGCTGTCGGCCCGCCGAGGCCGGGTCCTCCGCCTGCTGGTCCCGTTCGGGGTCTATGCCGCGTGGTGCGGCGCCGTGTGGTTGCGCCTGGGGGCGTTCCCCACCGACGCCCGTGCGGGTCGGTTGGGCCTGCCACCCGGCAATCTCGCCACCGCCCTGGGCTCGTGGAGCTGGGTGCAGGTGCTCGGTGCCGTGACCGTCGTCGTCCTCGCCGCCGTCGCCTGGCGGCGGGCGCCGTGCCGCGAGGTTCGCTGGCTGGTCGTGCTGTCGATGCTCTTCGCCGCCACGATGGGCCCCGTGGTCCTCCGGGCATGGGACTTCACCCGGCTCTTGCTCCCGGTGACCGTGGTCGGTGCCTGCCTGCTGGCTCGGCGGACGGCCGAGGTCACCACCGGTCGACCCCGCCCACCCGCCGACGCGCCCGGCTCCCCGACGGATCTCGCCGCCACCGGGACCCGGACGTGACATGAGGACCCGGTGGCCGGCGCCCGTCCCGGATCGGGCACGGACGGATGGTCTCCCGCTCCCGCTCCCGATACCGCCGCCGGTGTCCGGCCGCCGCACGCGTCGAGCCCCGGCCGTGGCCGGGATGGCACTCGGCGTCGCCACCTTTGTCGCCTACCTGCCGGGACTCGGCCGCTCGCTCGACTTCGACAGTGCCGAGACCGTCGGCCTGTTCATCCGGTCCGGCCCTCCGTGGGAGGTGTTCCAGCGCCAGGCGGTGTTCAACAACCACCCGGTCTTCTCGTTCCTCGAGCAGTTGGTGCGGGTGGTCACCGGACGCACCGACGCGGCGACGATGCGCGTCCTACCCATCGTCTTCGCCGCCCTCGCCGTCGGAGTGCTCACCTGGTACGCCGCCCGGCGCCAGGGCCTCCTCGCCGGGCTCGTCGCCGGCGCCTTCCTCGCCTGCAACCCGACGTTCGTCGACCTCTCGCGATCGGTGCGGGGGTACAGCCTGCTGACCCTGTGCGCCGTCGTCTCCACGGTCCTCGTGGCCGACGACCGTCGCGACCGGTCCCGCGGGTACGACCTCGGCTACGTGCTCGTGGCCGGGATGGGGTTGGCCACCCACCTCTACATGATCCCGGTGCTGGCCGCCCACGTCGGGGTGGTCGTGGCCCGTGGCAGGTTCGACGCCCGGTGGCGCCGGTGCTTCCTCGGCGCTCGGGTGGTGGCCGGCCTGGCCTACGCCGGTATGGCGCAGGTCATGGTCGACGCCGCCGGCGCCCACGCCCGGGTGTTCCAGGCCGACATGCCGTGGAGCGTGGCCGGCATGGTGACCGGCGGCGGGTGGGCCTCGATCGTCGTCGCCCCCCTCGTCGTCGTGGGCGCCGCCGTCGTTCTCCGCCGTCCCGGCGCCCGCGGCGCCGCCCTCGGCCTGGCGTCGGTCCTGCTGGTGCTCTGGGTGGGCCTGCAATCGTCGGCGCTGACCGATCGCTTCTTCGTGTGGCTGGTGCCGGGGGCCGCCTACCTGGTGGCCGTCGCCGTGAATCGGATCCCCGCCGCCGCCTTGCTGGGAGTGGCCTGGACCGCGCTCGCCCTGGCCCTGGTGGTGCCCGGGTACACGAGCGATCCCACTGCGTACAGCCAAGCGGCACGGCTCCTCCGCCAGGTCGACGCGTCGGGCGCGAAGGGCTGCGTGGTCAACATCGGGGTTCCGCCCATGCTCGGGTACCTCGACTCACCCCGCCAGTTCGCGGCCGTCACCGAGCCGGCGGGGCTCGACGGGTGCGACGTCGTCGTGGTCGCCGCGTGGTGGGAATCGACCGAGGAGTGGTTCGCCCCGGACAACCGGGTGATCGACGCCGCCGGCGAGCGGTTCCGCCATCGGACCGTTCTCGGCGCCGCCGATCCTGCCCTCGTGTTCTCGAACCGCCCGCTGGAAACCGTGCTCCGCACCACCTGAGGCGCCGGTAGTCTCGGCGTAGTGGCTGACACGCTTGTCATTCGAGGCGCCCGCGAGCACAACCTGCGCAACGTGTCGTTGGAACTGCCCCGCGACACGCTCATCGTCTTCACCGGCCTCTCGGGTTCGGGCAAGTCGTCGCTGGCCTTCGACACGATCTACGCCGAGGGGCAACGACGTTACGTGGAGTCGCTGTCGTCGTACGCACGACAGTTTCTGGGGCAGATGGACAAGCCCGACGTGGACTTCATCGAGGGGCTCTCGCCGGCCATCTCGATCGACCAGAAATCGGCGTCCCGGAACCCCCGGTCGACCGTGGGCACGATCACCGAGGTCTACGACTACCTGCGCCTCCTCTACGCCCGCATCGGGGTTCCTCACTGCCCGACGTGCGGCGCGGTGGTCACCCGCCAGACGCCGCAGCAGATCGTCGACCGGGTGCTGGAGCTGCCCGAGGGAACGCGGTTCCAGGTGCTGGCCCCGGTGGTGCGGGGCCGCAAGGGCGAGTACGAGGGCCTGCTCGACGAGTTGGCCGGGCAGGGATTCGCCCGGGCACGCGTCGACGGGGTGTTGCGGGAGCTGACCGGGCCCGACGTCGAGAAGGCCGAGGTGCTGGCCCGCTACGAGAACCACACCATCGAGGTGGTCGTCGACCGCCTGGTGCGTCGCGACGGCATCGAGCGACGTCTCACCGATTCCATGGAGACGGCCCTGCGCCTGGCCGACGGCGTGGCCGAGGTGGAGATCGTGAGCGCGACGACGGCGCCGGGCGGGGCAGGGGGCCCCGCCCTTGGCGAGGAGGGCGGGGTTGGGGCCCCGCCCGGGCAAGAGGGCACAGTCTTCACGTTCAGCCAGCACCTGGCCTGTCCCAACGACGGCACGTCGTTCGACGAGCTGGCCCCGAGGAACTTCTCGTTCAACTCGCCCTACGGCGCCTGTCCCCACTGCGACGGCCTCGGCACCCGCTTCGAGGTCGACCCCGAGCTGGTCGTGCCCAACCCCGACCTGACCCTCGACGAGGGAGCGGTGGCGCCGTGGGCGGGGGCCCGGGGCGAGTACTTCCACCGGGTGCTGGCCGCGGTGGCCGAGTCGTACGGGTTCCGCGTCACCACCCCGTGGCGCAAGCTCAAGAAGGCGCAGCAGAAGGTGCTCCTCTACGGCTCCGGCACCCGCCAGATCCACGTCCAGTACCGCAACCGCTACGGCCGCACCCGCTCGTACTACACGCAGTACGAGGGCGCCGTGCCCTACCTGCAGCGCCGGCACGCCGAGGCCGAGTCCGACTACATGCGCGACCAGATCGAGGGCTACATGCGCCAGGTGGCCTGCCCCGAATGCGGAGGGGCCCGCCTGAAGCCCGAGTCGCTGGGCGTCACCGTGAGCGGCCGCAACATCTTCGAGCTGTGCAATCTGTCGATCGCCAAAGCGGCCGACGCCCTCAACGACCTCGACCTGTCCGAGCGCGACCGCATGATCGCCGAGCGGGTGGTCCGGGAGGTCAACTCCCGCATGCGGTTCCTGCTCGACGTCGGGCTCGACTACCTGAGCCTCAACCGCTCGGCCGGCACCCTGGCCGGCGGCGAGGCCCAGCGCATCCGGCTGGCCAGCCAGATCGGCAGTGGCCTGGTCGGCGTCCTCTACGTGCTCGACGAACCCTCGATCGGGCTGCACCAGCGCGACAACCGCAAGCTGGTCGACACGCTCGTCCGCCTGCGCGACCTGGGCAACACGGTCATCGTCGTCGAGCACGACGAGGAGACCATCCGGGTGGCCGACCACGTGGTCGACATCGGCCCCGGCGCCGGCGAGCACGGCGGCGAGGTGGTGGTGTCGGGGACGGTGGCCGAGGTGGAGGCGGAGGAGCGGTCGATCACCGGCCAGTACCTGAGCGGGGCCCGGGCCATCCCCGTCCCGCCCATGCGTCGCGACACGGGCGATCAGTGGCTGGTCATCCGCGGCGCCAGGGAGCACAACCTCAAGTCCATCGATGTCGAGCTGCCGCTCGGCTGCTTCGTGTGCGTCACCGGCGTCTCCGGCTCGGGGAAGTCCACGCTCGTCAACGACATCCTCTACCGGGCCCTCATGCAGCGGATCTATAGGTCGAAGGTCGTCCCCGGCCGGCACCGCCTCATCGAGGGCGACGAGCACCTCGACAAGGTCATCAACATCGACCAGTCACCCATCGGGCGCACCCCCCGGTCGAACCCCGCCACCTACACCGGCGTCTTCGACCACATCCGGCGCCTGTTCAGCCAGACCCAGGAGGCGAAGGTCCGTGGCTACCTGCCGGGACGCTTCTCCTTCAACGTCAAGGGCGGCCGCTGCGAGGCGTGCGCGGGCGACGGCACGATCAAGATCGAGATGCACTTCCTTCCCGACGTGTACGTGCCGTGCGAGGTGTGCAAGGGAGCCCGCTACAACCGCGACACCCTCGACATCGCCTTCAAGGGCAAGAGCATCGCCGAGGTGCTCGACCTCTCCTGCGAGGAGGCCGCCGAGTTCTTCGCCAACCAGCCCCCGATCGCCCGCCACCTGGTGACGCTGGTCGACGTGGGCCTGGGCTACGTGCGCCTCGGACAACCGGCGCCCACGCTGTCCGGCGGCGAGGCCCAGCGGGTCAAGCTGGCCAGCGAGCTGTCCAAGCGGTCCACCGGCCACACCATCTACATCCTCGACGAGCCCACCACCGGGCTGCACTTCGAGGAC
>CAYTTL010000104.1:3847-9293 GCA_964440725.1 uncultured Acidimicrobiales bacterium | reverse complement strand
CATCACCGCTCGCCTCGCTGCGACTTTGACGGTAGGTGCGAGAACTCTATAGCACTCGGACGAGCAGCGGCGGGCCTACCGGACGGTCGAGAACGCCCTCACTGACCGCGGGTGGTGGGGTCGACGCCGGCGAAGCTCAGGAAGTCGACCATGCGGAACGTGCCGGTGATCATGCCGCTGCGGGTGGGCAGCTTGGGCTTCCAGCGGGGCCGGACCTGGAGGTATGAGCCGGGGTCGAGCTCCAGCAGGCCCAGCAGGACCTCGGCGACGATGCGCCCGCCCACCGGGCCGAGGAAGAGCCCGTCGTTGACCAGCTCGGCCTCCTTGAGCACGTAGTAGAAGAGCGGCGTCCTCTTCTCGAGGCCCAACCCATAGGTCTTCAGCTCCCTGAGGTCGGCGGCGGCCAGGGGCACGACGCCCATGGCCCTTGCGATGGCCTGACCAGACGGCATCGACCACGTGACGTGGCGCAGGAGGTTCCGCTGGGGTAGCGCCAGGGGCAGGTCGCGGCTGGCGATGGCGCTCAGCGGCAGGTTGAACAGCGGAGAGGAGATCTTGGTGTCGATCTTCTTGGGGGGCTTGACCTCGCCGTCGCCGAAGTCGAAGAAGGTCTGCCAGCCGATGAAGCGCCGGTTGCCCCGGAAGCCGCCGACCATGTCGCCGGGGTCGAGCAGATCGGGGTGGTCGGGGTCGAAGATCATCCCGAAGAAGGCGCCGCCGTTGTCCCCGGCCAGGTTGGCGCGGTAGGAGGGGCGCACCATGCTGTGACCGAAGCGGTAGGCCGCTCCCTGGAACTCCACCGGCATCACTGCGCCCTGGGTGGGAACGAAGAACCGGCGTCCCTGGGTGAGGACGTTGTCGACCATGGCCGGACCCACGAACTGGGGGAGGAACTCGTTGACCACCATCCACTGGTAGTGCCAGGTGGTCAGCTGGCGGGCCAGTTGGTAATCGCGGGTGGGCCGGATGGTTCCCTGTCGCCGCACGAAGTCGACGGTGCGGTTGTGAAACCGCAGGAAGGCGGCCTGCAGGCCGGAGATGATCAGGTTCTCGTCGTTGCGGGGGTCGCCGATCGCCGCCACCATGTCGGTGCCGCGCGGCAGGTCCTCGTACTTCCCGCCGCTCTCGATCCGGAGCTTGGCCCGGTCAGCCGGGTCGTAGAGCTGGGAGGAGGCGACCGGACCACCCCCGTAGACGGTGTCGAGGTCGAGGCGCGGGGTACGCCCGTTGGTCGACGCCGCCGGGTCCATCGGCACGCCGAGCGTCGATCCGACGTCGAAGGTGACGTCGTGGTCGATGAACTGGCCCATGAACGTCGAGCCCGCCGTCTGGGTGGGGTTGTTGGGGTTGTTGATGCTGAGGGCGGGGTCGGTGATGAGCCGGACGGGGCCGGCGGCCAGGTCGTCCTTGGCGTCGAGGATTCCCCCGGGCCGGCCGATGTCCATCAGCGCCTCGGTGAGGGCCGGGCCGGCAGCAGCGAACGGCGGCAGCTTCGGGAACATCCGCCCGAACGAAGTCAGGTATGGCCCCGGCCCGGGCCCGGCGGCGGCGGCGGCCAAGGCGCGGCCCACCTGACCGGGGGCGAGGGTGACCGCTGAAGCGGCGGCGCCGGCGCCCACTGCCGCCTGGAGGAACCGCCGGCGGCTCATCGGGCATCCGCGTGCGGCGTCGTCGTGGTCGTTCGTCACTGCTTGCCTCCCGCTCAGGCCGCCGCGTCGTTACCGAGTTCGTTGCCATCTCCCGCCGAGCTCGTCCCTTTCGGGGACCAGGCAGCATACGCTGCGCATGTGTCGACGACGTTCGAACGAGGAGACCGCCACGCCTACCGATGATGCAACCGCCACCGTGGGCGACACATTCCCGAAAGGCAGGGTCTTGTTTCCCGTTCGCCGAGCAGGGAATCACGCGGGGATGCGACGGTTCGGGTCGGCAACGGCGGTGGCCCTCGTCCTCGCCCTGTTCCTCGGGTCTCCGGCCGCCGCCCAGACGACTCTCGACCAGGCCGCCCAGGCCCTGCGGAGTGATCCGGTGTACGTGGACAGCGCCGCCGAGCAGGCGATCACCCAGGGGGCGCAGGACGACCTGCGCGCCCAGATCCGCAACAGCGGCAAGCCCGTGTTCGTGGCCGTGCTTCCGGCGGCCGCCGTCGCCGAGGGCGGCGGGGACCCGAACGCCCTCCCGGGCGCCCTGGCGCGCCAGGTGGGCCTGCAGGGCACGTATGCGGTCATCGCCGGCAACAGCTTCCGCGCCGGGAGCACCATGCTGGCCCCAGGGGCGGCGGGGTCCCTGGCCACGGCGTCCTTCCAGGCCCGGAGGGCCGACGGAGCCGCCGCCGTGCTCTCCACCTTCGTCGACCGGGTGAAGGAGGCCCAGCCGAGCGGCAACCCCGACAACGCCGGCGGGGCGGGCGGGGGGACCGATCTCGAGACTGCTCCCCAGGCCGAGAGCTCCGACGGCGGAGGGGTGAGCGCGGGCACCATCATCCTGCTGATCCTGCTCGCCCTCGGCGGCGGCGGGTTGTTCATGCTCTGGCGGAACCGGGGCCGGGCCAAGCGCAAGGAGGAAGCCGAAGCCGAGGCCGCCGAGCGGCGCATGCTCGAGGCCGAGCTGTCGGTGCTGTCCAACGACGTGCTGGCTCTGGAATCCGAGGTCACCCTGCACCCCGAGGCCCGGGAGGACTACGACGCCGGGGTGGCCCGGCACCAGGCCGCCCAGGCGGCCATGGGATACACGGGTGACCCGGTGGACCTCGTGCGGGTGGGCCGGGTCATCGAGGAGGGCCGGTACGCCATGAGCCGGGCTCGGGCCCGGATCGACGGCCGGGAGCCTCCGCGTCCCCCAGAGCAGCTCGCCCGTCCCGGCCGGCGCAACGAGCCCGCCCTCGACCTCGACGACGACGGTGCCCCCACCTACGTGGGGTACGGAGGGCCGTTCTACGGCGGCGGGTGGTTCGGTGGCGGCGGCGGACTGTTCACCGGCCTGATGCTGGGCTCGATGATGGGCGGCGGCTGGGGGTTCGGAGGTTACGGCTACGGCCACCACGACCACGGCGACGGCGGTGGTGACGGCGGCGGCGGCGGTGAGGGCGACGGTGGCGGAGACGCCGGCGGTGGCGACTGGGGCGGCGGCGGCGACTGGGGTGGGGGTGGCGACTGGGGCGGCGGCGGTGACTTCGGGGGGGGCGGCGACTTCTAGCTCCGGGGCGGAGCCGTGATCTCGGCCGCCGGGGGGTCCTGCCACCGCCAGTGGTCCATCTGGGGGGCCCAGCCCCGCAGCCATTCCGACACCGGCGGCTGGAACCGGTAGGCGGGCAGCTCGGCGGCGCGAGCCCCCCGGGCGGCCATGGCGTAGGACCTCGACATCGACGACGGGTGGCGGCGGCGTTCCCGGTCGATCCAGAACACGCCGACCGGGTCGATGTGCCCGTCGGCGCGCGTGAGCAGCGAGTCCCAGTCACAGGAGTCCACGAACGGGAACCAGCAGTAGCCGCCGAGGGGCACGCCGAGATCACGGGCCCGCTCGCACTGTTCGAGCGTGTACTTCAGCCAGCTGGCCCGGTCGGAGGCGAAGCCCCGGATGTTGGTCTCCGACAGCACACACGGCAGTCCGAAGTGCCTCCAGTACTCGTGGATCAGCTCGGCGAGTGAACCGGGCGCGGTCGAATCCGTGCGCCCACGGCCGGCGGCGTCGCTCCACTGCCACTGGCAGTGGGCGTAGTAGTCGAGGCCGACCACGTCGACATGGCCCGGGACCATGGCGAGCAGCGGCTCACCTCCGGCGGCGAGCACCGCGGCCACGAAGGGACGGGTGGGGTCGAGGGGACGGCCCAGGAACAGGTCGAGAAGGAAGAAGCGGCGGTCGTTGTTCATGTCCGCGAGGGGCGCGGCCTCGGCGGTGGCGGCCGAGTGCCGTTCGCAGACCTCCACGTAGACGTGGCGGGCACCGGGCACGAGGGCGCGGTAGGCCCGGCTGGCTTCGGCGATGGCCGGGAACACGTTGCGGGCGAGGGTCAGGAACCCCTTGAGACCCCGCAGGTGCGGCGGCCATGCGCCGAGCTGACCGCAGTTCAAGAAGGTCGTGAAGGGCTCGTTGAACAGGGTGTACTCGTCCACCCAGGGGTACCGGCGGGCGAACGCCTCCACGTACCGCACGTAGGCCGATGGAAACCGGCGGTCGACGAACCCCCGCCGGAGCCAGCGCGGGTAGCTGGTGTGGTGCACGAGGTCGACGATCGGGCGGCACCCGGTGTCGCGCAGGTAGCCGAGCACCTCGTCGGTGTGACGCCAGTCGAAGGCACCGCGCTCCCGCTCGATCCGGTGCCAGCGAACGGGGTAGCGCAGGCGCGTCACGCCACAGGACCTGAGCAGCTCGAGGTCGGCACGCCACCGGCTGTCGTGGCCGCTGGTCTCGGTCACGTCCACGTCGAACGCCGGCTGGTAGGTGGACTCGAAGCCGCCGATGAACTCGATGCCGGCGCTCACGGTCGCTCGGACGGATCGCTGACTGACCCTGCCAACAACACCGCCGGCGGCGTACCATCCGACGGTGCGACGAGTCAGGGCCGAACGCTCTCCCGCCTCCTCCTCTGTGACTCCCGGTACACCTCACCGCGCACGGCGAAGATTTCGTCACGGGGATCGCAGGCGACCCCCCGGGGCAATTGGTGGGGATTGAATGCCAGTGCCTCGCAGGCGGCGGCGCTGTCGACCGGCCCGTCGAGGCTGACGTGTCCGAGCACGACGCGCCGGCGGGTCTGGGGCCACGGCCGGGTGGGGTCGGAGGTGTCGTCGCCCTGGTCGGCGATCTGGGCGCGCAGCACGAACTGGACGTCGCGAGCGGCGACGCGGGCGCGAAGGTCATCGTGGAGGAAGTGCCCCGAGCGTGTCGAGGTGTCGCGCACGCCGGAGACGGGTTCCCAATGGAACCGTGCGTACCGGCTCGACCCGTCGGCCGCGGTGAGGGCGAAGGCGTGGGCGGCGTGGTAGCTGCGGGTGGCGAAGCTCTCGGGCGTCCCCTGGTTGAAGTAGGCCAGCAGCGCCGGGCAGGCGCCCGGGTGCCGGCTCGAGAACTTGAGGAGCCCCTCGTCGCCGGGCGCCGGGTCCTCGAGTGGAGTCCGCAGGCTCGCGTAGTCGACGAGCTCGCGCCACCAACGCCCGCGCCGGCGCCGCTTCGGGGGCACGGCCGCCTCGCTGAGCTCGCGGAACGACTCGACGTCGCGGACGGGAAACACCGGAAGCGTCGTGCACACCATGTCGAACGCCGGCTGGCCGGAGCCGCCGTAGAACCTGACCGCCATCCCCCGCGCGTCGCGACGGTTGTCGGGCACGCCGTCGTCCCCCGTGCCGTTGGAGAAGCGCACGGTGACCGGAACCTCGGTGGTGAGCGGGTGGGCCGAGGTGTAGCGGCTGGCCACGTCGGTCGGCTGGAACCGACCCGAGACCGAGAT
>CAYTTL010000104.1:0-3747 GCA_964440725.1 uncultured Acidimicrobiales bacterium | reverse complement strand
CACCCGCTGGTGGACTCCATCGCCGCAGGCGAGAACGTGCAACGGCCGATGAACCTGATCATGCCGCTGAAGTACCGGTACCTGGTCACGCGGGGTGACCTGACCAAGGGCCTGGCGACCGCCGTCGACCAGATCCTCGTCGGGTTGAACAACGTTGGCACCGTGCACTTCGCCCGCTTCGACCTGGTGGCCGGGAACCTCTGCATGTTCTCCATCTACGACGGCGAGATCACCGGCTACATCCGCGACTTCATCAACGTCATCGGCCAGGCCTTCGACGTGCTCATGGGCTTCGTCGCCGACCCGCCGCCGACGCCGGTATCGGAGCACCCCGACGAGTTCGTGGCGTGGGTGGCGGCCCACGACGCCTTCCAGCTCCCCGAGGAGCCCACCGACCTGCGCGCCGATCTGAGAGCCGTCGAGCGCGAGACGCTGCTCGTGCTCCGCCAGCATCCCAACGTGCAGTTCGGCGTGTACCGGTGCTACCCCGGCTACTCGGCCGCCCAGGTCCGCCAGGCCCTGCGGGTCGGTTGGTGATGGTGCGGTCCACCGACATCGCCAAGATCCAGACCGAGATCCAGGGCAACATCCTGGAGTCCTACGGCGTGGAGTACGGCTACGTCCGTCACCTCGTCGTCACCGTCACCAAGAAGGCGAAGGCCCGCGCCGTGCTGAAGGCCATGATCGACCCGGCGCCGGGCACCCTCAGGATCACCACCGGAGCCTCCTACGGCGGGGCGTGCCTCAATCTCGGCATCACCTGGCTCGGGCTCCGGGCCCTCGGCGTTCCCGAGCGCTCGCTGCGAACATTCCCTCCGGAGTTCCGCCAGGGAATGGCGGCACGCGCCGGTCGCCTCGGTGACATCGGCGCCAGCAGCCCCGAGTTCTGGGAAGGCGGCCTGGGCCGCGCCGAGCTGGTCCACCTCGTCTTCACTGTGCACGCCTCCGACGCCGGCTCCCTGGACGACCTGTCCGGACAGGTCGTCGCCGCCGGCGGCAAGGACGCCTTCGAGGTGCTGAGCCGCTTCGACGGCGAGACGCTGGTCGACCCGGCGACCGGCAAGCGGGTCGAGCACTTCGGCTTCCGCGACGGGATCTCACAGCCGCGGTTCGACGGCGTGGGTCGCCGTCCCCGCGCCCCGAAGGAGCCGGTCGAGCCGCTGGGCATCGTCCTGCTGGGCCATCCGACGAGTTACAACGTGTCCATGGCGGTGCCCGCGCCGCCCGAGCTCGGTCACCAGGGGTCGTTCACCGCCTTCCGCGTGCTCGCCCAGGACGTCGCCGGCTTCCGCGACTACATCGCCGAAACCGCCCGGGCCACCGGGGTGAGCGAGGAGCTGCTGATGGCCAAGCTGTGCGGGCGCTGGAGGAACGGCGTCCCCGTCGGGGCCGCCGACACCTTCGAACAGGCCGAGGAGTATCTGGCGTCCGGCGCCGAGCTCAACGACTTCGACTTCACCGACGACGAGGACGGCGGGGCGTGCCCGATCGGCTCCCACATCCGCCGCACCTACCCCCGCCGGGCCCAGATCGTGCAGCGTCCCGCCAACCGGACCCGGCGCCTGGTCCGGCGTGGTGTGCCCTTCGGGCCGTGGCTGGAACCCGGTGCACGACCGACGGCGTCCCGCGAGCGGGGCCTGCTGGGGAGCTTCCTGTGCGCCAGCCTGTCCACCCAGTTCGAGGCCATGCAGTACGACTGGATGAACCTCGGGCTTCTCCACCCGTCCATTTGCGGCACCAACGACCCGCTGGTGGGCACCAACGACCCGACCATCAGCACCTTCGCCTTCTCCACCGGACAGACCGGGTGGCAGACGATCAGGAGGCTCCCCGAGTTCGTCCAGACGATCGGCGGTGCGTACCTGTTCGTCCCCAGCATGCGAGCCATCGCCTGGATCGCCTCGCGTCACTGATCCGGGTGACCGAAATCCCTGGGACCGTTGAGTGGATCGAAGCGTCCCACGAGGCCGATGACAGGGGGGGATCTCGCCATCGGCCCCGCTCGGTGACCAGACCTGTCGAGTGCGCCGTTCCAAGGCGGCCGAGATCCGGGGATTCCTGCTCACTCCTGGAACCGCGGAATCAAGGCCTCATGTACTCGGGCCCGTCCGACCGATGCGTTGGCGCCGAAGGCGCCACGCTCTAACAGCCCCACAGACCGCCGCCGTCGTGATGATCGTCAAGAGAACGGCTAGGAGCAGGTCCACGGTGCGCCTTTCGGGCACTGGTCGGCCTGTGTCCATGAAGCTGAAATCAAACGGGCCGTACGCCCAAAGGAGCCACATTACGGCGGTGAGGTAAAGCAGTCCGAGGATGACGGCAATCCCGAAGGCGAGCGCCCCGACGCGAAGCCCTCGTCTCAACGGGTTGGCCCGCCACGCTAGATGTGGCTGGGACACGTCACAGATCGCCCGTCGGACGCCGGTTGCCGTCAGCCCGAGCACCGAGATAACCAAGCAGGTCAGCTCCCGCCAGGTGGCAGGCATCCATCATCGCTTGCCCTTCCGCTGCGATGCCATCGGTTTGATCCCCCTCACCCGCTGGAGTAATTCCTCGACAGGGAACACTTCGATGCCCAGCGCTCGGCACCTTGCTCGCAACCGCCGATCAGCAGTCACGACAGGCAAGCCCTCCGCTGCAGCCGTATCAGCGATGATCCCGTCGGCGGCGTGATGCAGGCCGTCCGTCTGGACCTGGTCATAGACGCGCCCGTCACCAAGGCGAGCCATCTCCAAGCGAGACACGTCCAGCACAAAGACACTCGTCGGCACGACACTCGTCGCAAGTCGCTTACGGCGGAGGCGGCGGTCTGGATCAGGAATTCTCGCTATCTCGTCGTCCTGCACGTGAGTGACCAAGAGACGAAGGCGGCCAGCGTCTGTCGCCTGGTTCACAAGCCGCAACGCGTCATCGTCATCGGTGAGAGCGTCGATCGCGTTGGTGTCGAGCATGATCTGAAGCAGAGCCGGAATTGGATCGTCGGGCATGGTGTGAACGCTAATGGGGTGCTGAGCGTCCGCGTTGCGAGCCCCGGTCCCGGACCGGATGGGTAGTGCTGGAAGGTGGAGCCCTGACCGCCTCAAATGCGCGGCGGCGCGCGTCCCAAGCCCCTCGAGCACGGCTACGCCCGCCGCCGCGTTGTCGTGAGATCCGAGTCACTACAGCTCGTGCCAGTTGCTATACGGGGGGTGGTGTCTTCGTCCACGTTTTCTCCAGCCCCCTCTCGGAGAGTTGACAGGCGAACACGTGTTCGCTATACTGAGTGGGTCGGGGACGTGGTCCCCCCAGGTCATGCCCCTGATGTAGGGGTGCAGCGATGCCGGTTCGTACCGACGTGGTGGACAAGCTGGCCGCAGATATCGACGCCTTGGTCGAGGCCGACCCCACGGCGCTGGCCGATCCCGAAACCGTCGTGGCCCTGAACCGCCAGCTCGAGCGTCTGTCGGCGGTGAACACCAGAGCCACCGCGGCCTTCGACGCCTCCAAGGTCTGGGAGGCCGACGGAGCCCGCAGCGCGACGGCGTGGCTGGCCACCCGCTGTGGCCTGCCCGTGCCCACCGCCCGTGGTCGCCTGCGCCTGGGGCGAGCGCTTCGTCACATGCCCGTGGCCGAACGAGCCTGGCTGGGTGGCGACATCGGCGAGGCCCACGTGCGCCTGCTGGCCCGGGCCCGCCGACCGGCCACCGAGGACGCCTTCGCCCGCGACGAGCAGATGCTGGTGAACCAGGCCGCCACCCTGCGCTTCGG
>CAYTTL010000103.1:0-9345 GCA_964440725.1 uncultured Acidimicrobiales bacterium | reverse complement strand
CCGGTCCGCGGGCGGGCGGGCCCGGCGGGGGGGCGGGGTGGGGGGGGGTGTCGGGGTGTTGCGCCACAGGCGCCGCGAGCGCGAGGCCGAGCGCACCAAGGCCGACCTGCTGGCCAACATCAGCCACGAGCTGCGCACGCCGCTGGTGCCGATCAAGGGCTACGCCATGATGCTCGGCCGGGGCCGGCTGCCGCGGGACGAGGCCCGGGCCGGGCTGGCGGCGATCGAGGATGCCGCCGACCAGCTCGAACGGGTGATCGGTCGTCTCCTGGAGGTGGCCGGGGGTGGCGGGGGTGGCGTCGCCGGAGACGACATCGTGCGGCGCGAGTCCACCGAGGTCCGCTCCCTGATCGATTCGCTGGTCAAGCGTTGGAAGGCCCGGGAGGGTGGAGGCCGTCCCATCACCCGGCGCATCTCCCGTGACCTCCCCGAGCTGGTGGTCGAACGCCGCCGGGTGGAGGAGTCCCTCGACGAGCTCATGGACAACGCGGTGAAGTTCTCGCCCCCCGACAGTCGCATCCTCGTCACCGCCCGCCCGGTCGAGGGTTTCGTGCCCTACGCCGCGGGGCCCGACGGCACGCCCGTGCCGGGCGCGCCGGGACCGGCGGTGGAGATCTCCGTCGACGATCTGGGCATCGGTATCGCCGAGGACGAGCTCGGACGGATCTTCGAGGACTTCGCCCAGGCCGACAGCACCGCCACCCGGTCGTTCGGGGGCCTGGGCCTCGGCCTTTCCGTCGTCCGCCGCACCGTGGAAGCCCACGGCGGCGAGCTCGTCTGTGAGACGGAGGAGGGCAAGGGCTCGCGTTTCTCAATCATCCTGCCCGCCGTGTCGATACAGGCGGAGGAGAGAAGATGAGAACGCGTCGTCTGGCGATTTCGGTGGTCGTGACCGTCGTACTGGCCGCCGCCTGCACGGGCGGGGGCGGCGGGCCGTCGGCGCGCCTGGTCGTCGACGGCAGCGCCTCGGTGTCCACCGCCGGTGCCGCCGCCCGCCCCGTCGACGACAGCCGCACCCTCCGCGCCGGGGACCGGGTGAAGGTCGAGTCAGGATCGGCCGTCGTCCGGCTCTCCGATGGTCGCCAGCTCGAGCTCCGCAACGGCACCGAGGTCGAGTTCGGTGCACCGGTCGGCACCGGTTCGGATCTCCACCCGTCGCTCCTGGCCGGCGACCTGCTCGTGACGGCCTCGGACGAAAAGGTGTCGGTGACCGCGGCCGACACCGACGTGACCGTCGGGGGCGGCGCCGCCCGCCTGGCGCGAGGGTCGGCGGTGTCGGTGGCGTCGTACACCGCCGGCGTGACGGTGTCGTCGACCGGCCGGTCACTGGAGGTGCCGCCCCTTCGCCAGGTCTCGGTGCCCGCCGCCGGGCTTCTTCCCGGCCGGCCCTCGCCGTTGATCTACAAGGGCGGCGACTCGTGGGACCAGCGGTTCCTGGGTGACGCCATCGATCTGGGTACCCAGCTGGTGTCCCGGAGCCGCGGGTTCACCGCCCAACTCGGTCCCGACGAGGGTCGTACGCCGGGCTTCTACCGCCAGATCATTCCAGCGCTCGAGAACGAGCCGTTGTTCGACGAGGCGTCGATCGACCCTCAGCGCTCGCCGGGCGAGTCCCTCGTGGGCCTGGCCATCACCGTGCAGGGGACCCGCCAGAGCTTCACCGACCGGCTGCGCGCCGTGTTCGCGTTCCACGACGAGGGGGCGGCGTGGGGCCTGGTGGCGCTCGACCAGGGAGTGTCGCGGGCGCCCTTGCTGGCGGGCGTCGACGAGGCCATCGGCCGCGGCCCGCTGAGTGCAGCCGAGGGGGCGCCGCCTCCGGCGGCGGCACCGGCCGCCCCGACGCCGGGCCCGACGGGGACGACACCGTCGAGCGACGGAGATGAAGAGAGCACACCGTCGTCACCGGAGACCCCGGCCGCTCCCGCCACACCGGTCGGCCCGGCCCCTCTCGTGGACGTCCCGCTCGTCGATGACACCGTCAACTCGTTGGTCGATGTCCTGAGCGGCCTGCTCGGCGGGCTGGGCCGCCGCACCTAGGCGCGGCGTCTGCCGCACCGCGGGCGCCCGGGTCCACCCCGGCGGGAGGAGGCGGCGGTAACCTCAGCCGATGGATGACGAACCGGTCGTCATCTCGTCGGGGACGGGCATCACCCCCGAGTCGGTGGCCATCAAGACCTTCGCCACCGGCTTCCGCGGGTACGACCAGGCCGAGGTCCGGGACTACCTCAAGCGGGTCGCCGACGAGCTGACTGCGGCGAGCGCTCGCGAGGCCGAGCTCCGGGAGGCGTTGGAGCGGGCGAACGAGCGGGCCGCCAATCCCTACCTCGACGACGAGGTGCTCGCCGCCGCCCTCGGCGAGCAGGCCGCCCGCCTGCTCACCAACGCCCGCGAGGCGGCCGCCGGCATCGTGTCGGAGGCCGAGAAGCGCGCCGCCCGGGTGGTCGGCGAGGCCGAGAGCAGGATCGCCCGGGTCCGCTCCGAGGCCGACGGCCTGCTCGCCCGCCGATCCGAGGAGGCCGACCGGATGACCTCCGGCCTGCGCCAGGCGGCGGAGTCGGCGGCACGGAGCCTGCGCGACCGGGCCCGGGCCGAGGCCGAGGCCGAGGTCGAGTCGGCGCGGGTGCAGGGCCGGGAGATGGTTGCCGAGGCGCGAGCCGTGCGCGAGCGGATGCTCGCCGACCTGACCCGCCGACGCCGCACCGCCGAGGTTCAGATCGAGCACCTGCGGATGGCCCGCCAGCGCCTGCTCGAGGCCTATGGGGTGGTGCGCCGCACGCTCGACGAGGCCACCCACGAGCTGGGACGGGCCGAAGCCGACGCCGGGCCCGTGCTCGACGCCGCCGCCGGTCGGTCGCCCGGCGACCGGATCCCCGACAGCGACAGTGGCGGCGGTGATCCCCTCGGCCGTGGCCCGGCGCCCGACCGCCGGCCGCGGCGGGACGCGATCCCGCAGAACCGCCCGGCCGTCGCCGCCCCGTCGGCCAAGGAGCTCGCCGGCCCGCTCGGGCGGGGGCTGGCCCATGCCGGCGCCTCCGGTGGTTCGCCCGCGCCGGCCCCGTCCCACGCAGGCAACGGAACGACGTCGCACGCACCGCCTGCCTCCCCGCCGGCGTCGGCCTCGGCCGGTCTCACGGCCACCAGGCCGGCACCCGACACCGCCCCCGCGGTCGCGCGGCCCGAGCAGGGGGCGCCGCCGGCAGCGCCCGACGACGCGACCGGTGCCCGCACCACCACCCCGCCCCCGCCCCCGCCGCCCCCGGCCGGGGCCGAGCCGGCGGCCAAGAAGCCCGAGCCCGTCGCCAAGACGTCCGAGCCCGTCGCCAAGAGGTACGAGCCGGCCCCCAGGAAGGTCGGGCCCGCCGCCAAGAAGCCCGCGCCGAAAGCAGGACACGTCGAGCCGGTCGTGAGCACGACCGAGTCGGCCCTGCCCGGGCCCGGGGGGTCGGCCGCACTGGCGAGTGCCGACGAGCTGTTCGCCCGGCTGCGAGCCGCCCAGGTCGCCCAGGTCCCCCCGCGGGAGCCAGTGCCCGGTCCGGCGGCATCCGAACCGGAGACGGCGGAACCGGCCATCGGTGACGCCGCGGTTCCCACAGCGTCGCCTGCCCCGGACCCGGCCGGTGCGGCGGTCGCCCCGGAGGGCACTCCGAAGTCGGTCTCCGACGAGTCGGCCCTGGCGCGGCGCGATCGCCTCCTCGAGCCTGTCCAGTTCGGCCTGGTCCGCCAGTTGAAGCGGGGCCTCCAGGATGAGCAGAACGAGATCCTCGACCGGCTCCGGCGCCAGCGCGGGTTCATCGCCGACGTCCTGCCTCCGCTCGACGAACACGTGGCGCGCTACCAGAGCGCAGCGACCCCGTTCCTGCGCCAGGCCGCCGACCGCGGGGTCGCGTTCGCCTCGTCCCCCGATGCGGCCGAGGTCTCCGGCGATGAACCACCGGACGCCCCCTCCGGACGGGAGTGGCCGGTCGGCCAGTGGGCCGCCGAGCTCGCCGTCGATCTCGTACTCCCTCTGCGGGAACGCCTGAAGCGGGTGCTCGACGAGGCCGCGGGGTCCGGCGACGCCCCCTCGTCGGTCGACGTGGGCGGGGTGAGCGAGAAGCTGGGAGCCACCTATCGGCAGTGGAAGACGACCCAGATCGAACGGGCCGCCCGCCACCACTGCAGCACCGCCCTTTCCCGCGGGGTCTTCGCAGCCACGCCCGACGGAGCGGCCCGGTGCTGGGTCGTCGACGACGACGGACCCTGTCCGGACTGTGACGACAACGCCCTGGCCGGTGCCGTGCCCAAGGGCGAGGCTTTCCCGACGGGCCAGACCCATCCGCCCGCCCACGCCGGCTGCCATTGCATCCTGGTGCCCCGTACCTGACGAGGCCCCCCTGCCTGACGTGGCTGCGGCCCGGTCGATCCCACGTTCGGGTTGAAGCCTGATCGGACGCGAACTCTCGTAGTCTCTTACCGTGCGTCCCCCCACTGACCTGCCCCGTCGGCGGTCGCCGCCGAACAGGACCCGGCTGGTGGTGGTGGGCGTCATCGTCTTCGTCCTGCTTCTACTCATTCTGTCGCTGCGCGGCATCGCCGGCTTCTACACCGACTTCCTCTGGTTCGACGAGCTCCGTCTGACCAGCGTGTGGCGGGGGGTCCTGGGGGCCAAGGTGGCGATGGCCGTCATCTTCACCGCGCTGTTCTTCGTGCTCATGTGGGTCAACCTGGCGGTCGCCGACATGATCGCTCCGCGCTTCCGGCCCACGGGCCCCGAAGAGCAGGTCGTCGAGCGCTACCACGCACTCGTCGGCCCCCGCTCCGGCCTGGTGCGCATCGCCGTGGCCGGCTTGTTCGCCCTGATCGCCGGGCCGGGGACGGCCGGGCAGTGGAACGCGTGGATCCTCTTCCGCAACCGGGTCGACTTCGGCACCAAGGACCCGTTGTTCGACAAGGACATCGGCTTCTTCGTCTTCCAGCTGCCGTTCCTCAAGTTCGTGGTCGACTGGTTGTTCGCAGCGATGGTGATCGTGCTGATCGTCACCGCTGTCGCCCACTACCTCAACGGTGGCATCCGGTTCCAGACACCGATGCAGAAGGTGACCCCGCAGGTGAAGGTCCACCTGTCGGTGCTGCTCGCCGTGCTGGCCCTGCTCAAGGCCATCGGGTACGTCCTCCAGCGCTACGAGTTGGTGTTCTCCTCCCGGGGAGTCGTGAGCGGCGCCAGCTACACCGACGTGAAGGCGCAGCTTCCCGCCCTGAACCTGCTGATCGGTATCTCGCTCATCGCCGGCGCGCTCTTCCTGATCAACATCTTCTGGCGGGGGTGGGTGCTACCGGTCGCCGCGGTCGGCCTGTGGGCCCTGGTGTCGGTGGCGGCGGGCACGGCCTACCCGGCCTTCGTGCAGAAGTTCCGGGTGCAGCCCACGGAGTCGACCAAGGAGCGGCCCTACATCGCCCGCAACATCAACGCCACCAGGGCGGCGTTCAACATCCAGGACACCCAGGTCAACAACTTCGACTACCGCGAGGACCTCACCGCGTCCGGACTGGCGGAAAACGAGGACACCATCAAGAACGTCCGCCTGTGGGACCCGAGGATCCTCCTCGAGGACTACAAGCAACTCCAGGAGATCCGGACCTTCTACCAGTTCAACGACGTCGACGTCGATCGGTACGGCCTCTCCGACTCCGACCGGACCACCCAGGTGCTCATCGCCGCGCGCGAGCTCAACATCAACGGCATCCCCTCGCCATCGTGGGTGAACCAGCACCTGGTGTACACCCACGGGTACGGGGTGGTGGGCTCACCCGCCAACGCGGTTGCGCCCGACGGCAATCCCGACCTGCTGGTGAAGGATCTCCCCCCGACGCCTGCGAACGGTCCACTCACTGCGGCCAACAACGCCATCTACTTCGGCGAGGACCTCCCCGGGTACGCCATTGTCAAGACCAAGCAGCAGGAGATCGACTTCACCGAGAACAACGGCACCAACCACACGAGCACCTATGCCGGTTCGGGTGGGGTGACCATGAGCTCGTGGGTACGGCGGGCCGCCCTGGCCCTGCGCTTCGGCGACCCCAACCCGCTGATCTCGGGGTTCATCACCTCGGAATCCAAGGCCATCTACATCCGCGACATCGACGAGCGGGTGCGCAAGGCGGCCCCGTTCCTGAAGTACGACAGCGACCCGTACCCCGTGGTGTTCAACAACCGGATCCAATGGATCTACGACGCGTACACCACCACCACCCGGTACCCCTACTCGCAGCCGGCCGACACGGCGCGCGTTCCCGCGGGCGGCGGCCTGCAGAGCAGCTTCAATTACGTGCGCAACTCGGTGAAGGTGGTCGTCGACGCCTACGACGGCACCATGACGTTCTACGTGATGGACGAGAGCGACCCCATCGTGCGGGCCTACCGCCAGGCCTTCCCGAAGCTCTTCACTGACGGCGACAGCATGGACCCGGGGTTGCGGGCGCACGTGCGCTATCCCGAGGATCTCTTCACCGTGCAGACCAACATGTACGGGCTGTACCACATGACCGACGCCGCGGAGTTCTACAACAAGACCGACGCATGGGACATCGCCCAGTCACCGGGTGCCGTCGGGCAGGCGGCGTCGATCGCGCCCGGAAGCCCGGCGGTGCAGTCCCGGGCACCGCGAATCGCCCCGTACTACCTGAAGATGCGCCTCCCGGGCGAGACCACCGAGACCTTCCTCATGTTCGAGCCGTTCGTCCCGCTGTCGAGGGACGACAGTCGCAAGGAGCTCATGGCCTTCATGGTGGCCAAGAGCGACCCGGAGAACTACGGGCAGCTCCAGACCTTCGTGATGCCCCGCCAGCAACAGATCGACGGGCCCGCGCTGGTGAACGCGCGCATCAACCAGGAACCGGACATCTCCCGCGAGATCACTCTGCTGGGGGACCCGCAACGGGGCTCCCGGGTGACGCTCGGGAACATGCTGATGATCCCGATCAACCAATCGCTGATCTACGTGCAACCGCTGTACGTGTCGTCGTCGACCACGCCGCTGCCTCAGCTCAAGAAGGTGATCGTGGTCTACGCCGACAAGGTGGTGATGAGGGACTCGCTGGAACAGGCCCTGACCGAGGTGTTCGGCAGTGCCCCGCCCACGCTGGAGCAGACCCCGACCGGGGACCAGCCGCCACCACCGGACCCCGCGGCTCCGCCCGGCGCTCCGCCGGCGCCCCCGGCGGCCACGGGCACGGCGCAGAACCTGCTCACCCAGGCAGCCGACCACTATCAGGCCGCCGAGACCGCTCTCAAGGCGGGCGACCTGGCCGCCTACCAGCGGGAGAACAACACCGCCCGCGAGCTGGTGAACCAGGCCGCCTCCGCGCTGGGTGCAACCGTGCCGGCCACGACCGTTCCGCCCCCCCTTCCTGCCCCCCAGCCGTCGTGATCGATGGTGGTAAGCTGATGGGTACGCCGCGGGGTGGAGCAGTCTGGTAGCTCGTCGGGCTCATAACCCGAAGGTCGCGGGTTCAAATCCCGCCCCCGCCACCAACGAAGATGCAGGCAGGGCCGGTGCGAGAGCACCGGCCCTTCTGCTGGGCGACCACAGGACGCGTCCTGCGGTTCGCAGCTCAGAGCGATTCGTAGAGGTAGTTGGAGATGACGGCCTCGTCCTCGAAGACCTCGGTGACGATGGAGGTGAGCTCCTCGGGGTTCACGGTTCCGGCGTTGTTCACCATCACTACGTACGCCAGCGTGCGGCCGTTCTTGGTCTCGATGTAGCCGGCCAGGTTCTGGGCCTTCAGCTCCGCGCTCTTGCCGTCGGCAGTCGGGATGACCGTCGTCCCCGGCTTGGTGAACACGTGGCCCTTCGCCGGCAGGTTCACGCCGGTCGTGGCCATCGATCCGGATACGCCCAGCACCGGCAATGCCGCCTGGTAGGCGCCGGCCACCGGCGCGGAGGCCATCTTGGTCAGCAGGTGCACGAACGCTTGGGGCGCGGCCTGGCTGTCGGGCGAGCCGCTCCCGTTGGTGGGGAAGTCGAACTGGCCACCCTGCACGCCGTACTGGCCGACGAGTGTCTTGCGCTCGGCGGCGAGCGCACCTTGAATGGTGTTCTCGCCCTGGGACCGGCCGAAGAGGCTGAGCGACAGGTTGGCGCCGAGATTGAGGCTGACGTGCAGGATCAGCTTGGCGTCCTGGGAGAACGGCGGCGAGGTGAAGCCGCCCACCTTGGTGTCCTGCGCGTACGTCGGGCTCGCCGGCAGCGCCCCGGTGGGGTTGGGCACGACCGGGTTCGCCGACACCGCCACCCCTTGGCGCTGGAGGGCCTCGATGAAGGCGGTCCGGGCGAAGGTGCTGGGGTCCTCGATCCGGAATGTGTGGACCATCGTCGTACCGCCGACCAGCGGGGTCTGGTAGTCCTGGGGGATCGAGCCGCTGATCGTGCCCTTGCAGCCGGGCTGACCGAGGCATTTGATGAGGTTTTCATCGGAGAGCTCGACCGTCTCGGCGCTGCCCGGGGGGCCAGTGGTGACCGTGCTCTCGACGGTGAACGCCGCCGTCTTCGGTCGGTAGTCCACGGTGGCGGGCTGGCCCGGCTGGGTCGGTTTGACCGTGATGTCGACCAGGTTCTCGTTGACCAGGACCGGTGTGATGAGCAGGTTGCCGTTGGGGACCCGGTACGGCGTGAAGTAGCGGTCGTCGACGGCGACGTCGCCCGTCACCCTCGTGATGCCGGCCGCCTTCACCTGGGCGGCGAGCTGGTCGATCCCGTAGAGCGGGTCCTGCGGGGTCAGCTCGGCCACGCCGAGGGTGTTGGCGTCGCCGTGATCGAAGTTGGTCACCTGAATGGTGTCGGCATCGATGCGTCGACCGCCGAAGGTGAGGTCGCCCTGGCCCACCAGAACGAGGTTGCCCGTGAGGTTGCCCTGTCCGTCGACGGTGCCGGTTCGGTGCACCGGCGTGGTGATCCGGTGGTCGGCACCGAGACCGTTGAGGGCCGTGCCCACCGAGAACAGCTTGCGGGTGGACCCCGTGAACGACATCGGGTCGGGGTTCAGCGGGTAGAACGACTCGCCGGTCTTCAGATCGGTGGCGAGGAGACTCCAGGTGGCGTCTTTGTACCGGGGCTTGCTCATGACCTCCTTGATCGGACCCGGCAGATCGGACGCGGCCACGCTCGTCGCCGCCACGCTCGTCGGCGGCGGCTTCGCCGTGGTCGAGTCGTCGCTGCACGCCGCCGCCACCATGGCGATCACGACTGCGAACCCGAGCACCAGCCGGGGACGATCGGTGCGAGGTGACATGGCGGCCTCCCTGAGCTTGGGCATCTCCGCGAGCCGCGCCCTCTCACAGCTCACGCCCCGACCCGGCCCCCCGGCCCG
>CAYTTL010000102.1:8966-9430 GCA_964440725.1 uncultured Acidimicrobiales bacterium | reverse complement strand
GGGAACACGGAACCGTCAGCGGCGGCGGGCGAAGCAGCGGCAGAACAAGCAACGCCGGCGGGGAGGCACACGCGCGACTGCCCCTCGCACCGGGCCGGCGACGGACCGCGACGACCAGCCGTCCGGTGACGATCGCCGGCGTCCGCCCTCCGACCCATTCGCAGTGCGCGACGTGGTGCGTGCCGCCGTCATCGCGTTTCGCCTGGACGACGAGGAGTCATACGCCGAGTTGCTCGACTACCTCGACGAGGGCGCCGCAGCTCCGGGCGGGCGCGCTCAGGTGGCGGCCGTGCTGGATACCGCCCTGGCCGAGGAGGTACGTCGCGCCTGGGCGCGAGGGTGGCAGCCGGCCGACGTGGTCCGGGTCATGGGCCACCGGCTCGGCTCGCACCACGTGCGCTACGTCACCGACATCATTGCCACCGACGCGGCCCGCTACGCCTGCTCGGCGGTCGATCGGCGGT
>CAYTTL010000102.1:8518-8956 GCA_964440725.1 uncultured Acidimicrobiales bacterium | reverse complement strand
TGGACGGAGCAACTGGAAGACCTCGGGGCCCGAACGTGGTGGAGCGGGGACGAGTGTCACCTCGAGCAATGGACGATCCGTGAGGGCCTTGCCGGCGTTCACGCCCTGGCTGTCGCCGTCGAGGTGCTGTCGTTCCTCGGTCTCCTTCCCGAGCTGCCCCGGCTGAGCGATCCTCCGGGCGAGCCCGGCCACGCCCCACGCCCCCGTCGCCGGCCGGGTGGGCACGACGGCCGCATGCTCGTGCGGGTGCGGGCGCTGCTGGCCAAGGCCGAGTCGACCACGTTCCCCGAGGAGGCCGAGACCTACACGGCCAAGGCGCAGGAACTGATGGCCCGGCACAGCATCGACGCCGCGCTGCTCGACGCGTCGGCGCCCAACCGGGCCGAGCCGGTCGGCGGGCGGAGCGGGGTCGACGCGCCGTACGAGGGGCCGAAGTCG
>CAYTTL010000102.1:0-8508 GCA_964440725.1 uncultured Acidimicrobiales bacterium | reverse complement strand
CGGAGGCATTGACCGCCAAGGCCCAGGAGCTCATGGCCAGGTACGCCATCGACGAGGCCATGGTCGACGGCGGCAACGGCACCGACGGCGACGTACCCGTGGGCCTGCGGCTGGGCATCGACGACCCGTACGCGTCGGCCAAGTCGCTCCTGCTGGCCGAGGTGGCGTCGGCCAACGGGTGCCGGGCGGTGTGGTCTAGGGAGTTGGCCCTCGCCACCGTGTTCGGCTTCGAGACCGAGGTCGAATTCGTCGAGCTGCTGTACACCTCCCTGCTCGTGCAGGCCACCTCGACGAGTGCCGCGGGTCGTCACGTCGACACGTTCGGGCGGTCCCGCACCCGGTCGTTCCGGCAGTCGTTCCTCGTGGCCTACGCCGCCAGGATCGGTCAGCGTCTGCGAGCGGCCGGGGCCAGCAGCCGGGCGTCGGCGGCCGAGGAGTACGGCGAGGCCCTGCTGCCGGTGCTCGCCGACCGGTCGGCAGCCGTCGACGAGGCGTTCGACGCCGTCTTCTCGGCAGTCCGTACCTACTCGGTGCGCACGACGAACCGTGCCGGATGGGCGGCCGGCTCGGCCGCCGCCGACCTGGCGTCGCTCTCCGTGCGGCCGGAGTTCCCCGCCGACAGCGAGTGACGGCGGGGTGGCACCGGCGGTAGTTTCGTTAGCGGCTTCCCCCTCTTCAGAACAGCTGAACGAGGAGGACCCTCATGCCACGACCCCGCCGGCGACGTCGCGGACGCCGCCCGTTGATGGTGCCGGTTCCCGTCATCCACGACCTGTCCGACGCCATCGCCACCGCCGTGAGCCTGGCCGACCGCTTCACCCACGGCCATGCCGCCGCCATCACCGACGCGGAGGGCACCGTCGTCGACATGTGGGTGTTCCGGGGCCAACGGCACACAGCCGAGGACGCCATCCGTGCCGGGGTGACCAGCGCGACCAACCATCTCACCGCGCGGAAGGTCGTACTCGTGTCCGTCCTCGACGGCGTCGACCTGGGCACGCCGAACGAGCTCGAGGTCGAGATGTGGCACGCCACCGTCGACCGGTTCTCCCAAGCGGGCCTGGAGCTGTCGGAATGGGTGGTCGCCTCCGGCGAGCTGATCCGATCACTCGCCATCACCGCCGAGACCGAACAGTCGTGGCGGTCCGGGTGACGGCCGGTGGGTCAGGCGGCGAGCTTTCCGAACGACCCTGCGGCGGGTCCGAGCACCAGCGCCATGATCGGCGGGAAGATGAACAGGACCAGCGGGAACATGATCTTCACGGGCAGCTTGGCTGCCTTCTCCCGCGCCCAGGCCCGCCGACGGGCCCGCACCTCGGTGGCCTGCGACTTGAGGACTCGACCGATGGGGATGCCCAGGGCGTCGGCCTGCAGGAGCGACAGGACCAGGATCCGTACGGCGTCGAGGTCGACCCGGTCACGGAGGCGCTGCAGCGCCTCGCGCCGGGGCAGCCCCAACTCCATCTCCTTCAGTGCGGTGGAAAGCTCGTCGGTGAGGGGCGAGGTGAAGTTCCTGCAGACCACGCTGATGGCCGACTCGAACCCACTTCCGGCCTCGACGGCGATGGCCAGCATGTCCACGATGTCGGGAAGGTCTTTGAAGATGGCGTCCGAGCGCGCCCGGACAGCTCGCTTCAGGCGGGCCGCCGGCAGCATGAACCCCATGACGGGCAGGAGCAACAGGGCCAGGACACCCTTCAGAGGAGATGCTTCGGGCAACAGCGGGACGACAGCCAGACCCGCCGCACCCCCCGCGATCTGCAACGCGAGTTGCTGGCCGGGTCTCCGCTTCCCCGACATCCCCGCCTGCACCAGCTGCAGGCCGATCTTGTCGAGGTAGTTGGCGGGCACCAGCCGTTCGAGACGGCCTGAGGCCCAACGCCCGCCGATGGAGAGCAGTCGCGACGCGAGCGGATCGGCGAGCTCCTCCCCTCGGGCCTCGGGGGCAACGGCCTCCATGAACACGCCGATATCCGGGGCGATCCGCCGCGAACGGATCACCGCCGCGCCCATGACGGCAGCACCCACCAGGGCGAGCACGATGCAGACGAGGGTCGGTACACCCATCAGATCTCGATCTTCACCATGCGGAGGATCACGAACATTCCGACGAGCACCGACGCGGCGCAGCCGGCGAGGAGAACGAGCCCCCAGCCCTGGTAGAGCGGTTTGACGTACTCAGGGTTCAGGACCTGGATGACGGTGAACAGGAACGGCACGAGCCCGGCCAGGACGTAGGCCGACGCACGCCCTTCGGCGGTCAGCACCTGCACCTCTCGCCTCACCTCGTCCCGAGCCCGGATGACGTCGGCGAGCGTGTGCAGAAGATCGGCCAGCCGGCCCCCGACCTCCTGCTGGATACGGATGGCCTGCACGACCATGTCCATGTCGCGGATCTGAAGCCGGAGGGCCATTCGCTCGACCGCGTCGACCACACGATCGCCTAGCGAGGTGTCGGCGACCACCCTGGCGAACTCCTCCGACAGCGGCGGGCTCGATTCCTGGCACATCATCTGGATTGCCCGCAGGAAGGTGTGCCCGGCAGACAGCGACGACGCCACCAGGCTGAGAGCATCGGGCAGCTGGGCCTCGAAGGCTCGCCGTCGCTTGGTGATGCGGCGCTTCACCACCTGGATGGCGACGACCACGGCGCCCAGGGCCCCTCCCGCCGCCGGAAGGACCGAGTGGGTGACCGCCATCAGCACGGCGGCGATGGCCAGGGCCCCGCCGGCCACGACGATGACGAACTCACCCGGGCGGAGGGGGATCTTCGCCCGCTCCAGCTTCTGGCCGAGGGAGTGGCCGTGGTCCATGCGGTCCACCATCTGGCCGGCCATCTGCACGGCGCGCCCGGTGAGGGCGCTCAAGTCGTCGTTGTCCTCCACGTCGGGGGACGGAGGCTTCATGCCCAGCACGTCGTCCATGGCCCGCTGCTGGTCCCGACGGTGGCGAACCCCGGTTACCGCCATGAGCGCCAGACCCCCGACCAGGGCCACGAGAGCGAACACCATGTGGGCTACGCCGGCTTCATCTGGGGCAACTTGAACCACCGTCGCAACCGGGACGGCTCGGCGGCTACCGCTCGGTCGTCGTCACCACCACCGAGGCCGAGAATCGTGAGGAGACCGGCGTCGAGGGTCTTGCTGACTTCGCCCCGCGGGGCGTAGGCCAGGACGGGCTGCCCCATGTTCAGAGACCGGTTCACCTCTCGACCGTAGGGAACGACCATTGAGAAGCCCTGCGGGAAGTACTGGGAGACCCCGGCGACGTCGATACCGACGTCAGGCTCGACTTTGTTGAGCATGAGCGTGATGCGCTCGGTCGGCACCTTGAGCTTCTTCAGCGTCGTCAGCAGGAGGCCGAGGTTGCGCACGCTGGGCAGGTCGAGGGTGGCGAGGGCGAATACCTGGTCGGCCTGGTCGAGGATGGCGAGCACCGGCTCGCTCAGGGCGGCCGGTGTGTCGACGACCACGTAGTCGAACAGCGAACGTGCGGCCTCGATGATCCGGATCACGTCGTCCACCTCGACGCCGTCCGCCTCGGCCGGTCCTTCGGGTGCGGCCAACAGGTGGATGCCCGAGTCATGGTGCACGAGGTGGTCCTCGAGCCGGTCGACCAGGTCGTCGTCGTCCTCGTCGTCCTGGGAGACCAGATCGTGGATCGTGTACCTGGGCTTGAGGCGCAACGCGGTCGACAGCTCACCGAACTGCAGGTCGAGGTCGATCAGGCAGGTGCGCTTCTGGAAGCGTGACTGCAGGTAGTAGGCCAGGTTGGTGGCGAGAAACGTCTTGCCGCACCCGCCGGTGGCCGACAGCACGGCGACGACGGTCCCCTGGCCGTTGCCCGAAGCCGGTCCGGCGACCGTCGGAGACGGTACCGACGCCCCGATCTCGAGGGCCTGTTCGACGGCGTCCTGCAACTTCTCGTCGTCCACCGGAAGCCGGAGGATGTCCAGGGCCCCGGTCCGCACGGTGTCGCGCAGGTTGGCGCTCCGCCACCGGTCGACGGCCAGGATGAGACGAAGGTCGGGTGCCCGTTCCCGGAGGTGGCGGAGCCGACGGAAGCCGTCGTCGCCCGACACCATGGGCCCGGCGATGAGCACGTCGAATGACCCGGCGCCGGCTGTCGCCGCGTCGATGGCGTCGAAACCGTCACACCACACCACGTCGGGGCGGGGATGCATGGCTGCGGTCACCCGTTCGACCTGCCGGCTCAGCTCATCTGTCCGGTCGAGGACCAGCAGCGTGGGGTTGCGCATGCGAAGCGTTAGACGGCCAGGGCGCCGGAAGGTCCGACCCCGGGCGTCTTCACGGGCCCCTCGCCCTTGGGCACCAGGTCGAAGTACAGCTTCTCGTACTCGTTGAGGTAGATGAGGCGCTCGGCATCGACGGGCGTGACAGCCAGCAGGTAGATGAGGTTCGGGCCACCGGGTTGGCCCTGCATCGCAGGGAGACCGACGCCGTTCACGGAGAGCACGTCGACACCCTGGACGACGAGGCGCACGCCCCTTGGAGCGTCCTCCCCTTTGATCACCCCGTAGACGTCGATGCGATCGCCGGCGCCGGCGAAACCGGCGACGCCGGCCAGCGGCTGCACCTCCAGGCTCAGGGCTCGCTTGCCGGGAGGGATCACGACGGTGCCGATCCGGGTCTGGGGGTCGGGGAACATGTCCGTGGTGACGATGGCGCCGGCAGGGATGGCGGAGGCAGCCACCCGGCCCGACAGCTGCGTCGGGTCCGTGACGGCGTTCGTGGGGCGAGTGGCGGGGTCGACGCCCTTGGTGCGGATGCTGCCGTCGGCCAGTGCCGTCGATCCTGCGGTGGCGACGGCGATTGGGCTGGCGGCGTAATGGACCTGGAGGGTGCCGGTACTTCCAGCAGCACCTTCCGAGTGGCGACTTCCGAGGAACGCGGCTCCGGCGCCGCCGGCGGCGAAGATGACGAACCCGACGAGCAGGGTCATCCGCGTCTTGGTGGTCATGGCCGTTCGCAAAGACTCACTCCGATGGTTCGAAGACCACGGTGTCGGTCGGATCGGCCGTCCTGGGGGGTTGTTCTCCTGTAGGTATCGGCACGCCCGAGAGAGCCTTGAGCGCTTGTTTCGGCACAGCTCAAGTCGGCGTCCGAAGGAGTCGATGAGCACAAGTGACTCTCGTTGCGCCGCGCCAACCCTCTCTGGAGGAACGAGGGGCCGTACTCGTCGAGTTCGCCCTCGTCGCCCCGCTGTTCCTGGCCCTGCTCCTGGGCATCTTTACGGGAGGCCAGGCCTACACCGACAAGATCGCCCTGATCGAAGCCGTCCGCGAAGGTGCCCGCTACGGCGCCAGCCTCCCGATCGGCGCCGGCCCCGGCGCCGTCAGCGCGTGGGAAGGCGGCGTCCGGAGCCGGGTGGTGGGGGCGTCGGGCGGCGGCCTGGTTCCCGGCGACGTATGCGTGAAGATCGTGCTCCCCACCGGTGGTTCGGACTGCGGCCTGAGCGATCCCCCGGGCGCCTCCAACGAGCCGACGGTTCACCTGGCGAAGATCTCGGCCACCAAACCGGCCCGCCTCGAGTTCTTCTTCTTCACGAGGGACGTGGTGCTGGACGGCAAGATGGTGGCCCGGTTCGAGCGCGACAAGGGGTGAGAGCCGACAGGGAGGGCGAGAGGGGCGCGGTCATGATCGTGACTGCACTGGTCGCAGTCGGTTCACTGCTGATGGTGGCATTGGTGGTGGACCTCGGCCAGTTGCGGGTCGACCGCCGCACCAACAAGGGGATTGCCGACGTGGCGGCGAGAGCGGGCATCTCACGGCTCGCCTTCGGGCCCTGGTCGGGCGTGTGCAAGGCCAAGGACTTCCTCCGCGGCAACGCCAAGGGGTTCTCCACGTTCGACGCCGGCAGCGTGACGTACTCGAACGCAGCCGGCCAGGTCTTGGGGGCGGACCCCTGCCCGTCGGTCGCCTCGGCCCCCGACACCGTCCGCTGTGCGCCCAACCAGCCGTCGACATGGGCCAAGCTCCAGGCGACAGCGGCCCAGGGCCGGTTCACCGTCGAGATCCAGAGCGGGTACGTCCTGCCAGACCCCCGTTTCCCCGACGATGTCGGTCGGGGTGACCCCGGGGCGCTGGAGCACGGCTCCTGCGACAACCTCGCGGTCATCGTCACCGAACGGCAGGCCCCCGCCTTCGCCCAGGTCGCAGGATTCGGCGCCACCAACGTCCGGGTCCGGTCGGTCGGACGCCTGAACGCCACGGAGTCCCTCGACTTCGTCGCCGCCCTGCAGCTGCTCGAACGGGAGAAGTGCGACGTGCTCCAGACGGGGGGAGCGAACACGCGGGTCATAGCCCAGCCCTTCGGCCCGAACCCCGGCACCATCCAGATCGACAGCGAGGCGGTCGGCGGCTGCTCGCAGCCCATCCTCAACGCCCAGGCCACCGCCGGAGGACCGTCGGTGCTGGCCTGCAGCGCCAACTCCACGAACCCCGACTGCCGTCCGGGAATCGGTACCCGGCCCTCCCGGATCGGGGTCTTCGCCGCCAACTTCAACAAGCCGGCGACCGACATCTCCACGGCGTACCCGTCGACGTACGGCGACACTGCCATCGTGGGGTCTCCCCAGACGGGACGGAAGTACACGGATCTCCGCTACCGGGAGAACGTGGCCACCCTGGACCAGACGGCCGAGAGCGTGTTGACGGGCAATGGTGGCCGCCCTCCGGGTTGCGCAACGTTCATCCTGAACACCTGCACCGGGAACGGCATCACCTGGCTCGTGCTGCAGCCCGTCGACTGCAACATGTTGAGTGTCTTCTTCGCCGTGCCGGGCCGCACCTCGGCTCAGAACATCTGGTTCAACTGCGACCTGAATGTGGCCACCCCGCTGACCCTCTCCGCCCCCGACGCGTTCGTTGTGGTGACCGGGCAGCTGGCCGTGAACAGCTCCTTCACCCTTACCGACCCCCGCAAGGTCTACGTCGGTGGCAAGGCCACCGGGAACAAGGTCGGGCTCGACCTCACCGGTTCGGCCAGCACCATGAACATGAACGTGGGCGGCGCCTCCTCCTGCAGCGGTCGCACCGCTCCGGGTCATGCCAACCGGCTGGTGGTCGGGAAGGGATCGGTGAAGGTTGCATCGGGATCGACGGTCCACATGTGCCAGACCTTCGCCTTCCTGGCCAGCGGTTACGACAACGTGCCGGCCGACGATGGTGACGAGCCCTGCTCAAACCCTTGCGACAACTACTCGGGAACAATCAGCGTCTCCAGCGGGTCGTTCATCGACTGGTCGGCACCCAACGAGATCACCGGGCGGGTCCCCGATGTGACGGAGCTGACAACCACCAACCCGTTCGAGGACCTCGGGCTGTGGACCGAAGCCGGGGGCAACACCAACGGGATGACTGGCGGTTCGTCGACCAAGCTCGCCGGGGTGTTCTTCCTGCCGAACGCTGATGCCTTCAACCTCTCGGGAGGGGGCTCGTTGCCCATCGACCTCAGCGCCCAGTTCGTGAGCAGAACGCTCAAGGTGACGGGCGGGGCGACGGTGAACCTGGTGCCGAACCCGGAGGACTCGATCCCGGTTCTGATTCCCACCACCCTGCTGGTCCGGTAGCACGGCGCTCGGGCGCGCTCCGGCTGCGGCGCTACCTGGCGATCGCGTCCGACCCGGTGTTAGCGTGATTACCTCGGCTTGAGATCACAGGCCACGGCGACCTGCGCAACCTTGCCAGAAAGCGGATCACACACGCGGTTGGCAGCTCGGCCGACGAGCGCTGCCGCCCGCTGATCGTGCCGGTCCCTAATCGGTGTCTCGAGCACCGTCGGCGTTTGCTCGACGACGCCGACCTCCACGACCACCACGACGCGCCCTGGCTTTCGCGCCGGGTTCGCCCTTGAGCAGACAGGGGAGTCCTCGATGACCACCACGACGGCTCGATCGCCTGGCCTTGGCCCATTGGGGTCAGGTCATTCGACCGATGTCGCCGGCGCGCAAGCCAGGGCGCATCGACTGTGCGTTGCCGCCGAGCCCCATACCGACGCCTCGCCGTGCGACCGGCACGTCCGGGAGGCGTTCGTCCAGCTGGTCCCGGCCCCGGTCCCGGCCCCGGCCCCGGCCCCAGGCACCTCCGGCGGCGATTCGGGCTTCTGGATCTAGTGGGAGCCGGGCATGATTCACTGCGCCGATGAAGAAGTCCGTCGATTTCGCCATGGACGACCATCCCGCCGGGGACGAGGACCACTTTCCCGTCGCCTGGGTGGTGGCCGTGTTCGACGACTGCGACACGTGTGACGACCTGCGCGTCGAGCTCACCCTCGAGGAGGAGGGCCGAGCGGGTGCCGGCGTGGTGGCCCACCTGGCCCCGGCGACGGCCCGCCGGCTACGGACGGCGATCGGCGTCGCCCTGCGGGAGGTCGGCGAATCGCCCGGTGCCTGATGCCACACTTTCGTTCTGGTCGGGTTCAGGGTCGCCACGACCGCTCTGAACCCGACCAGAACGAGTTCCGCCGGCCCAGGAGGCCCGCCGGGGA
>CAYTTL010000101.1:0-9459 GCA_964440725.1 uncultured Acidimicrobiales bacterium | reverse complement strand
TGGGCCCACCACCCAGGACAACGGGCAACCGGCGTGTGGCTTTCACAACCGGGCGCGGGAGCGGGGACCGTGAACATGGGGGCCGGGGCAGGCCGGCTCACCGTCGCGACTGCTTGTCCTGACTACGTGCTGCCGCGCCCAAGGCCGACGGCGACGCTCAGGCGTCGTGACCGGGCTCGATGTCCAGCACCTCCTGGAGGCTGAGCTGTCCCGCCCACGGGCCCACCGCTCCCTCCACGGGCTCCAGCATGAACCCCATGTGGTCGCCGCCGTCGGCGAGCTCGACGACCCGCCCGGCGAACCAGCGGCCGCAGTCCTCGAGCACGGGCACGCCTGAGGGGCCCTCCCGCCACCGGCACCGGGAGAACTTGTCCACCTCGTCGCCGGTCTCGCCCCCGAAGAGCTCGGCCAGGCTCCGGTCGTCGGCCGACGGGAAGTGAACGTTCAACGTCGGGGAGTGCCGGGCGACCCGGTAGGTGCGGTTCTGCTTCGACAGCCACACCACGAACCGCAGGGGGTCGATGCTGCACTGGGTGGCGAAACCGACGAGGCAGCCGGCCCGCTCCTCGCCCGACGCGGCGGTCACGATGAGCATCGGGTAGTCGAGCTCGGCGGCGATGTCGTGGAATCGGGTCCAGGTGGAGGTCACCGCCCCGTCCTACCCCAAAGTCACTCCTCGGTGACCTCGGCGACCTCGAGATCGGGGTACGCCCGTTGGGCCCACTCCTCGGCGACGTCGGCGGTCGCGTAGGTCTCGTTGCTGTAGAGCTCGACGTCGTCGTCCGGCTCGACGTAGCACCATGTCCAACCGCCGCCTTCGACGGGGTGGACGCGGAGCTCAGCCCGCGGGGGTCGGCTCTTCGGACTCGTCACTCGGCTCCTTGTCTTCTGACGCGTCGTCTGACGCGCCGTTGTACCGCTTCGGGTGGAGCATGGCCTCCAGGGGGACCGTCGAGAAGCGCTCGGCTCTGCTCACCTGCAGTCCCTTCATCAGGCGGTAGGTCACGTACCCGACGAGGGGCGGCGCCACGATGACGAGCACCTGGAAGACCCGCGTGATGGTCGCGACCGAGGCGGCGAGCTTGTTGGCGATGAGGTCGTTGCTGGCGGCGACCTGGAGTACGACGTAGAACGTCAGCGTCATCATGCCCAGAGCGGTTCGGACCGGCCGGTCGCGGGCGCGGTCGAGGATGTGGTGGGGATCACGGTCGCGGGTGATGCGGGCTTCGATGAAGGGCCACAGGTACAGCAGTCCGAAGGTGATGCCCGGAAGGAGGACGCCGGGGAAGAAGGGGTTCGGCAACTCGAAGCCGAAGGCGCGCACCTCCCAGGGGGGAAAGATCCTGAGCGCCCCCTCGGTCCATCCGAGCCACCAGTCCGGTTGCGCCGGTGAGGGAACCTGATCCGGGTGGAAGGGCCCGTAGAGCCACACGGGGTTGATCTGCAGGAGCCCGCCCATGGCGATCATCACCGCGAACACGGCGAAGAACAGGCCGATCGAGTTGACCGCGTAGGTCGGCCAGAGCCTGCTGCCGACGACGTTCGTCTCCCTGCGACCGGTACCCGGGAAGTCGGTGTGCTTCTGGCGCCAGACGATGGCCAGGTGCACGGTGAGCAGCCCGATGATCATTCCGGGGACGATCATCACGTGGGTGATGAACAGGCGCGGGATGATCTCGTGAGCGGGGAACTCGCCGCCGAAGACGAGGAACGCCAGCCATGACCCGATCACCGGTACGGCCAGGGCGATGGAGTAGGCGATTCGGAGCCCGGTGCCCGACAGCAGGTCGTCGGGGAGCGAGTACCCGGTGAAGCCGTTGAAGAAGGCCAGGATGAACAGGGTGACGCCGACGATCCAGTTGATCTCCCTCGGCCGCCGGAAGGCGCCGGTGAAGAACACGCGCAGCATGTGCAGGACGAGCGCGGCGATGAAGACGATCGCCGCCCAGTGGTGGGTCTGGCGCATCACCAGGCCGGCGCGGACGTCGAAGCTGAGCTCGACGGTCGAGCGGTAGGCCTCGGACATCTTCACGCCGCGCAGTGGTTCGTACGAGCCCTCGTAGGTCGTCTCGGCCACGCTCGGGTCGAAGAAGAAGGTCAGGAAGACCCCGGTGAGGAGGAGGACGACGAAGGAGTACATGGCGATCTCGCCCAACATGAACGACCAGTGGTCGGGGAAGACCTTGTTGAGCGCGTGGCGCGTGAACGACGCCGCCGAGAGGCGATCGTCCATCCAGCGGGAGACCCGGTTGATCAACGCGACCTGCTCCAGAACCCGGGACCCACCGGCTCGGTGAAGTCACCCATGGCCACCACGAAACCCTCGTCGTCCACACCGATGGGCAGCTGCGGAAGACGGCGGGTGGCCGGCCCGAACGTGGGCTTGGCCCCTTGAGGTACCGAGAACGTCGACTGGTGGCAGGGACAGAACAGCTCCTGGGTGGCTGCCTGGTAGAGGCCCACGGGGCAGCCGGCGTGGGTGCAGATCTTGGAGAAGGCGACGACGCCCTCGACCGTCCAGCCGCGGGGGCCGGGGGCGCGGACGTCGGAGGGGAGGCGCAGGAGGATGGTCTGGGCGTCGGCCGATTCAGGGTGGTCCTCGGGGAACACGGTCAGGATGGTGTTGATGTCGACCTCGTCGAGGTGCACCGGTTGCCCGTTCCGGGTGACCACTCGAGTGCCGCGCGTCCAGTCGGTGACCCGCAGCGATGATCCCGGGCGGGTCCCCAGCGAGCGGATCGGGAACAGCGCCGCCAGCCCCAGCGCTCCGACGGCCACCGCGAACATCTTGACCATCAGGGTCCGACGTTCCATGGGCTCGGCGCCGGTGGAGAACGAGGAAGCCACAGATTCCCGCTCGTCCGCCGTTCCCGGCAGGTCCTGTCTGACCTGCACGAAATGGCCACCGGGCAGCATGCGCCGGGCGAAGACGATGAGGGCCACGGCGATGCCTCCGAGGGCGAGGCCGAGCAGGGCACCTTCGAGCTGCGGCTGGCCCCCGAAGCCGTAGACGACGGTCACGGCCACGGCGGCGGCGATGGAGATCGCCAGTGCCACCAGGATCGCCGTCGACCCGGTCGGGCCGGTGCCGGCCCCCATCAACTTGGCCTTCGTCTTCACTCCACCTCCCCTGCCTTGGTGCCGATCCACCGGATGACGAGGAGCAACAGGCCGAGCCCGACCAACCATCCCACGCCGCCCTCGACTACGGGGCCGACGCGACCGATGGGCGCTCCTCCCTCATCCGCCGGGTCCTTCAAGTAGCGCATGTAGCGCAGCAGCGACTCGAGCTCGTGGTCGGAGATCGCCCGCGTCCCGAACACCGGCATGCTGCCCGGACCGGTGCGCACCGCCTCGGCGACCGCCTGTGCACCGGAGCGCTCGAAATTCGGGATCACGATTCCCCTCGTCCTCCCGGGGTCGTTCTCGTCGGGATGGATGAGCATCGCCCCTCCGATCCCGGTCGTGGCGTGGCAGGCCGCGCAGTGCTCCTGGTACACCTGCTGGCCCTCGGCGAGGTCACCCTTGGTGAGGTCGACGTGCGGGACCTCGGGTCCGGGGCCCTCGAACTCGTCGGTGACGTACGCCACGATGGCGTCGATCTCGGCCTCGTCGTACACCGTCGCACCCGGCTCCATCTGCTTGGGCGGGGCGGCCACCGGCATCCGGCCGGTCCGGAGCACGAAATCGGTGAGTGCCCCACCGTTCGTCCCGAGCGTCAGATCGGGCCCCTGGGTCGTCCCCTTCCCGTCGGCGGCGTGGCAGTAGGAGCAGTCCCGGGCGTAGAGGCTCTGCCCGGTCTCCACCACCCCGGCGCCGGCCGCCACCTGGGGTGCGCCGTAGTAGACGGGAGGCCGGTAGGGCTCGGGATCGCCCTGGAGGTAGCCGCATCCGGCCACGGTCGACGTGGCGAGCACCAAGAGGAGAAGTGCGACCCGTGGTCTCATGCGCGCTCCGCAGCGCCGGCCGTCACGAGCCCGGGGGCCGGAAACGCCTCGTCCATCTCGGCGAACCACCGGAACAGCAGCCATCCCATCACCACGACGTACAGGAGCGCCGGCGGCCCCCACATCAGCGCACCGGCCAGCTCCTGGTCCTCGAGCGGCGACATGTCCCAGACCCTGGCCCCCGCCGCGTGCGCGGGGTACAGGGCGGTCGAGGCCAGCAGCAGGACGGCACCGAGGGCGGTGCTCTGAACCCCGGAGGCGAACACCAGCAGGATGGCGATCGGGCGACCCACGCCCCGCCGTGCGCCGCTCGCCACCACCAGGCTCCAGAACAGCACGGCGGCGCCGACGAAGCTGGCGTGCTCGAGCACATGGACCGGCTCGTGGGCGAGCGCCGCCTCGTACAGCGACGGCATGTGCCACGCCCACAGGACCAGCGTCCCGACGGCCAGGACGACCAGAGGATTGACCAGCACGCGAGCGGTCGTCCGTAGGCCCGCCACTGCGTTCCGGCCACGCAGGCCCGCCACCGCGTTCCGGCCACGCAGGCCAGGTCGTCGCAACAGGTCGCGCCCGGGTGCGGGGAGGCCGGCGACGAGGGCGGCCGTCGGTCGGGCGAGCACGAGAAGGGGTGCGGCGACGAGCATGAGGAGGAGGTGCTGCACCATGTGGGCGGAGAACAACGTCGAGGCCAGGGCGCCCAGCGGCGACATCAGCGCGGCGGCCAGGACCACGAGGCCTCCGTAGAAGGCGACGGCGCGCCGGTTCTCGCCGGTGCCGACGATGCGGCGGCGCAAACGGGCCCGGCCCCGTCCGTACACGAATGCCGTCAGTGCCAGGATGACGGCGACGGCGGGCTCGAACGTCCACGTCCCGGCCAGGTCCGAGGGGGCGACGATGTGGTGCGCCGACGTCACGGGCTCGTCTCGCACACGTCGAGGGTCAGGACGGGGACGTAGCCGAGGAGGATGATGCCCGCGAACAGGCAAGCCTCCACGATGCCGGCGAACGCCATCCACCGGGCCCGTTCCATGCGTTCGTCGCCGGTGTCCCCGGTCTCGCCCCGGAGCTTCCTCCAGCAGCTGTAGGCCACGAGGCCGGAGAGCAGCGCCACGGCCAACATGGCGCTGTTGAACACGACCGAGAACGTCTTCACGCCGACCCCGAGGATCTCGCCCTTCTCGTGGGCCGACTCCGAGCAGGCGAACCACTCCTCGAGCGAGTAGTTCACCCCGAGGTGCCCGGCCCACGCCATGGGGCTGCCGAGCACACCGAACCAGAGCGCAACCGAGCGGCGGCGCTCGTCCTTGCTGATCTCCTCCGCGGCGTCCTCGAGCTCCTCCTCCCGGTCCTCCCTCTCGACGTCTTCGACGCTCATCGCCGGACCCCCAACTAGAAGTGCGGGGAGATGTAGATGGACAGGAGCACGAACAGCCACACGATGTCGACGAAGTGCCAGTACATGGCGAAGTTCTGCACCGAGACGTGCTTCATCTCGTCGAACGCACCCTGCCAGGCCCGGACCTGGACGAAGGCGCTGACCGACAACCCGACGACGACATGGCTGAGATGGAACCCGGTGACGGTGAAGTACATCGAGCCGTAGGCGTTGGTCCTCGGGTCGAAGTGGTGCAGCGTCTCCGGCCACTCCACGGTGAGGGTGATCAGCAGGAAGGCGGCGCCCAGGATGAAGCCCACCGCCAGCCCCCAGCGGAGACGCCGCTGCCTGCCCTTCTCGATGCCCTTCTCGGCCATGTGGACGGGGATGCTCGACGACCACAGGATGGCGGTCATGATGAGGGGGAGGGCCAGCTCCGGAGGCTCGATGTGCCCGGGCGGCCATTCCGGGCTCCGGAAGCGCAGGTAGAAGTAGCTGGCGATGAGCAGGGCGAACAGCGTCGCCTCGGTGGCGATCAGCCAGATCATTCCCCACCAGCCGAACGACCTCGGGCCGACGCCGTGCTCGGGGAGCACCTCTCCGGGCATTCCGGTCTCGGCGATCGTCAACTCGTGTGTACCCGCGGCCATCGTCACGTCTCCTGGGTCTGGTCGCGGGGCCAGTACCAGCCGATCATGGTCATCACCGAGGCGATCGTCGCCAGCACGGCCAGGTACCACAGCTCCATGAGGAGCACGAAGAACAACGTGCTGAGGGCGAGAGCGAAATAGAACGGCCACGGCGTGGCGTGGGGCATGTGGACGATGCCCTGCGGTCGTGCGTCGAGCAGGCTGGTCGACAGGGTGACGTGGCCCCCGGTGAGGGGGCGCCCTCCGTCTGGTGGCGCCTGCGCACCCCCCGCCAGCTCCGGTTGGTCCCACATCGGTTCGCGCGACCGGACGGTGGGCACGGTCACGAAGTTGTAGTGGGGGGGCGGTGACGACGTGTACCACTCGAGTGTCTCGCCGTTCCAGGGATCGTTGCCGGCCACCGCCCCCCGTCGCTTGCTCCGGAACCAGTTCACGATCGTGACCAGAACGCCCACGGCGAGCAGGAACGCCCCGATGGTCGAGATCAGGTTGTAGACGGCCCAGCCCAGCCCGTCCTCGTAGGTGTAGACGCGCCGTGGCATCCCGAGCAGGCCGAGGAAGTGCTGGGGGAAGAAGGCGCCGTTGAACCCGATGAACATCATCCAGAAGCTGATCTTGCCCAGGCGCTCGTCGAGGATGCGCCCGGTCATCTTCGGTCCCCAGTGGTAGATGGCCGCGAAGATGGGGAACACGGCGGCGCCGACGAGCACGTAGTGGAGGTGGGCGACCACGAAGTAGGAGTCGGTCAGGGCCTGGTCGAGGGCGACCGCCGCGAACATGGCACCCGTCACCCCGCCGATCACGAAGATCATGATGAAGCCGAGGACGAACCACATGGCCGAGGAGAGTTTCGGACGGCCGGAGACGAGCGTCGCCAGCCAGGCGAAGACCTGGATGCCACTGGGGATGACGACCATGAAGCTGGCCAGGGAGATGAAGCTCAGGGTCATGTTGGAGAGTCCCACCGAGAACATGTGGTGGACCCAGACGCCGAACCCCACGAGTGCCACCGCCAGCTCGCCGATGACGATGTAGGTGTAGCCCACCATCGGTCGCCGGCACCACGTGGGGATGACGGCCGACGCGATGCCGAAGCCGGGCAGGGCGACGATGTAGACCTCCGGGTGGCCGAAGACCCAGAACAGGTGCTGCCAGAGGAGGGGGTCGCCGCCGCCCGCCTCGTCGAAGAAGTGGAAACCGAACTTCCGCTCCAGGGTCAGCATGACCGCTCCCAGCGAGAGAGCCGGCAGGGCGAAGACGATCTGCAGGGCCATGGCCAGCTCGCCCCAGACGAAGATCGGCATGCGGTTGAGCGTCATGCCCGGGGCGCGGAGCTTGAGGATCGTGACGATGAAGTTGATGGCGCCACCGGTGGAGGACACGCCGAGGAAGATCAGCCCGAGGGTGTAGAAGTCGATGTTCACGCCGGGAGTGAACTCGGCACCGGCGAGGGGGAGGTAGTTGAACCATCCGTCGTTCGGAGCCTGCCCGATGGCGAACGACGAGTACATGAAGACCCCGGCCCCCAGGAGGACCCAGTAGCCGAAGGCGTTGAGCCGGGGGAACGCCATGTCGCGAGCGCCGATCATCAACGGCACGAAGTAGTTGCCGAAGCCGGACAGCACGGGCATGGCGAACAGGAACATCATGGTGATGCCGTGCATCGTGAAGAGCTGGTTGTAGGCCTCGGGGCTCAGCAGGTCGAGGTCGGGGCCGGCCAGCTGCATCCGGATCAGCAGGGACTGGATGCCTCCGATGACGAAGAACACCATCCCCGTGTAGAAGTAGCGCATGCCGATGCGCTTGTGATCGACCGTCGATATCCAGGTGCCGAGGCCACCGGGCTCGTGCCACACCTCGTCGAGCTTCTCGACGACCTCGTCTTTCCACTCCGGCTCGAGGACGGTCGTCACGGCGCTCCTACTCCAAGGCCATCAGGTAGTCGACAAGGGCGGCGAGCTCTTCGGGTGCCATCTCGGTGGGAGGCATGGTGGCTCCGGGCTTGGCGTCCTGGGCATTGCGGACGAACTCGGTCACCGTGTCGCGCTGCAGCGGAAGGGTGCCGGCGGCGATCGTCTCCCGGGACGCCATGTGGGTGAGGTCGGGCCCGAGCGTCCCGGTCGCGCTCGTGCCGCGGACGGTGTGGCAGCCGGCGCACGATGAGGCCAGGAAGAGGTCGCGACCGGTGGTCGCCGCCGGGGAGGCGGGCTCGACCGCAGGCCCGGTCTCCCGGGCCAGCCACTGGTCGAACTGCGCCGGCGGCCGGGCCTCGACGTAGAACACCATGCGGGCGTGCTGGAGGCCGCAGAACTCCGCGCACTGTCCCCGGTAGCGGCCTGGTTCGTCGGCCTCGAGCCAGATCCTGTTGTCCATCCCCGGAACCTGGTCCTGCTTCACGTTGAGCTGCGGCACCCAGAAGCTGTGGATCACGTCGGCGGTCGCCAGCTTCACCTCCACGGTGCGCCCCACCGGGATGTGGATCTCATTGGCGGTCACCGCCCCGTTGGGGTACCGGGCTTCCCACCACCAGTTCCGGCCGATGACCTCGATCGTGAGGGCAGGGTCGCCCGGTGGGCCGGCCAGGGCGTTGAGGGCCCGGAGCGAGACGACGAAGGTGCCGGCCAGGACGGCGCCCGACACGACCAGGCCGGCGATGACGATGAACGGCGGACCCCACGTCACCGGCCGCTTGTCGATGTCTTCGTCGGCGCCATCCCGGGCTTCGCGGGCGGCGGCGGCCCGACCACGGCGGATCGCCTGGAAGATGAACGCGGTGACGAAGAGCACGGCCACCAGCGACAGCCAGAACGTCAGCCACCACAGGCCCTCGACCCGTTCGGCGGCCTCGGAGCGAGGGCTGAGCACCGTCGGCGAGTCGTCCGAGCAGGCGGTCAGGAGGAGGGCGAGTGCGGTTCCGAGTACGGAGGTGCCGCGCCTCACACGCATCGCCCGATGAGCCTCCCCTTCGTACGAGTGGGCGAAAAGCTATCGCGCCGGAGGCGGCGTGGCTAGGAGTACTCGCGAACCGACCCCCTCGAGGGGAGGGGGTCGGTTCGTTGCTCGGTGGTGTGGCGGGGTTACTCGAGCGTGCAGCCGCAGGAGTTGACCTCCCGCACGATGACGCCCTTGCCCGTGTCCATGTGGGTGGTGCAGGGCATGCAGGGGTCGAAGCTGCGGATGGCCCGCAGGACGTCGATGCCCTTCACCTGGTCGTCGGGCACCGACTCGAGCAGCGGCGTGTCGACGATGGCCTGCTCGTAGGGACCGAGACCACCGAAGGGGTCGGTGGGTGCGGCGTTGAGGGTCGACGGGGTGGTGATCTGGTAGTTGACGATCTTGCCCTTGTCGATGATCTCGTGGTGGACCAGCCACCCGCGCCCGGCCTCCCAGAAGCCCACCGCCACCCGCTCGTCGCGGGGGATGCGGAACGGGGTGTGGACCTTGGTCTCACCCCGGCGCCAGTACTCGAAGGCCTTGAGCAGGC
>CAYTTL010000100.1:2061-9547 GCA_964440725.1 uncultured Acidimicrobiales bacterium | reverse complement strand
GTGGCCTACGCCATCGGCGTGGCCCGGCCGGTGTCGATCATGGTCGAGACCTTCGGCACCGAGGTCGTCGACCCCCGGCGCATCGAGACCATGATCGACGAGGTGTTCGACCTGCGCCCGGCCGCCATTATCCGCGACCTCGACCTGCGCCAGCCCATCTTCCGGCGCACCGCCGCCTATGGTCACTTCGGCCGGTCCGACAAGGAGTTCTCCTGGGAGCACCTCACCCGCCTCGACGACGTCAAGCGGGCCCTCGACCTGACGTAGGGCCCGAGCCGGACCCGGCCACGCCGGCGGGCGTGGCCCCCCGGGCCCGGGTACCCGCCGGCGACAACATCGCAAGAGTCGTTCTCGACGTCACCGCCATCGAGCGCCCGCTCGACTACGTGGTGCCCGACCACCTCAGCGCCGACGTCCGGGTGGGGACGGTCGTGCGGGTCCCCCTCCACGGGCGGCGCGTACGCGGGTGGGTGGTGGAACGGGCGGCGAGGGCCGGTACCGACAAGCCTCTGCAGCCGGTCACCAAGGTGACCGGATGGGGCCCGGGGCCCGACCTCGTGGATCTCTCGTCGTGGGCGGCATGGAGGTGGGCGGGGCCACGCGTGGCGTTCCTGCGCGCCGCCTCGGCGCCGGGCGCCGTGCCCACGCTCCCCGTCCCCACGTATCGCCCCCGCGACGCGACCGGCGATGCGTCCGACCCACTGGGGCCCGTCGTTGCCGAGGCGTTCTCCGGCGGGACCGCGGTGGTTCGCCTCCCTCCGGCTCGCGACCCGTACGCGTTCGTCGCCGAGGCCGCCCGCCGGGGCGACGCCCTGGTGCTGGCCCCGTCCGTCGGTCTGGCCGCGTACACCGCCGCCCGCTTGCGGCGCGACGGCCACATCGTGGCCGTGCTGCCGGGCGAATGGGCGCGGGCGGCGGCGGGCGGATGCGTCGCCGTCGGGGCCCGCGGCGCGGCCTGGGCCCCCCGTGCCAACCTGGCCGCCGTGGTGGTCCTCGACGAGCACGACGAGGGATGGCAGGAGGAACGGGCACCCACCTGGAACGGGCGCGACGTCGTCGTCGAGCGGGCCCGGCGGGCGGGGGTGCCGTGCGTGCTGACGTCGCCGTGCCCCTCGCTGGAGACGTTGGCGTCGGTCCGCCTGCTGAGGTTGTCGCGGTCCGACGAACGTGACGGGTGGCCGGCGGTCGAGGTGATCGACCGCCGCAACGAGGAGCCCGGGCTGGGCCTGTACTCGTCCCGCCTGGTCGCCGTCATCCGCCAGGCCGATGCCGACCGGCGGGTGGTGTGCGTGCTCAACCGCCGGGGTCGGGCCCGTCTGCTGGCCTGCGCGGCGTGTGGCGAGCTGGCTCGCTGCGAGTCGTGCGGTGCGGTCGTGGAGGAGGCCGACGACGGTCTCCGCTGCCGGCGCTGTCAGGCCGTTCGCCCCGCGGTCTGCGCGGCGTGCGGCTCGCGCCGCCTGCGGGTCCTGCGGGTCGGGGTGACGCGGGCGCGAGAGGAACTGGAACGCCTGTCGGGCGCCGCCGTCGAGGAGGTCACCGGCGAGGCCGGGCCCGGACCTCCGCCCACCGCCCCGGTGCTGGTCGGCACGTCGGCGGTGTTGCACCGTGTGGCCCGCGCCTGGCGGGTGGTCTTCCTCGACTTCGACCAGGAGCTTCTCGCTCCGCGGTGGCGCGCCGCCGAGGAGGCCCTGGCCCTGCTCGCCCGGGCGGCCCGGGTGGTGGGACGGCGCGGCGACGATGGGCGCATCCTCGTGCAGACCCGTCTGCCCGGCCACGAGGTCGTCGACGCGGCCGTGCACGCCGACCCCTCACGGCTGTCGGTGGTGGAATCGGCCCGCCGGGTCGCGCTGGGGTTCCCCCCCGAGCGCGCCGTCGCCGTCGTCTCCGGTGCGGCGGCGACCGCCTTCGCGGCCGGGTTGCACGGGGCACCGGGAGTCGAGGTCCTCGGCCCGACCGACGACCGGTGGCTCGTGCGCGCCGGTGATCACCACACGCTCCTCGACGCCCTGGCCACCGCTCCTCGCCCGCGGGGCCGGCTCCGGGTCGCCGTCGACCCGCTGCGCTCGTGAAGCGTCTCGTCATCGTGCGCCACGGTGAGACGGAGTGGTCGGCCGACGGCCGCCACACCGGCAGCACCGACATCCCCCTCACCCCGGCGGGACGCGCCGCGGCGACTGCCCTCGCCCGGCGCCTGGTGGAGCTGGGGGTCGCCCCCGTCCGGTGTCTCTCCAGCCCCCGGACCCGGGCGGTCGAGACAGCACGACTGGCCGGTCTCGGCGACAACCTCGTCACCGACGAACGCCTGTCCGAGCTCGACTACGGCGACTATGAGGGGCGCACCACCGTCGACATCCGCGCCGAACGGCCGGGGTGGGACCTGTTCCGTGACAGCTGTCCGGGTGGCGAGACCCTCGACGCCGCCGGCCGGCGGGCCGACGACCTGCTGGCGTCGCTGGCCCCCGAAGAGGGCGACGGTGACGTGGCTCTGGCCGGCCACGGCCACTTCTCCCGCATCCTGGCGGCGCGCTATCTGGGCCTGCCCGCCGAACAGGCGCGCCATCTGGCCCTGGGCACGGCGAGCCTGTCGCTGCTCGGCCACGAGCACGAGTGGCGGGCCGTGCTGCTCTGGAACGATCAGGTTCACCGAGCCTGATCGTCGGCCGGCGCGGTGTCGCCGCCACCGAGCGCGGTGGCGACGGACGACAGGTCGTCGACCACGCGCCGGCGCTGCCGGATGTCGTCGTCGCCCGCCGCCACCTCGGCGGTGAGGGCCACCAGTACCGCCACGCGGGCCGACGCGTCATCGGGGCGGTTCTCCATCAACTTCGGCGCCGCCCTCACCGCTCTCGGCGCCAGGGTGGCGAGGATCGTCACCGCCTCCCTCGGGGCCAGGCGGCCGGTCACCAGGGCGATCGCCGTGGCGATCACATCCTCGACCGGGCCACCGCCGTGGTCGGCGGGCTGACCGGGACCGGCGGCGTCCATACGGCGACCGTAGCCGGAGGGCCGCGAACCGCTCGTACCGGCGATCCGGTCGTCGCTGATCGTCAGCCGCAGCAGGTGTCGGCGAGGGCTTCTGCCCGCCAGGTGCGGACCGCAGTGGCTCCGGCCAGCGTGGCGATCAGGAGGCCGGCCAGGGGATCTGCCCACCACCATCCGAGCAACGCGTTGAGTCCGAGGCCTAGCAGCAGAACGGCCGAGATGAGGGCGCAGAGGCTGGTCTGGTTCGCCTCCGATACCGCTGCTCGAGAGCCGAGCACGGGAGCGAGGCGAAGCTTTGCGCGAGCAAGGAGGGGCATCACGATCAGCGAGACGGCGGCGAGGACGACTCCGATGGCGCTGGCCTCGGGTTCGTGGCGACCGACGAGGTCCCGGATGCTCTCGACGCCGACGTAGGCGGCGAGCAGGGCGAAGGACACGGCGATGAGGTGGGTGGCGCGCCGATCGAAGTCGGCCATGCAACCCGGGCTCCTCTCCTTCCCGAGGCGCCAGGCCAGGATCACCGCGGCGGAGACCTCGATGCCCGAATCCAGGCCGAAGCCGACGAGGCTCACCGATCCGGCCATGGCCCCGGCGATGACGGCGATGACGCCCTCGGCGACGTTCCAACCGATCGTCACGCGGTTGAGGAGGCGGGAGCGGTTCACGGCGCGCCGCCGGTCCGGGGGACTCTGGAGATGGACCCTGGTCATGGCCGGGGTCCAACGTGGTCGGAGCATGTCTCAACGGGCAACGCCAGGCGGCGAAGCGTCCGGAGCGCAACCGCGAGCTGACGGTCAGCGAGCTGATAGCGGACCTGGCGGCCCTGTCGAAGCGTCGACACGAGACCACAGCCCCGGAGGCAGGCAAGGTGGTTGGAGACGTTCGAGCGGCTGGTGTTCAGGGCGACAGCCAGCTCCGCCGGGTAGGCCGGTCCATCCAACAGACGAATCAGGATGCCGCGCCGATTGCCGTCCGCGAGGGCTGCTCCAACCCGACCGAGCACATCGAGGTCGGGGGAGACAGTGATGGTCATGCCACGGATAGTACATTCTCTGATGAACTATTCGCAGGTCGTCTGCACCGGAACTTTTCGGCTCCGCTACCTTGACGGCAATGTCGTGGGCCAAACGACGGCGCCCGGCCCCGAGCCCCGCCGGCCCGTACACCGAGTGGTTCTGGCCGGACCCGCCCGCCGCCGACAACCGCACGGGCTTCACCTCGTTCGAACACACCCTGGTCCCCGAGATCGATCCCGGTCCCCGGGCCACCTACTTCTGGGCCCACCAGTTCGGCCTGGTCGGAGGTGAGGGCGGGTACGTGGGCCTGCAGACGAAGGGCAACCGGGCCGACGGCTCCCTCGGCAAGATGGCCATCTTCTCCCTCTGGGACGCGCTGGGCGCCGACGGTACCGGTGTGGTGCCCTTCAGCGGCGAAGGCGAGGGATGGAGCGCCCGCATCCCCTACCTGTGGGAGGCGGGAACCACCTACCGCCTGCGCGTCGAGACCGCCGACACCGCCCCCGACGGCACCTGGTGGGCGGCATCGGTGACCGACACCGCCACGGGCGTCGCCAGCGACATCGGACGCCTGCGCGCACCACCGGGATGGGGCGGCCTGGGCGCCTGGTCGGTGATGTGGACCGAGTACTACGGCCCGACGCTGACCCGGTGCTCGGACCTGGCCCCGGTCAGCGCCGTCTTCGGAACGCCGGTCGCCGACGGCGCGGTGGGCCCGGCGCGGGTGACCAGCCACATCGGCGAGGGCACCTGCGCCACCACGCGCATCACCGCCCTCGGCCACGGCGTGCGCCAGGAGATGGGCCTTCTCGGGTCGTGAGGGAAGGTACCCTCGGACGTGGCCCCGTTTCAGATCCGAACCTTCGGTGACCCGGTCCTGCGGCAGCCGACCCAGGACGTCACCGAGATCGACGAGAAGTTGGCCAAGCTGGCCGAGGACATGCTCGTCACCATGTACGAGGCGCCCGGCGTAGGCCTGGCCGCCCCGCAGGTGGGCGTCCAGAAGCGCCTGTTCGTCTACGACATCGGCACCGGCCCTCACGCCGTCGTCAACCCCCGTCTGTCGGCCCTCGAGGGCGAGTGGACCTACGAGGAGGGCTGCCTGTCGGTCCCGGAGCTGTCGTGGCCCATCGTCCGCTACGAGCGGGTGCACCTCGACGGCTGGGACCTGACCGGCGCCGAGCTGTCGATCGACGCCGACGAGCTGCTGGCCCGCATGTTCCAGCACGAGTGCGACCATCTCGACGGCATGCTCCTTCTGGAGCGCCTCGACAAGCGCCAACGCAAGGGCGCCATGCGGGCCCTGCGCCAACGGGCCCTGGGCCTTCCCGAGGAGCCCGGCCGCGGCGGCGAGGAACCCGTCGGCGGTGGCACCGACGCCGTCGACACCGCTTCGGCCACCCGATAGGCACGCCCCTGCGCATCGTCTTCCTGGGCACGCCGGAGGTGGCGGTCGCCCCACTCCTGGCCCTCGTCGACGCCGGCCACGACGTGGCCCTGGTCGTCTCCCAGCCCGACCGCAAGCGGGGGAGGGGTGGCACGCTCGTGCCCAGCCCGGTGAAGGCGGCGGCCACCCGGGCCGGTTTGGCCACCAGCGACCGGGTCGACGACGTCATCGACACCGGCGCCGACCTGGGTGTCGTCGTCGCCTTCGGACGTCTGATCCGTCCCAACGTGCTGTCGGCGGTCCCGATGGTGAACCTGCACTTCTCCCTGCTTCCCCGCTGGCGGGGAGCGGCGCCGGTGGAGCGGGCCATCCTCACCGGCGACGCCGTCACCGGCGTGTGCCTCATGGCCCTGGAGGAGGGTCTCGACACCGGACCGGTCTATTCCTGCGACGACCTGGCGATCGGGCCCGACGACACTGCCGACGACCTGCGGGCGGCCCTGGTCGAGAAGGGAACGGCCATGCTGCTGCGCTCCCTCGACGAGGGCCTACCCGAGCCCCGCCCCCAGGACGGCGAGGCGACCTACGCAGCCAAGCTGGCCCCGGCCGAGCACCGCCTCGACTGGCGACGCCCGGCGGTGGAGCTGCATCGAGTGGTCCGCGTAGGCCAGGCCTGGACGACATTCCGGGGAACGCGACTGAAGATCCACCGCGCCCGACTGGCGGACCGAAGCTCGGGCGCCAGTCCGCCCGCCGGGGTCCTCGATCCCGACACGCTCGTTGTCGGGGCCGGCGACGGTGGTGTCCAGCTCGTCGAGGTGCAACCCGAGGGTCGGCCCGTGCAGAGTGCGGGGGCGTGGCGCAACGGTGCCCGCCTCGGCCCCGACGAGCGCCTGGGCGATTGAATGCGGTGAACGAGTGTGGCGAGGGACAATTTACCCATGGATGACGCCGCCGACTCCCCGGCGACCGAGGCGACCGAGCTCCAGGCCAGGGTGCTCACGGTGTCCGACGGCGTCATCGCCGGCACCCGGCAGGACCGCGCCGGCGAGGCCCTCGCCGCCCGACTGATCGAGGCGGGTTGGACGGTCACCGGCCGCCAGGTCACCGCCGACGGCGACGACGCCGTGGCCCGGGCCCTGATGGGTCTGGCCGAAGGATTCTCGGGTCTGGTCGTGACCACCGGGGGCACGGGCTTCAGCCCGCGCGACCTCACGCCCGAGGGAACGCGCGCGGTGCTCGACCGGGAGGCGCCGGGGCTGGCCGAGGCCATGCGCCTGGCCAACCCCGCCAAGGGTCGCCTGTCGCGGGGTGTGGCCGGCACCCTCGGACGGGCCGTCGTGCTCAACACACCGGGCTCCACCGCCGGAGCGGTCGAGTGCCTCGACGCCGTGCTCGACATCCTGCCCCACGCCGTGGCCCTTCTGGCCGACCTCCCGACCGGCCATCCGGCGTGACCGTCACGACGGCCGACGACGAGGCGATGGGCCGGGCCGTGGCCGTGGCCGCCACCGTGCGGGCGACGACATCGCCGAACCCGTGGGTCGGCTGCCTGATCGAGCCCGGGGGCTTCGCGGGTGCCACCCAGCCGCCGGGGGGGCCTCACGCCGAGGCCGTCGCCCTGGCCGCCGCCGGCGAGGCCGCCCGGGGCGCCACCCTGTTCACGACGCTCGAGCCCTGCGCCCACCACGGGCGCACCCCGCCGTGCGTCGATGCCATCGTCGCCGCCGGCGTACGCCGGGTGGTCGTGGGCGTGCTCGACCCCGACCCCCAGGTATCGGGAGCCGGGGTGCGGGCGCTGGAGGCGGCGGGCATCCAGGTCGACACCGGTGCCGGCAACGGCGAGGTGGAGGCCCAGCTCGCCCCCTACCTCAAGCACCGCAGCACCGGCCGGCCCTGGGTCGTGGTGAAGATGGCGGCGACACTCGACGGCCGCACCGCCGCGACCGACGGCTCCAGTCGGTGGATCACCGGGGACGAGGCCCGGGCCGACGTACAGCGACTGCGCGCCGAGAGCGACGCCGTCCTGGTGGGCGCGGCCACCGTCAGGAGCGACGACCCCGCCCTCACCGTGCGACCCGACGCAGTGGATACGAACGAG
>CAYTTL010000100.1:0-2051 GCA_964440725.1 uncultured Acidimicrobiales bacterium | reverse complement strand
TGCCCGAGGGGGCGCGGGTCCGGCCCGCCGTCGAGCTCGGTGGCGATCTGGGAGACGTGCTCGACGACCTCGGCCGCCGCGGAGTCCTCCAGGTGCTCGTGGAAGGGGGCGCCTCGGTCGCCGGCGCGTTCCACCGGGCCGGGCTCGTCGACCGCTACGTGTTCTACCTGGCACCCGCGCTCCTCGGTGGCGACGACGGCCGGCCGGTGCTCGCCGGACCCGGGGCGGCGACCATGGCCGACGCCTGGCGCGGCCGGATGGTCTCGGTTCGCCGCTTGGGCGACGACCTTCGCGTCGACCTGGAAGGCGGCCGGGACACTGCCTCATGGGTGGCTCCGCCGCCCGGGCCGGCGGGGCCCTGATGTTCACGGGCATCGTCGAGGAGTTGGGGGAGCTGCGTTCCCGCGACGGGAACCGGTTCACCTTCGCTGCCGGGCGGGTGATCGAAGATGCCGAGATCGGCGCATCCATCTCGGTCAACGGATGCTGCCTCACCGTCGTGGACGTCGGAGGGGGTTCGTGGTCCGCCGACGTGGTCGCCGAGACACTCGACCGCACCACCCTCGGCGACCTGGCACCGGGCGACCCCGTGAACCTCGAACGCCCGGTGCGCCTGGCCGACCGTCTCGGCGGCCATCTGGTGCAGGGCCACGTGGATGCGGTGGGCCACGTCATCGCCCCCGCACCCGATCTCGTCGTACGGCTTCCCGATCGTCTGTGCCGGTACCTGGTGGAGAAGGGTTCGATAACCGTCGACGGCTGCAGCCTGACCGTGGCCGGAGTGGACGGCGACACGTTCGCGGTGGCCATCGTCCCCCACACCGCCGCGGTCACTACGCTGGGGCTGAGGAGGCCCGGCGACCGGGTCAACCTCGAGGTCGACGTCCTCGCCAAGTACGTCGAGAGACTCGTCACCGGGAGCTGACCAGCAATGCCGAAGTTCGCCGCCATCACCGACGCCATCGCCGCCTTCGCGCGCGGCGAGATCGTCGTGGTGGTCGACGACGCCAACCGCGAGAACGAAGGCGACTTCGTCATGGCCGCCGAGTTCGCCACACCGGAGAAGATCGCCTTCTTCCTGAACCACACCTCGGGTGTCATCTGCGCTCCGCTCACCGGCGAGCGTCTCGACGCCCTCGAGCTACCGCCGATGGTCGTGGACAACACCGAGTCGAACCGCACGGCGTTCACCGTGTCGGTCGACGCCCGGGTGGGCACGTCGACGGGCATCTCGGCCGCCGACCGGGCCGCCACCATCGCCACCCTCATCGATCCGGCGAGCAAGCCCACCGACCTCGTCCGCCCCGGCCACATGTACCCCCTCCGCTACCGGGAGGGCGGTGTGCTCAAGCGCGGCGGTCACACCGAAGCGGCCGTCGACCTGGCCCGCCTGGCCGGGCTCACGCCCGCGGGGGTCCTGTGCGAGGTCGTCACCGAGGACAAGACCTCCATGGCCCGCCTGCCCGAGCTGATGCGCTTCACCCAGGAGCACGGCCTGCTCCTCATCTCCATCGCCGACCTCATCCGCTACCGGCGGCAGTCCGAGAAGCTGGTGGAGCGGGTCGCCGAGGCCCGCATCCCCACCGAGTGGGGCGACTTCACTTGCTACGTCTACGAATCGCTGCTCGACGGAGAGCGTCACCTGGCCCTGGTGCGAGGGGCGGTGCAGGGCGAGGACGACGTCCTCGTGCGGGTGCACTCCGAGTGTCTCACCGGCGACGTGTTCGGCTCGCTTCGTTGCGACTGCGGCCTGCAGCTGGGGGCCGCCATCGAGATGATCGCCAAGGTCGGCCTCGGGGTGGTCGTGTACCTGCGCGGCCACGAGGGCCGGGGCATCGGCATCGCCCACAAGCTGCGCGCCTACACCCTCCAGGACGAGGGGGCCGATACCATCGACGCCAACCTCGCCCTCGGCCTTCCCGTCGACAACCGGGAGTACGGCATCGGGGCCCAGATCCTGGTCGACCTGGGCATCACCACCATGCGCCTGCTCACAAACAACCCGGCCAAGTACGGCGGCCTGGAGGGGTACGGCCTGCAGATCGTCGAAC
>CAYTTL010000099.1:7530-9594 GCA_964440725.1 uncultured Acidimicrobiales bacterium | reverse complement strand
CGTCCGACCCGCATCGTCCTCACCGTCGTGGGCCTGGGCATCCCGCCGTTGGCCCTCGCCGCCCTCTGGGGACAGGTGGTCATCGTCGGCGGGTCGGCGGCGTTCCTCCTGGTCCACTCTCTCCGGCGCCTGCATCGTCTCGACGTCGCATCGCCGCCCGGCTCCCCGCCCACTCCCAGACGATGATCGTGAGGGTCACCATCGCGAACCCGAAGGCGTAGTCCTCGACGGGAATGTCGAACGGCACCCGCCACCCCGCCTCGTGGTCGGGGTTGTAGATGACGATGGGTGCGGACAGCTTGGTGAGCCAGCCGTCGACCAGGATCTGGAAGAACACCACGATGCCGTAGGAGATCCAGAAGCTGGCGGGGGCGAAGATGCCGGTGCGCAGCCAGGCCAGCTCGATGACCACCACGGCCACGACGGCGACGATCGACGCGATGGTGTACTCGTTCATCGTCTGCGCAGGATGCGCCCGACCGCCTCGTAGGTGAGCAGGCCGCAGATGGGGATCACGAGGAAGAACACCAGCTCCTCGATCGGGAAGTCGACGGGCAGCTCCAGCCCGGTGACGTAGGCCGGGTTGTAGGTCCAGTGGTCGCGCGCGATGGCGATCTCGTCCCACAGCACGAAGATGACCAGCGTCGGTGACAGCGCCGTCAGCAGCCGTCGGGGCTGCCGCCACACCCGGGCCCCGAGCACGAACTCGAGGGGCAGGGTGAGGATCAGGCAGCCCGCCATGAGGGCGAGGTACTGGAACCGGTCGAGGTCCACCGGGTCACCGTACCGGGGTGGACGGGGCCGGTTGTCTGAACCGGTTGTGTCGGGGGTACGGTGCACCCAGGTGCGCCGTACCGGGAGCGCTCCGCGAAGACGACCCGGAGGAGACGCCCCCTCGGATGTTGCTGGACTCCATCACCACCCCCGCCGACCTGCGGCCTCTCAGCGAGGACGACCTCGCCGTGCTCGCCGGGGAGATCCGCCAGTTCATCGTGAAGTCGGTGTCGGTCACCGGGGGCCACCTGGGGTCGAACCTGGGCGTCGTCGAGCTCACCCTGGCTCTTCACCGCGTCTTCGACTCGCCGCGCGACCTCCTGCTGTGGGACACCGGCCATCAGGCCTACGCCCACAAGATCGTGACCGGCCGGCGTGAACGGTTCACCTCACTCCGCCAGCCCGGCGGTCTGTCCGGGTACCCGGCGCGGCGGGAATCGCCCCACGACTGGGTCGAGAACAGCCACGCCTCCACGATCCTGTCCTACGCCCACGGCATGGCCACCGCCCTGCGCCTGCGCCACGAGGACCACCGCCGGGTGGTGGCGGTGATCGGCGACGGCTCCATGACCGGGGGCATGGCCTTCGAGGCGCTCAACAACCTGGGCCACAGCGGCGCCCGGGTGCTGATCGTCCTGAACGACAACGGGCGTTCCTACGCCCCCACGGTGTCGAGGCTGGCCGCCGGCCTCACCCGCCTGCGCCTCAGCCCGGCCTACGTCAAGAACCGCGACCGGCTCCAGCGCATGCTCCGCGGGGTGCCCCGCATCGGTGAGCACCTCGAGCTCGGCGTCGAGGGCGTGCGGGCCGCCTTCCGGGAGGTGCTCGAGCCCGACGGCTTCTTCGAGGCCCTCGGCGTGCGCTACATCGGACCGGTCGACGGTCACGACATCGCCGGGATGGAGCGGGTGCTGGCCCAGGCGGCGGACCACGACGGGCCCATCATCGTGCACGTCCTCACCCACAAGGGCAGGGGCTACGGTCCCGCCGAGGACGACGACGAGAAGTGCCTCCACGATGCTCCGATATTCGACCCCGCCACCGGGCCGCCGCCGTGGGCGCCCGCCGGCTACACGCAGGCCTTCGCCAGCGCCATCGTGGCCGCGGCCGACGACGACGAGCGGGTCGTGGCCATCACCGCGGCGATGCCCGGGCCCACCGGGCTGCTGCCGTTCCAGGCCCGCCACCCCGACCGCTTCTTCGACGTGGGCATCGCCGAGCAGCACGCGGTCACCGCCGCCGCGGGTATGGCGATGGGTGGGCTCCGCCCGGTGGTGGCGGTGTACTCCA
>CAYTTL010000099.1:0-7520 GCA_964440725.1 uncultured Acidimicrobiales bacterium | reverse complement strand
CCCGGGCCTTCGACCAGGCCAACCTCGACGTGGGCCTCCACCGCCTCCCCGTGGTGTTCTGTGTCGACCGGGCCGGCATCACCGGCGACGACGGGCCCTCGCACCACGGGGTGCTCGACATGGCCCTGCTCACCAAGGTGCCGGGGATGACGGTGTTCGCCCCGTCGTCGGCCCAGGAGGTGGAGGTCATGCTGGGCGCCGCCCTCGGCAAGAGCGACGGTCCCTCCGCCGTGCGCTGGCCCAAGGGTGCGGCCCGCCAGGTCCCGCCCGAGCAGGTCGGCAGCGGCCTGTCGGCGCGCCTGGTGCGCCGGGGCGCCGAGGTGTGCATCCTCGCCGTGGGCAAGCTGGTGGAGGCGGCCGAGGAAGCCGCCGCCATCCTCGCCCTCGACGGGGTGTCGGCCACGGTGTGGGACGTCCGGGTGGTCAAGCCCCTCGACGTGGCCATGATCCGGGACGCTGCGTCCCACTCTCTCGTCGTCACCGTCGAGGACGGCATCCGCGAGGGGGGCGCGGGGTCGGCGATGGCATCAGCCATCGCCGCACTGGAGCCCGGACGGCCCACGGTGCCGGTGCTGGTCCTGGGCATCCCCGACCGCTACATCCCCCAGGGGAGGCCCTCGGTGATCCTCGCCGACCTGGGCCTCGACGGCGCGGGCATCGCCCGCTCGGCGCGCGACGCCCTGGCCCCCGCCCGTCCCGTACCGGGCATGGAGGCGGGCTCGGCCCACCGCTAGCAGCCCAGCAGCACCGATGCCACCCGCTGGTAGAGGGTCTCGGCCTCGGCGGGGCTGTCGGCGACACAGGTGGCGCCGACCTTGCCGTGATCGCGGACGGCGCCGAGCAGGTGGAGGGTGGCGCCCGTGGCCGAGCCCGGGTCGAACCCCAGCCCGGCGTCGTCGACGGTGGCGATCACCGACGCCGGCGACCGCCCCACCAACGACGGAGACTTGAAGTTGTCGGTGGCCACGTAGAACTTGGGCCTTCCGCCGGCCACCAGCGAGCCGCTGGCCACGTCGTAGGTGCCGCCGGTGGCCAGGCGGGCCATCCAGAAGGGGTGGGTGGTGCCGCCCATGCGCAGGTTGATCTCGGTCAGGAAGACGTGCCCACCCCCACCGTCGGGTACCACCAGGAAGTCGATCCCGAACGATCCGATCACCCCGGCGTCGGCCAGGATCTCGCCGACCTTGATCGCCTCGGCCTGGATGGCCAGGCGGTAGGCGTCATCCGCGGGAAAGCGGCAGCCCACGTACACCTGGTTGCCCGGTCCCCCCAGCAACTGGTCGTGGGTCGACACCACCTCGAACGTTCCTGCGGGCGAGACATGCAGCTGCACGCTGGGCGAGGCGGTTCCCGGCACGCGGACCAGCTCCTCGACGATGCCCCCCTCGGCCTCCAGCTTGGCCGAGTAGCTGGGCCACGACTCGCCCGCCGCGCAGAAGGTGGCCGGTGCCGCGGTGAGCGCGACCGTCGGGTCGCCGATGTCGACCATGACACTGCCCTGGCCCGAGAACCCGTAGTCGAGCTTGATCACCACCGCCTCGGCGGCCGGCCGCCGGGCGCGTATCTCCTGGACGGCCACCTTCACGGCGGCCAGGCTGAACAGGTCCTCGGCGCCCTCGAGCACCGCCACACCGGCCTGGCGGGCCACCCGGCGGGCACCGCTCTTGGACCCGAGCCGGGCCAGCTCCGGTGTGGGGCCGTACAGGGCCAGTCCCAGCCTCCGGCACACCTCGACCTCCACGGGGTTGACGTTGAAGGTCAGCACGCACGCGTCGGCGGGGTCGCCGGCCAGGACCCGCACCCGGTCGAGCACATCGGGTCGGGACAGGAGCTTCTCGGACAGGGGCGGGCCGGACGAGTCGTCGAGCGTCACCAGGTGCAGCCGCTCACGAGCGCCGTGGGGATCGGGTACGAAGCGCAGGTAGTAGTCGACGGTGGCGGGGTCGATCGGCAGCGAGGTGACGTAGACCATCCGCAGGGCGGGCCGGCCCAGGAGCAGGGCCATGAACAGCGTCCGCTCCTCGTAGCGCTGGGCGCCGGTGATCTTGTCGAGCTCGGCCACCGGGAAGGTGATCGAGGGGATGACGACGATCGTGCCCGTGTCCATGTCGGACACCGACCGCGACCCCAGCCGGCGGGCCAGGTCGTGCTGGAGGCCGGCCCACCCGGACAGTGACGCCGCCGCGTGGGGGTCAGGGGCCGACAGCGTCACCCAGCGCCTCGTCGATGGCGGCCAGGACGTCGTCGTCGAGAGTGATGCCCGACGCCGCCGCGTTCTGGTCGACCTGGTCCGGTCGGGAGGCTCCGGTGATGGCTGAGGCCACGTTGGGTTCGCGCAGGACCCATGCCAGCGCCATCTGGGCCATGGGCACCCCGACGCCGTCGGCGATGGGGCGCAGCCGGTCGACCGCGGCCAGCACGTCGTGATCGCGCCAGCGGCCCATCATCGAGCCCATCGTCTCGTGGGCCGCCCGCGAGTCCGGTGGCGGAGGGGAGCCGGCCCGGTATTTCCCGGTGAGGATGCCCTGGGCCAGCGGCGACCAGACGATCTGGCCGATGCCCTCCTTGACGCAGAGCGGGATCACCTCGGGCTCGGGCTTGCGGTAGAGCATCGAGTACTCCGGCTGGCTGGACACGAACCGCTCCACCCCGGGCATGGCCAGCGCCGCGCTGATCTGGTCCGCCGTCCACTCACTGAAGCCGATGTAGCGGGTCTTGCCCGCCCGTACCAGGTCGGTGAGGGCGTCCATCGTCTCGGCGAGGGGTGTGTCCCGGTCGTAGCGGTGACACTGGTAGAGGTCGACGTGGTCGGTGCGCAGGCGCTTCAGCGACGCCTCGCACTGCTTGTGGATCTGGGCGGCCGACAGGCCCCGATCGGTGTCGGACATGGGGAAGTAGGCCTTGGTGGCCAGCACGTACGACGAGCGCTCGACGCCGGCCAGGTGCTCGCCGAGGAACGACTCCGCCGCGCCGCGGCCGTAGACGTTGGCCGTGTCGATGAGGTTGATGCCGACGTCGAAGGCTCGGCGCAGGCAAGCGGCGGAGCGCTCGGCCTCCACGCCGTGTCCCAAGGTCAGCCAGGAGCCCAGGCTGATCTCGGACACGTGAAGGTCGCTCGTCCCCAGCTGGCGGTACCGCATCCGCGATGCCTACCACGCACGGCAGGCCGTCCCGGACTTTCCCCCGTGTCCCTACCATGACGCCATGACCCACCACCGCACCCCCTCGAGGTGAACCTGTTCGACCTGATGCTCGTGGCGGTCGTGGTGGGCCTGGCCGTCGGCGGCTACCGTTTGGGGTTCGTGGCCCGCGTGCTGTCGTGGGTGGGCCTGGTCCTCGGGATCGCCGTGGCCGCCTGGGCCGCCCCGAAGGTGCTGGACTCGCTTCCCGGCCTCCTCGGCGCCGAGGGCGACCTGGATGCCAACTCCCGGCTGATCCTCGTGGGCGGCGCCTTCGTGGTGATCGCCAGCCTGGGCGGGGCGCTGGGAGCGACCGCCGGGGCCCGGCTGCGCCGGTCCATCCCCAAGGGCCCGGCCCGCCAGTTCGACCGGATGGCGGGGGCCGTCGCCGGGGCCGTCGGGGCGCTGATCCTCGTCTGGCTCTTCCTGCCCGCCCTCTCCGACGTACCGGGGACGGTCTCCCGCCAGGCCCGCAACTCGGCGATCGCCCGGGCCATCGACGACGCCATCCCCCGGCCCCCGAAGTCGCTGCTGGCCCTGCGCCAGGCCGTGCGCGACGCCGACTTCCCTCAGGTCTTCGCCGACCTCGGGCCGTCGCCGCGCACGGGGGCGCCGCCCGCGCCCGACGTGCTCGCATCCGCCGTGCAGGCGCGGGTCAAGGAGTCGACGGTGCAGGTGACCGGCGAAGCCTGCGGGAGAATCCTGGAGGGCAGCGGCTTCTCACCGGCTCCGGACATCGTCGTGACCAATGCCCACGTGGTGGCGGGGGAGCGCAGGACCCAGGTGCGGCGCCCCGACGGTGAGCGCCTCACCGCCCGGGTCGTGGTGTTCGACCCCCGGCGCGACCTGGCCGTGCTGTCGGTGCCGGGCCTCGACCAGGTGCCCCTCCCGCTGGGCTCGGCCGAGGTGGGCGACACGGGAGCGGTGTTCGGCCACCCCAAGGGCCAGATCGAGGTCAACGTGCAACCCGCCCGGGTCGACGGCCGGCGCACGGCCACCGGCCGCGACATCTACAACTCCGGCACGACCCGGCGCGACGTGCTGTTCCTGGCGTCACGCCTGGCGCCGGGCGACTCCGGCGGTCCTCTGGTGAACGAGAGCGGCGAGGTGATGGGCGTGGCCTTCGCCATCGCCCCCGACCAGCCCGCCACCGCCTATGCCGTGTCCGACCGCGAGCTACGCCCGGTCCTGGACGAGCCCCGGTCCGGTCCGGTGAGCACCGGCGACTGCATCGGGTAACAGGGTCTCCGGCGGCGGGCACCCGGGCCCTTCGGGCCACGCCCCGCCGCTGCCGCCGGGGGCCCCTGCCCCGTCGGCCTGCCCGCCGCCCCGGGGGCCCCTGCCCCGTCGGCCTGCCCGGCGCCCCGGGCTCAGGTGAGCTTGCAGGTGGACTGGCCGCGCTTCTCCAGGTACTGCTGGTGGTAGTCCTCGGCCTTCCAGAACCGTGGAGCAGGCTCGATCTCGGTGACGATGGGGCGCCGCCACCTGCCTGAGCGGTCGAGGGCATCGCGTGACGCGATGGCCGCCGCCTTCTGGTCGTCGTCGTGCACGAACACGACCGAGCGGTACTGGTCGCCGATGTCGAAGCCCTGGCGGTTCCTGGTCGTGGGGTTGTGGTTGGCCCAGAACACCTCGAGCAGGGCGTCGTAGGAGACCCGCTCCGGGTCGTAGTCGACCTGTACCACCTCGGCATGGCCGGTTCCGTGGGAGCAGACGTCGCGGTAGGTCGGGTTCTCGGTGGTGCCGCCGGCGTAGCCGACGGCCGTGGCCGTCACCCCCGGGATCTGGCGGAACGCCGCCTCCACCCCCCAGAAGCAGCCGGCGCCGAACGTCGCCGTCGTGGTGGCCATCGTCATCCCTTCCTGCTGTCGGGCGTGCTGCCGGCCGGGGAATCGGCCGGGGCATCGGTGTCGGCGGTCCGCAGGTCCAGCGAGCACGAGTTGATGCAGAACCGCTGGCCGGTGGGGGCGGGCCCGTCGTTGAAGACGTGGCCCAGGTGCGACCCACACCGCCGGCACACGACCTCGGTACGCATCATCCCCAAGCCCCGGTCGCGCCGGGTCTCGACCGCTTCGGCCACCGCCGGCTCGGTGAAGCTCGGCCACCCGGTCCCCGAGTCGAACTTGGTCTCCGCTGAGAACAGGGCGGCTCCGCACGCCGCGCAGTGGTACATGCCGTCGTCGTGGGTGTCCCAGTACCTGCCGGTGAACGCCCGCTCGGTACCGGCCTTGCGCAGCACCCGGTACTGCTCGGGCGTCAGCTCCTCGCGCCATTCGGCGTCGGTCTTGGTCAACTTGTCCAACGTGTCCCTCCTGTCGCCCCGCTCAAAAGGCCGCTCGGGGCCGGGGGCTCATCGTGGGAAACGCCCCGGATGCCCGATTTGGTCCCTGTCCTGGGGTGATTTCTCACATGGTAAGGCGTCGTGCATACTTCGGGGGTCGTACCTGTCGGGTGCCGGGGCCAGTGCGGCCCCCTTAGCGGAGTAGCGGGGAGCACAGCATGCAGACCATCAACCGTCGACGCGCCGTGGTGGCGGGGCTCATCTCACTGGCGATGCTGGCCGCCTGCGGAAGCAGCGACGACTCGGCGTCGGCCGTGGCCGGCGCCCCCGGCAGCGCCGGCCAGGCCAAGCGCACCGTCGAGATCAAGATGACGCCGAGCGGCTTCCAGCCGAGCACGCTCGACGCGGCGAAGGACGAGACGGTGACGTTCAATGTGACCAACGAGGACACGGTGATCCACGAGTTCGTCATCGGCAACGCCAACACCCAGGACGAGTACGAGCAGATCATGTCGGACATGGGCTCGGAGCCGATGCAGATGCCCGACACCGACAACATCCTCAACATCGACCCCGGCAAGAGCGAGAAGATCACCTGGACCTTCCCCTCGTCGGAGACCAAGGTCATCTACGGCTCCCACCAGCCCGGCGACTACAGCAAGTTCAAGGGCACGATCACGGTCAAGTGAGCGAGGACCGCAGCGCAGCGGCGAACCGCAGCGACCAGCCCGTCCCGAGGCCGTCCAGCGAGATCGCCGAGCGGTACCGTCGCCTGGCCACCGCCTTCACCGCCCGGGTCGAGGCTGTGCCCGACGACCGGTGGTCCAGCCCCTCGCCCTGCGAGGGGTGGACGGCCGCCGAGCTGGTGGCCCACGTGGCCGAGGCGGCCGAGCTGTTCCTCGACCTGGTCGACCGCCGGCCACCCCCCGCCCCGTCGGCCACCGACGATCCCGTAGGTGCGTGGGCGGCGTCGCGCGATGCCATCCTGGCCGGCCTCGAGGACCCGGACGTGGCCGACCTCGAGTACGAGGGCGAGCTCGGCCGGGCGACGTTCGCCATGGCCATCGACCGCTTCGCCTCCCCCGACCTGGTGGTTCACACGTGGGACCTGGCGCGCGCCGCCGGCCTCGACGAGCGCCTCGACCCCGACGAGGTCCACCGGGTCTTCGAGGCCATGAGGCCGATGGACGAGATGCTGCGGGCGTCGGGGTCGTTCGGCCCCAAGGTCGACCCGCCGGCGGGAGCGGACGAGCAGACCCGGCTGCTGGCCTTCCTCGGACGGACGGTATGAACTGAGTCGTCTCGGGGAACGGCGGTACGATACTGCCCATGGCGGCGGGTTTCCGGGGAACGCTGGCCATGAGAGGCGATGGACGTGACAGGAACGAGCAGGGTGGCGGAAAGAGGGTGAGCGGGCCCGCGCTGGCGGCCTCGACCTGCGCGCGACGTCTGGCGGCGTTCGGAGTGGGCCCAGATGCCGTCGACAACGACATCTCCTGGCACGGGCCCGCCCTCCTGCGACCCGACACGCCGGCCAGCGAGGCCACCATCCAGGCCATGAGCGGGCTGATGGCCGTCCACGGCCGCGACGACGGCCTGCCCAAGCGTGTGGGGCTGGACGCCGGATCGGTCGCCGCCGGTGTGCTGGCGGCCCAGGCCGTGCTCGCCGCCGAGGTCGGGCGATCGCGGGGACGCCCGGTGGACCGGGTCGAGACCTCTGCCCTCCAGGCCACGTTCCTGCTCCTCTCCCACTACCTCGCCGCGGCCACCGCCGTGGGCGACGTGGTCCCTCCGTCGGCGGGGACGGCACCCGGCCCGCCGTTCCAGACCGCCGACGGCCACTGGTTCGCGATCGAGGTGTTCGACGCCGACGCCTGGAAGGCGTTCTGGTGCCGCCTCGATGCGCCGGCCGCCGATCTGGGCCGAACCTGGACGGCGTTTCGGGCCCGTTACTACCGGGGAACCTGCCGGTTGTCCCCGGGCCTCCATCAGGCCACCCAGGTTCACACCCTGGCCGACGCCGCGGCGGCGGCCGAAGGGTGCGGGGTGAGCCTGTGCCG
>CAYTTL010000098.1:0-9684 GCA_964440725.1 uncultured Acidimicrobiales bacterium | reverse complement strand
CCGCGGTCGGCTCCTGGCGGGCGGATCATCCCGGGCAGAAGGGACACCGGTCCCTGTTCGGCGGGACAGGGCCCGTGAGATCAATGGTGCAACTCGACACACAAGGAGCGCACCATGGGAACCGACCGCAGCACCACTCGTCCAGGATCCCGAGGCCGACGAGGCCTCGGGGCGGCGATCGCCCTCGCCGTCGTGCTGGGCGCCCTGGCCGGCCTGGTACCGGCCCGTGCCGCCGACGCCGCTGCACCCGACCTCACCACCTGGGGCAGCATCGTCTACGCCAAGGGAGCCGACCTGTGGCTGATGAGCCCCGACGGCGCCGTACAGAAGCAGGTGACGAGCGACGGGAACACCCCCACCGCTGACCTCACCGGGAACACCGGGTACGGCCAGCCTTCGCAGTCCGACGGCGGCGACGTGATCGTGGCCATCCGCAACGAAGGAAGAACCGGCGCAGCGCGGTTGGACGGCTACGTCTGGGTGATGAACCGGCAGGGCCAGCTGATGCACAAGTTCCCGGCTCCGAAAGGTGTGGTCAAGGGGTCCGGCTGCGGGGATCGGACCTTCCCCCGCGGCACCGTGGATACCGCGGTCTCGCCCGACGGCACCAAGGTCGCCTTCGTGACCGAGACGGTGCTGAACCCGGGCTGCTTGTTCCCCAGTCCCGTAGCCCTCACGCAAACGTGGATGGCCAACATCGACGGCACCAACATGGTGGAGATCACCAAGCCCGATGGCAACTGGGACCTCGCCGGCCCGTCGTGGCTGACCAACTCCCGACTCCTCATGGGCGGAGGTCGCCCGGGCGACATCAAGATGCACTTCGTCGACCTTCCCGCGACCGTGGCCACGGCATGGGATCAATCGGGCAGGGAGCCCGATCTGAAGGCGGGCAAGTTGGCCAAGCACGGCATCCATGCCCTCGGTGACTACCGGCTCTGGCTGTACACCTCCAATGGCCCGGGAACCCCGACCCAGTTCCGCTGCGGCTACCGAGCCACCGCGGGCGGTTTCGAGGCCACCATCTACGCGCCGAGCTGGTCACCCGACGCCGCGGCGTTGACGTGGGAGGAGCGGGACGAAGCAGACGACGTCATCGAGCCCGGCGAGGGCATCTACGCCGTGGCCGTGGGTGACCTGGCGGCGGGATGCCCCGACTTCTCCGCCCGGCGGCTTCTGGTTCCCGGTGGATTCCAGCCGGACTGGGGCCCGGCGGCCATGATCCCTCCGACCTTCTCCGTCAACGACATCTCGGTGACCGAGGGCAACACGGGCACCACGACGGCGACCTTCACGGTCAGTCGCACGCAGGGCAACGGCACCGCCTCGGTCCGGTGGTTCACCACCGACGGCACCGCCACCGCCCCCGGCGACTACGCGGCCGTGAGTGTCCGCACCCTCACCTTCGCTGCCGGAGAGCTGGCGAAGCAGGTGTCGGTGGCGGTGAACGGTGACACGGCGATCGAGGCCAACGAGAACCTCTATGTCAAGCTGGGCGGGCCCAGCGCGGGCTCGACCATCGCCGACAACACGGGCCGGGCGCTCATCGTCAACGACGACGCCTCCGCCTACTTCTCGGTCAACGACGTGTCGGTGGCGGAAGGCGACGCCGGAGCCAAGGCGGCGACGTTCACGATCACCCGCTCGTCGGCGGCCGGCGCCGTCTCGGTGGCGTGGTTCACGGCCAACAACACCGCCACCGCCCCCACCGACTTTACGGCCGTTGCCGCCACCCGGATCAGCTTCGCCGACGGCGAGACGACCAAGTCGGTGTCGGTGCCGGTCAACGGCGACACCACCGTCGAGCCCGCCGAGTACTTCTTCGTCAAGCTGGCCGCCCCCAGCGCGGGGACCGCCATCGCCGACGGCACCGGCCGGGGCACCATCGCCAACGACGACTACTCGTCGACCTTCTCGGTCGACGACGTGTCGGTGGTCGAGCAGTTCCCGGGCGCAGGCATGGTGGAGGTGACCTTCACCGTCACCCGCTCGGGCTCCGGCGATGCGTCGGTCGGCTGGGCCACGGCGGACGGCACAGCCGTGGCCGGTAGCGACTACGAGCCCCGGTCCTGGCCCCCCCTCACGTGGTCGGGTACGGACACGACCCCCAGGCATGTGACGATCGGGATCGTCACCGACTGGGACGTCGAGCCCAACGAGAGCTTCTTCCTCAAGCTCAGCGCACCGAGCGCAGGCACGAAGATCGCCGACGGCACCGGCCGGGCGGTGATCGTCAACGACGACACCGCATAGCCGCTACTCCCGGAAGGCCGCCACCGCCGGAGGTCGTCAGACCTCCGGCGGCGGCGCGTCCACCGTTCGGCATTCGGCGGCGGCGGGACGAGATCATCCCGGACAGAAGGGGACACAGGTCCCTTCACGGCGGGACAGCGGTCGTGAGATCACTGGTGCAACTGCGAGACGAGGAGCACACCGTGAACGACAACCGCATCTCCACACGTCCAGGATCTCGAGTCCGCCGAGGCATCGGGGCACTGATCGCCCTCGCCGTCCTGCTCGGGGCGCTCGCCGGCTTGGTGCCCGCTCGCGCTGCCGAGGCGGCGGCCGGCATCTCCAGCGGCGGGAGCATCGTCCACATCAAGGACAACGACGTCTGGCTGACCAGCCCGGACGGTGTCACTCAGAAGCGGCTCACCACCGACGGCTCGACCCCCACGGCGGACGGGACCGGCGACAAGCGGTACGCCGCCCCCTCCCAATCCGACCTGGGCGACGTGATCGTGGCCATCCGCCACGAGTTCGTCTCCCCTCCCGGCTACACCGACGGCTACCTCTGGGTGATGAACCGCCAGGGCCAGTTGATCCACCCCCCGTTCAAGCCCCGCCAGTTCGTGCACGCCACCGGCGGCCCGTGCCAGGGACCGATGGCCGTCCCCGTTGGTATCACCGACGCCGAAGTATCACCGGACGGCACCAAGATCGCCTACGAAGCGACGGCCCACCTCCAGTCGTCGGCATGCGAAGACCTTTCGAACGTGAAGCACACGTGGGTCGTCAACATCGACGGCAGCGGGGCCCAGCTGATCACCAGGCAGGCGGACGGGTCACCGACGTACTTGGAACGGCCGTCGTGGGTCGGCAACTCGCGGATACTCCTCAACGAGCGGTACGGCGGCCTGTACTACGTCGACCTCCCGGGTACGTCGGCAGTCCAATGGGCGGACACGAGCGACGACGACGTCTACAGCCAACCCGCCATCCGGAACGGCAAGTTGGTCACGGCCGACCAGTTCGCCAAACGGTTCTCTCTCTGGACCGCGAGCGGACCGTCGACCATGCCCGTCGCGCGCTGCGAGTACTTCACCCCCGCAGGCGGCTGGGACAACGGCGAGTTCGGAGCTCTCAACTGGGCACCGGACGGGAATGCGCTGGTCTGGAAGGAGGGCGACGACACCCCCGATGAGGCCGGTGAAGGCGTCTACGTCATGGCCGTCGGCGACATCGCCGCCGGATGCCCGGCCGACAGCGCCCGTCAACTCCTGATCCCCGGCGGGCTCGAGACCCACTGGGGCCCGGCGCCGGTGACCCTTCCGACACTCGCCGTCAACGACGTCTCCGTGGCCGAGGGCAACTCGGGAACCAGGACCGCCACCTTCACCATTGCCCGGTCGGGCTCGGCCACCGGCCCCTCGAGGGTCGCCTGGGCCACGGCCAACGGAACGGCTGCGGCGGGGGCCGATTACATCGGTGCCGCCGGTACCGCCGACTTCGCGGCCGGTCAGACCACGAAGACGGTTGCGGTCACCGTCAACGGCGACGCTGCCGTCGAGGCCAACGAGACCTTCTCGGTCAACCTCTCGGCCGCCTCCGGAGCCACCATCGCCGACGGCAGCGGTGCCGGCACGATCGTCAACGACGACGGGCCGACGCTGGCGATCAACGACGCCTTGGTGACCGAGGGCAACTCGGGGACCATCGCGGCCAACTTCACCATCACCCGCTCCGGTGGCTCGACGGGTTCGGCCTCGGTCAGCTGGGCCACCGCCAACGGCACGGCCGTGGCCGGCGGCGACTACGTCGCGGTCGCCTCGGCTCCCGTGACCTTCGCCGCCGGTGAGACCACCAAGACCGTGTCGGTCGACGTCAAGGGGGACACCACGGGCGAAGCCAACGAGACCTTCACGGTCAAGTTGACCGCGCCCACCGGCGCCACCGTCTCCGACGACACCGGGGTGGGCACCATCGTCGACGACGACAGCCCGACGTACGCCGTCAGCGACGTGTCGGTGGCCGAGGGTGACTCGGGCACGACAACGGCGAACTTCACCGTGACCCGGTCCCGCGACGCGACGAGAACGTCCTCGGTCGCGTGGTACACGGTCAACGGCTCCGCCACCGCCGGGAGTGACTTCGTCGGTGTGCCCGTCACCCGCATGGCCTTCACCGCCGGGGAGACGGTCAAGCAAGCATCGGTCACGATCAACGGCGATCCCACCGTCGAGCTCAACGAGCGCTTCTTCGTCAAGCTGGCGGCGCCGAGCGTGGGTTCCAGCATCGTCGACGCCACGGGGTTCGGCACCATCACCAACGACGATGCCACCACGGTCACGGTGAACGACGTGTCGATGGCGGAAGGCGATTCGGGCAGCAAGGTGGCGACCTTCACCATCACGCGCTCGTCGGCTGTCGGGACGGGCGCGGTGTCGTGGTACACGCTCAACGGCACCGCCACCGCCGGCAGCGACTTCATGGGGGTGCCGGGCACCCGGGTGACCTTCGCCGCCGGGGAGACGACCAAGCAGCTACCGGTCGCCATCAACGGCGACTCGACGGTCGAGCCCAACGAGACCTTCTTCGTCAAGCTGGCGGCCCCGAGCCTGGGATTCACCATCGCCGACGGCACGGGCAGGGGCGTCATCGTCGACAACGACGCCACCGCCTTCTCGGTGAACGACGTGTCGGTGACCGAGGGTGACTCCGGCACCAGCGTCGCGACCTTCACCATCACCCGGTCGGGGACGACTGCCGCCGCGTCGTCGGTCACGTGGAACACGGTGAACGGCACCGCCGTCGCCGGCAGTGACTACGTGGGCGTCGGTGCCACCGTCGTGAACTTCGGCATCGGCGAGACCACCAAGTCGGCGGGCGTCATCGTCAACGGCGACACCGCAGCGGAGGCGAACGAAGCCCTGGCGGTCAAGCTGACCTCGCCCACGGGTGCCACCATCGCCGACGACACCGGCGTGGGTACCGTCACCAACGACGACGTAACCACGTTCTCGGTGAACGACGTGTCCGTCGCAGAAGGCCATTCGGACACCAGGACGGCGACCTTCACCGTCACCCGTTCGGGGGCGACGGGGGGAACCGACTCGGTGAAGTGGAACACCGTCAACGGCACCGCTGTCGCCGGGAGCGACTACGTGGCCGTGGGCGCGACCGAGGTGACCTTCGCCCCCGGCCAGACGACCAGGCCCGCTGCGGTCACCGTCAACGGTGACTCCGTTGTGGAGCCCGACGAGAGCTTCCTGGTGAAGCTGACGGCGCCGAGCGTGGCCACCGCGGTCGCCGACGACACCGGCGTGGGCACCATCACCAACGACGACGCGACCACTATCTCGGTGAACGACGTGTCGGTGGCCGAAGGAAACTCGGGCTCGAGGAGCCTTCCCTTCACCATCACCCGCTCCTCGGGTATCGGGACGGCTTCGGTCGCTGCGTCGATAGCCGGCGGGCCCGCCACCCGGGTCACCTTCGCCGCCGGAGAGACAACCAAGTCGGTGTCCTTCCCCTTCCTTCCGGACACCATCGTCGAACCCGACGAGATCGTCCTGGTCAAGCTCAGCGCCGCCACCGGAGCGGTCATCGCCGACGACACCGGCGTGGGCACCATCACCAACGACGACGGGCCCGACCAGCACTACCCGTACACGATGGGCCAGACCGTGAGGAACGGGGTTCCGTGGGAGGGGGCGGGCAACCTCGAGGCCGCCGGCCACCTCGACCGCTACACCTTCACTGCCACAGCCGGGCAGAAGGTGTTCGTGGACGCCTTCGATCTCAACTGCTGGGCCCCCTGGCGCCTGACCGGCCCCACCGGCACCGTGGTGTTCTCCGGGAACATCTGTGGCGACCCCGGCCAGTTCACCCTGGCCGTCGCCGGCACCTACACCCTCACCGTCGGCAGCCCCACGGGTGCCACCACGGCTGTGGGGCCGTACGGCTTCTCGATCACCAACGTGCCATGACCGGGCATCCGGTATTCAGACGTCTCCTACGCCCGTTCGACTGCGGACTCCAACCGGCGATCGGGCACCAGCCACATGAGGGCCACCACGACGTAGAGCCCCAGTGAGACCCACCGGTTGACGAAGGCGAGCGGGATGGCGGCCAGGTAGAGGACGGGCGAGACCTTTCCCTTCAGGTCGCGTCCCAGGGCGGTGGCGAGCGGGGAGCCGGGTCCCTGCTCGGCGACGATGGCGCGCTGGAGCACGAAGTAGGCGACGGCGGCCATGAGGAGCACGCCGCCGTAGGTGGCCGTCGGCAGCGAGGCGAAGTCGTTCTCGCCCATCCACCCGGTAGCGAACGGGAACAGGGAAAGCCAGAAGAGCAGATGAAGGTTGGCCCAGAGCACCCTGCCGTTGATCCGCGCGGTGACCTGCAGCATGTGGTGGTGGTTGTTCCAGTAGATGCCGAGGATCACGAAGCTCAGCACGTAGGTGAGAAAGATCGGCACGAGTGGTCGGAGGGCGTCGGCGTCGGTGCCCTCGGGGACGTGCAGCTCCAGCACCATGATAGTGATTAGGATGGCGATCACCCCGTCGCTGAACGCCTCCAGCCGACCCTTCTTCACGCAGCGAGACTAGATGCGCGTGCCCGCCGACCGCCGCCGTGTCACCCGCCGGCCAGAGCCCGCAGCATGGGTTCGAGCTTGGCCTCGGTCTCGGCCCACTCGGCCTCGGGGTCGGAGTCGGCCATGATGCCGGCGCCGGCGGTGAGGCGGGCGTGGCTGCCGTCGAGCTGGGCGCAGCGGAGGGCCACGGCCCAGTCGCCGTCGCCCCGGGCGTCGACCCAGCCGACGGGCCCGGCGTAGCTGGCCCGGTCGAAGCTCTCCAGCTCGGCGATGGCGGCCAGGGCGGCGTCGCGGGGGAGGCCGGCCACCGCGGGCGTGGGGTGCAGGAGGCCGGCGAGGGCCAGCGCCGAGGGCGCCGGCTCCACCAGGTGGCCGGCCACGGTCGTCGCCAGGTGGGTGACGGTGGCCAGGCGCACGGCGTCGGGCTGCGCCTCCGCCACCAGCTCACGGCACACCGGCTCGAGGGCGTCCCGGACCGCCCGTACCACGAGGGCGTGCTCCTCGACCTCTTTCGGCGAGGTGGCCAGCGCGGCCACCAGGCGCTCGTCGTCGGCCGCGGTGGCTCCGCGCGTGGCGGTGCCGGCCATCGGTCGTGACATCACGCGGGTCCCGCGGCGTCGGACGAGCAACTCGGGGCTGGCGCCCACGAAGTCACCGACGGCGTAGGTGAAGCTCGTCGGGTCGGCGCGCCGCAGCCGGTCGAGAACGAGGCGGCGGTCGAACGCCGCTTCGGCCACCACGTCGACCTGGCGGGCCAGCACCACCTTGGCCAACGGTCCCGAGGTGATGCGGGCCACGGCCTCTTGCACCGTCCTCGTCCACAGGTCACGATCGCCGTCGCCCGGAGCGGGACCGGCGGCGTCCAGCCGCCTCCGATCGGCGTTCCCGGCGACGGTGTCCGGCTGGTTGACGGCGGGCCCCGTCTCGGTGACCCACGACCGTCCCTGCGGTGTGCGGCCCACCACGACCGCCGGCACCACCAGCTCGCCCCCGGCCGAGTGGTGGAAGGGGAGCGCGCCCACGGCGATCGGCCCGCTGCCGGGGAGACGCAGGGGATCGTCGACGTCGATCATGGCGAGCAGGTCGGCCACATCGTCGGCGGCCCGCCGGAACCGGTCGGGCCCAGGCCCGACGGTGATGCGGGCGGCCACACCGGAGGTCGCCAGGCCGCCACCGTCGTGCAGCCACGCCGCGCCCCCGGCGCCCATGGCGTCGAGCAGGTCGCCGTCGTCGGGGCACGGGCGGGTACGACTCACCAGCCCGGCGAGCGACGGTCGGGTGGCCGTCATGTCCGCGTGCCGGTGAGGAGCTGGGCGATGCCGACGGACAACATCCGACGGCCGGTGCCGGCGAACCCGGCGGCGACCAGCAGGTCGACGATCTCGGGCCCCGGCGGCAGGTAGGCCAGCGACTTCGGCAGGTACCGGTAGGCGGAACGGTCGGACACGATGCCGCCCACCAGCGGCACCACCTTGTTGAAGTACACCGAGTGGCCGGCGCGCAGCACGGGGTTGGCCGGTTCGCACACCTCGAGCAGCGCCACCCGGCCGCCGGGGCGCAGCACGCGGGCGCACTCGGCGAAGAACCCGGCCAGGTCGAGCACGTTGCGCAGGGCGAACCCGCACGTGACACCGTCGACCGAGCCGTCGGGCACGGGCAGGCGCATGGCGTCGCCCCGTACCAGCGGCGCATCGGTGCGCGCCGAGCGCAGCATGCCCGCCGAACGGTCGACGCCGACGGGACGCAGACCGTCGCCGGCCAGCACCCGGCACAGGTCGCCCGTGCCACACGCCAGGTCGAGGACCAACGAGCCGGGGGCCAGGTTCAGTGATGCCACCGTCTTCTTCCGCCAGCCGATGTCCATGCCGAACGTGAGCATGCGGTTGAGCAGGTCGTACCGGGGGGCGATGGTGTCGAACATGGTGTCGACGGCCGCCACCTTCTCGGCGCCCTGGGGGAGCGGTGTGCCCTTCATCCCGCGCGCACCTCCTCCCGGCCGGTGCCGTCGGCCATGACGGCGCCGGGCTCGCCGGGCATGCCCTCCCTGACGGCGGCGGCGATCTCGGTGGGTTCGCCGACGGCTTCGAGGTGTTCCTGGGCGACCTGCAGCAGGATGCGCCGGAAGTGGTGGGCCACCATGTCGGTTACGGCGGGGAGCAGGAGCCGGAACGCCTCCACCATGCGCTCGGCCCGTTCCGCCTCGGAGAGATCGGCGGTGCGCAGCGGCTGCCGCACATGGGTGTCGAACAGCTCCACGGCCTGGGTGGCCACCATCCGGGTCATGGCGTGGTGGCGGCGGGACAGGTCGAGCAGCTCGGGCATGGGCAGCCCCGCCTCCACCAGGCGCAACCCGTTGGCCACCAGGTCGACGTCGGCCCGACTGAAGCGGAGCTCACCGTCGTGGGTGCGGGGCACGAGCAACCCCTCGCGCACCAGGGCGTCGAGGATGGTGGCCGGCACGCCGCACCGGACCACCAGGTCGTCGAGGCCGAACAGCTCCTCGGCGGTCTCCTCGTCGCCTGCCTCGGCCACCGCCGCCGCCAGGTGCTCGTCGGCGGGATCGAGGTCGCCGTCGAGGAACCGGCGGATGACGGCGAGGGTGAACCCCCGTCGCTGGAGGTCTTTTACCCGCCCCAGGCGGTCGAGGTGCTCGGAGGTGTAGAGCGCCAGGCGGCCGTCACGTTCCGGCGGGGGAAGCAGGCGTTGCTTCTGGTAGTAGCGGACGGTGTCGACGGACACGTCGGCCGCCTGGGCCAGGTCCTCCACCCGCATTCGCATGAGCATCTATTCTAGGAGCAATCACTCCCATGGTCGAACCCGGCCCGCCGGGCCCAACCCCCCTTTCCTTTCTTGTCGCGCTGAGCGACACC
>CAYTTL010000097.1:0-9695 GCA_964440725.1 uncultured Acidimicrobiales bacterium | reverse complement strand
CCCGCTCAGAGGGCCGCTCGGGCCCGGCTCCCCGCTCAGAGGGCCGCTCGGGCCCGGCTCCCCGCTCAGAGGGCCGCTCGGGCCCGGCTCCCCGCTCAGAGGGCCGCTCGGGCCCGGCTCCCCGCTCAGAGGGCCGCTCGGGCCCTGGCACGGTAGGTTCCGTTCGTGATCGCGCCGTCGAGGTCACTCGTCATCGAGGACCTGGTGGTTGCCTACGGCGACGTCCAGGCCGTGCGTGGGGTGTCGTTCTCGGTCGCCGCCGGGGAAGTGCTCGGCCTGCTCGGGCCCAACGGCGCGGGCAAGACGTCGATCCTCCGGGTGCTCACGACCCTCGTGGCACCCGCCGGCGGTCACACGTGGGTCCTCGGCCACGACGTCGCCCGTGAGCCGGCCGTCGTCCGTCGCCTGATCGGTTACGTCCCGCAGTCGCTGTCGGCCGACGGCTCGCTCACCGGTCGCGAGAACGCCGCCCTCTTCGCCAAGCTCTACGGCCTTCCCCGTCGGGGGAGGGACGCCCGCATCCGCGAGGTCCTCGCCCTCATGGGGATCGACGACGCCGGCGACCAGACGGTGCGCACCTACTCGGGCGGCATGATCCGCCGCCTGGAGATCGCCTGCGCGCTGTTGAACTCGCCGCGGATGCTGTTCCTCGACGAGCCCACGGTGGGGCTCGATCCCGCGGCGCGGCGCACGGTGTGGCGACACCTCACCCAGCTGCGCACCGACACCGACGCCACCCTCCTCGTCACCACCCACTCGATGGAGGAGGCCGAGCAGCACTGCCAGCGGGTCGTGGTCCTTAGCGCCGGCGAGATCCGGGCCGAGGGCACGCCGGCCGCCCTGCGCGCCGATCTCGGCCGGCCCGGGGGGACGCTCGAGGACGTGTTCGTGGCCCTGACCGAGAGCGAGAGCCAGCCGACGAGGGGAGACCTGGGTGACGTCAGAGGTAGACGCCGTGCCGCCCGGCGCCTTGGTTGAGGAGGTCCCTCCACTCTCGGTCGTGGAGGTGGCGACCCGCTACGTCGCCACCGTGGGCGCCATCGCCGGCGCCGAGATGCAGCGGCTGCGACGCGAGCCTTCCGTGCTGCTCACCCGCGCCGCCCAACCTCTGCTCTGGCTCCTCGTCTTCGGCGCGGCCATGTCGCGGGCGCGCACGTTCACCACCGACGGTGTGTCCTACCAGGCCTTCATCGTTCCGGGCGTGCTCGCCCAGTCGGTGCTGTTCATCGCCATCTTCTCGGGGCTGTCGATCATCTGGGAGCGCGACCTGGGCATCACCCAGCGGATCCTCGTGGCGCCTGTGTTCCGCAGCGCCATCATCCTGGGAAAGGCGCTCGGAGCCGGCCTGCGAGCCCTCGTGCAGGTGACCGTGGTCCTGATCGTGGTGGCCGCCGTGCGCATCCCGTTGCGGTGGTCGGTGCTCGGGGTGGCCGGCACCCTGGCCATCACCGTCCTCGGCGCGGTGTTCCTCTCCGCCGTCTCCATGGTCATCGCCTCGGCGGTGCGTGGCCGGGAGCAGTTCATGGGCGTGGGCCAGCTGGTGACCCTGCCCCTCTTCTTCGCCTCCAACGCCCTCTACCCGCTGTCGCTGATGCCCGACTGGTTGCGGTTCGTGGCCCAGGCGAACCCGCTCACCTACGAGGTGGCGATCATGCGTCGTCTCCTGCTCGAGGTGGGACCCAGCCGCATGCTGCTCGACCTCGCCGTGCTGCTCGGGGGCACCGCCGTCGCCGTCGTCCTGGCCAGCCGTCTCTACCCCCGCCGAGTGATGTAGCGGGGCGCGATCCCGTAGCCTTGGTCCATGAGACGCACGGTGATGATGGTGGCGGTCGCCTCGGCGGCATTGACAGTGGCGGCGGTGGCCCCGGTGGGCGCGGCCACGCCCCGCCTGCCCGACCTGGGCATGGCGCCCCTTGCCGACATCAGGGTCGAGACGCAGCCCGGCAGGACGGTCCTCCGGTTCAGCGCCACGGTGGTCAACGTCGGCGTCGGGCCGTTCGATATCAGGGGGAACCGGGCGCGCACCAGCGTGGCGGCGATGAAGGTGCGCCAGCGCCTGTTCAACACCGACGGCACCAAGACGGTGTTCCTCACCGGCGCGTCGATGTTCTACTCCGGTGACGGCCACGACCACTGGCACATCCGCGACCTTCAGCGCTACACCATCCACTCCATCAACACCGACGCGGAGCTGGGAGCGGGCGCCAAGGTCGGGTTCTGCTTCTGGGACAACGTGGCCTACCGCACGACGTTGCCGAGGGCGCCGCAGTCGCCGCGGTACAACAGCTGTGGCGTGGCGAGCTCGCTCTCGGTGAACATGGGACTGTCGGTCGGCTGGGGCGACCTCTACCCCTGGTACCTGCCGGATCAGTGGATCGACATCACCGGCCTGCCGGCCGGCGACTACATCCTGCGGGCCCATGCCGACCCGAAGGGCTTCTTCACCGAGGCCAACGTCAACAACAACAAGACCTGGACGAAGATCCGCATCAGCGCCACCAACCAGGTGACGATCCTGGAGCAGGGCCCCGCCGCCTGACGCAGGGCCGGTCAGGCCCGCTTCAGGCTGACGTCGTCCACCTGCGCCCGGACGCCGACGGCGAGTGAGACGAACACATCGACGCTGACGGACGTGCCGCCACTCGCCGGCGCCGCCGTCGTGGTGAGCTGCTGCCACCCGGCCGTACCGGTGGTGCTGGTTCTTCGGACCTGTACGACGGTCGGGCCGCGAAACTCGCGTACGCGCAGGGTGATGGTTCCGCCCGTCGGCACCCTGACCCAGGCTGACGCGACGTAGGTGGCACCGGCCACCGACGACGACACGCTGTTCGGCGAGTCGTCGAGCACGGCGATGCCCGTGGACGTCCTGCGGCCGATGTGGGCCGAGCACGATCCGCTGTGCGCCAGCGCGCACGTGCGGGCGAGGGTCGTGAGGCTGTTGCCGGCGGACCAACCCGAGAGGCCGGACTCGAAGCCGGGGTTGGCGACCAGGTTGGTGCTGGTGGGGACGGGGGTGGTCGTCGTCGTGGTCGCCACGGTGGTCGAGGTGGTCGTCGACGCCGGAACCGTCGTCGTCGGTGGCGGCCCCGCTACCGCGTACGACGTCGAGGCCACCTTCAGCGACGAGACGTCGACCGCTTCGAAGGCCGAGCCGGCGACGGTGCGGAGCCGGGCGAGGTCGCTGTCGTTCCAGCCGGGGTCGGGGGCGCCGCTCAGGAACCACGGCGACCCGTTGTCGGCCAGCACCATCCCGTGCTTCTTCAGGGCCCGCAGGATGACCTGGTTCTCCGGCGAGAAGCCGGTGATGTCGAAGCCCGCCTTGAGCCGGAACCAGGCGCCCATGGGCGGGTCGGAGGCGCCGCCGGTGGCGGCCTTGTGGCTCGCCGGCCACACATAGGCGTTCGCCGTACGAGGGGCGGTGAAGCGGATCACGTGGTCGATCTCTCCGGCCGCCACCTCGTCGCCGCGTACCAGGCCGGGCAGGACGGGCAGGCCGGCGGCGTCGCCCGACGTCCACCCCAGGGGTCGCATGGCGTTCGACCTGAGGTCCCACGTGGCGCCGGAGCCGGCGTTCCACGATGCGCCTCCGCTCTGGGGATAGGCGCTGTACAGCTCCCACAGGCGGCAGGCGTCGCGGTCGACGACGAGCACGTGACGGTCGCCGGTCGAGGCCGCCCCGCCCTCGATGGGAGCGCCGGGCGGGATCGGGTACGGCCCCGGGTCGCTCTCGTCTGCGTACTCGAAGCTCACGGGGACCCGGGGCTGGTTGCCGGCGAGGGTCGTGAACGGGATCCCGATCGGTCCGCCGTTCCACGTGCCGCTGCCGAAGTCGGCCTTGAGCCCGGCGCCGGTTCCCACGCTCGTGACCCAGGTGGGCGACTGCGGGTGCACCGGCAGGCTCGACACGTCGGCGTGCCAGAACGAGTTGGCGGGGAACGTCGGGCAGCTCGGTGCGCCCGGAAACGGTGTGGCTCCGCTCGGCGTCACCTGGGCGATGGCCGCGGCCACGGTTAACGCGGCCAGGGCTCCGACGCCCCGGGCGCGGGCGCGCGAGATCTGCACGGTTTCAGGTATCGGCCGATCGGCGGTCGCTCTTGAGCACCGGGTCGTCCAGGGCCGCCCTGGTGAGGGCGGCCATGCGGGCGCAGGCCCGGCGGGCGAACTTCACCTGCTCGTGGCGGCCGAACACCCGGAACCCGAGCCGGACCAGGGGATTGCCGATTCGTGCCCGTCGGGAGAAGGCGGAGATGCGGAATTCGACCTCACCGGAATCGAGCCATTTCCAGACCTCGTAGTCCATCTGGCCCATCTCCAGGTGGCCCTGCAGGGTGCGGTAGTTCCATCCCCACACCCGCACCTGGCGCCCCTCGACCTCGCGTACCTCGTCGCACGATCCACCGACGCGGACCCCGAGCTCGAAGCGCAACCCGTGGAAGCGGGCCTCGAGGAGCATGTCGCGCTCGTCGAGGGGCCGGTCCGGGTAGTAGACGGCGCGCACGATGGCGGGGTCGGCGAACTCGTAGTTGCGCATGAGGCGGCAGGCCACCTCCCAGCTGCCACCTGGTACGGGTGGGCCGGGGGCCTCGGCCGGCAGGGGTTGGCGGTACTCGTCGACCTGCCAGCCCTTCTCGGCCGTGAAGTCCTCGCCGCGACCGAGCTCGAAGTTGAGTCCCTTGCCGTGCAGGGCGTCGAGGACCTTCTTGGAGGCCGGATTACCGAACATCGCCTCGTCGGTCGAGGCCGGCATGTCGACCCGTCGAGTCTCGATGTCGACGCCGCCGGTCATGCGCCCGCCGGCCAGGTCCACGGCGTGCTCCAGCACCGACGTCCACATGTGCAGCTGCACCTCCTTGGCCATGTGCAGCTGGCCGTAGAGCAGCCTCGACAGCTGGTCACCACTGCGGGCCCACGACTCGACGGAGAACACGAGCCGGTCGCCTTCGGCCGCGGCCCGGAACTCGATCTGGCCGGCCTCGAGGTGGCCCTGCATGGTGGCGAACCGGAACGAGGTCGGACTGCGGTGGACGACCCTCACCGGCCCGTCCCAGGGCCCGGGCATGCGCACCACGAACTCGTCACCGGGTTCGAGGCGGCCCTCCTCGCCGGCGATCTTGGTGAAGCGGGCGAACTCGGTGGGCGCCACCCGGTTGGGATCGGCGCTCACCGTGGCCATCAGCTCCTCGGGCGACACCCGGGCGTCGGCGATCTGCACCTGGTAGCGGCGGTGGAAGAGGATCCCCACCCCGTCGTCGACGGGTTGCAGCCCGTCCGCCGGCACGTCCCCGGGCACGTCGGGGCCGGAGTCGTCGGACGGCGAGCCCTCCACTTCCCGGCGGTGCAACGGCGTCGTCCGCCACATGTAGTTCCACGAGGTGGCGGCGATACCGAAGGGCCAGAGGGCGGTGACGACGAGGCGGCGGGGAAGCGTCGGGAGCTGGGGCACGGCGACCCTTCGGGCTGTGTACGTTGGGCGGATGCTGACGGGGCGGTTGCACCAGGCCGGCCTGCGGGGCTGGCACCTGCACGTGTCTTCCCTCGGCGCCGTGGGTCTATGCGTCGCGTTGTGGATCCGGGCCAAGACCGTCGACCAGGACGAGCGGGGCAACGCCGAGCGCCGGGCCCTGTTCGTCGGCCTGTGGCCGCCGACGCTGTGGCTCATTGGCGACTCCCTCGAACGCCACGAGTAGCGCCCGAGGGCCATGAGCGACCCTCAGCAGCGGCTGGAGACCTACCGGGCCAAGCGGGACTTCTCGGTCACCGCCGAGCCTCCGGGGTCGGCGAGCGTGCCCGCCGGTTCCCGCCGCTTCGTCGTACAGCGCCACCGGGCCCGCCGCCTCCACTACGACTTCCGGCTGGAGGTGGCCGGCGTCCTGGCCAGCTGGGCGGTGCCCAAGGGGCCGACCCTCGACCCCAAGGCCCGGCAGCTTGCCGTGCACGTCGAGGACCACCCCGTCGAGTACTTCGACTTCGAGGGCATCATCCCCAAAGGTGAGTACGGGGGCGGCGACGTCATCGTGTGGGACTGGGGAACGTGGGAGCTGAGCAAGGGCGACGACCCGGTGGCCTCGATCGAGAAGGGCGATCTGCACTTCGACCTCCGGGGCACCAAGCTCGCCGGCCGGTTCGTGCTCGTACGCCGTGACGACGAGCGGGGCGGTGGCAAGGAGCAGTGGCTGTTGCTCCACAAGAACGACGAGCACGCCGTGCCCGGCTGGGATCCCGAAGCGCACCCCCGGTCGGTCAAGAGCGGGCTCACCAACGACGAAGTGGCCGCCGCCCCCGAGGCCCTCTGGCGGAGCGACCTGCCCGCGGCGGAGGCGTCGGTGGCCCTCGGTCGACCCGACCGCCCGGTATGGGACGGTCCCGGCGACGACGAGCTGGCCGCCCTCGACGCCATGGGCGGGGGCGGCACGTGGGCGGTGCAGGGTCGGGATGTGAAGCTCACCAACCTCACCAAGGTGCTGTTCCCGCCGGGCGCCGACGGCACGCCGGTCACCAAGCGCGATGTCGTGCGCTACTACGCCCAGATCGCCCCGTCCATGCTCCCGTACATCTACGACCGGCCCCTGAACCTGAACCGCTTTCCCAACGGCGTGGATCGCCCCGGCTTCTGGCACAAGGAGGTCCCGGGCCACGCCCCCGACTGGCTGCAGCAGTGGCACAACACCGAGGCCGACCCCGGCGAGACCACCTGCTACGCCGTGGTCGACAGCGTCGCCGCCCTGGTCTGGATGGCCAACTACGGCGCCCTGGAGCTGCACCCGTGGACCTCTCGCATCCCCGACGTCCACCGGCCCACCTGGGCCCTGATCGACATCGACCCGGGCACGACGACGGGCTTCGACGACATCGGTGTGCTCGCCCGGCTGTACCGCACCGCCCTCGAGCACCTCGGTGTCGTCGGGATGCCCAAGGTGACCGGCAAGCGGGGTATCCAGATCTGGATCCCGATCGCCGACACCTACACCTTCACCGACACCCGTGCGTGGGTGGAGAAGGTGTCACGGGCCGTGGGCCACACCGTTCCCGACCTGGTGAGCTGGGAGTGGCACAAGGACCGCCGTTCGGGGTTGGCCCGCCTCGACTACACCCAGAACGCCATCAACAAGACGCTCGTGGCCCCGTTCAGCCCCCGGCCCGCGCCCGGGGCGCCGGTGTCGGTGCCCATCCGTTGGGACGAGCTCGACGACCCCGACCTGCGGCCCGACCGGTGGACCATCCGCACCGTGCTCGAGCGACTGGCCGCCGCCGGCGATCCCCTCGCCCCGTTGATCGGGCGCTCCCAGCAACTGCCCAGCCTGTGACGACACGGACGCGCCGGTGGAGAGGGCGCAGCCGGCAGGCGTGGTCGTCCCCGACACCAGCGGGCCCATTTGCCCCCATCGCCGAGGGCAACGCTGGTACGCGACCGGGTTCACAGGCACGCCGGACCAAGGCGGCTGGTCCGGTGAAGTGCGGAGGGAGTGGGATTTGAACCCACGGAGCCCGGAGGCTCAACGGTTTTCGAGACCGTCCGATTCGGCCGCTCTCGCATCCCTCCGGCGACGAGGCTAGCGGCTGCGCCTGGCGGCGAAGAAGGCTTCGAGGAGGGCGGCGGACTCGGCGGCCCGCACGCCGGGCGTGACCGGCAGCTCATGGTTCAGGCGAGGGTCGACGCACAGGTTGTAGAGCGAGCCGGCGGCACCGGCCCGGGGGTCGGCGGCGCCGAACACCAGGCGTCCCACCCGCGCCGCCACCAGGGCGCCCGCGCACATCGGACAGGGTTCGAGGGTCACCACCAGGGTGAGCCGGTCGAGGCGCCAGCTTCCGAGCACCGCAGCCGCGGCCCGCAGGACCAGCACCTCGGCGTGGGCGGTCGGGTCACCCGCCACCTCCCGTTCGTTGTGACCGCTGGCCACGACCGAGCCGTCCACCAGCCCCACCGCGCCGACGGGCACGTCGCCGTGGTCGATCGCCCGGGCCGCCTCGACCAGGGCCAGGCCCATGGCCTCGTCGTCGCTCATCGAATCCGGCGGGGAGGGAGGGGGCGGGGGCGACTCGGTCATCGCCGGCAACGGTAGGCGGAGGCAGCGGCGCAGGCGCCGGGACGACCGAACATCTGTCGTCCCGGCGCCTCCGGTGACGGCGGAGGGAGTGGGATTTGAACCCACGAGGGGTTGCCCCCTACACGCTCTCCAGGCGTGCCGGTTCGGCCGCTCCCGCACCCCTCCTGGTCGGCTCCAGGCTATCGTCTGTGGCTGGTCTCGCCGCCGCTTCGTGCAGCGGCTGGGTCCTGCGCAACGGAAGTCCGTGAACCGAGTCAGGGCCGGGAGGCAGCAGCTCTCAGCGGAGCCTTTCGTGTGCCGCAGTCCAGCCTGGCCGCTGCACCGAGCGACGGAGGGCCACCGACACGGAGGCCCGAGGCCGAACGGGATCTCCCGCCTGTGCCCGTCACACCTGTGGAATAGCCTCGCAGCCGTGCCCGCCTTTCAGTCGTTGTACCGGCGGTACCGGCCGCAGCGCTTCGAGGAGGTCCGGGGCCAGGACCACGTCACCCGCACCCTCCGCAACGCCGTCCGCACCGACAGCGTCGCCCACGCCTACCTGTTCAGCGGGCCCCGGGGCACGGGCAAGACGTCCACGGCCCGCATCCTGGCCAAGGCCCTCAACTGCACGGCCCCTGAAGACGGTGAGCCCTGCGGGCGCTGTGACTCGTGCCTGGAGATCACCGACGGCCGCTCCCTCGACGTCATCGAGCTCGACGCCGCCTCCAACCGGGGCATCGACGCCATGCGCGAGCTGGTCGCGCGGGTCTCGCTGGGCACCCCCGGCCGGTGGAAGGTCTACATCGTCGACGAGGTCCACATGCTCACCACCGAGGCGGCCAACACCCTCCTGAAGACCCTGGAGGAACCACCCGCGCACGTGGTGTTCGTGCTGGCCACCACCGAGCCCCAGAAGGTGCTGCTCACCATCCAGAGCCGCACCCAGCACTTCGAGTTCCGCCTCTTCCCCGCCGCCCTGCTCGTCGAACTGCTGCAGTCGGTGGCGGCCGACGCCGGCCTCGACGTGGCTCCCGAGGCCATCGACCTGGTCGCCCGGCGGGGCAACGGGTCGGCCCGCGACGCTCTCTCGGTGCTCGACCAGGTGGCTGCGGCCGGCGGCATCGATCACGAACCGCCGGGCACCGACGAGCTCATCGAAGCCCTGGTGGAGCGCGACGCGGCCCAGGCCCTGATGTTCGTGGCCGAGCGCTGTGGTGCCGGCCACGACCCCCGCCAGCTCACCCGGCAGGTGCTCGAACACCTCCGCCAGGCCTTCCTGGTCACCATGAGCCGGGGCCTGGTCGGCCTTCCCGACGACGACCTGGCCCGGGTGGAGGCCCAGGGTCGCCGGCTGGGCCCGGCCGCCGCCGTGCGGGGCATGGAGGTGCTGGGCGACACCCTCGTCGCCATGCGCGACGCCCCCGATCCGCGGGTGCTGCTCGACGTCGCCCTCGTCCGTCTGTGCCGTCCCGAGGTCGACGTGTCGCCCGCCGCCATCCTCGAACGCCTCGAACGGCTGGAGCGCCAGGTGTCGGCCCTGAGCGCGGGGACGGGGCCCGACGCACCGCCGGCACCGCCCCCGGCCCCGGGCCCGTCGCCGAGCGCGCCCGGTCCCCCCGCACCGGCGACCTCCGCTCCGCCGGGCGCCCCCGCGCCTCCGCCACCGGCGGG
>CAYTTL010000096.1:0-9885 GCA_964440725.1 uncultured Acidimicrobiales bacterium | reverse complement strand
AGGCTCGCCGCCCCGCCGCCGGCCCCGACATCGAGGAGCGTGTCGCCCGCCGCCAGCGCCTCCACCGCCCGGCGCCTCGACGGGCTGCCGTCCCCGCCGTCGGGCTCGGGCGCCCGGAACAACGCCGGCTGGAACCCCCAGGGCGACTCGGGTGCGGTGGCCAGGATCTCCGGTGGGATCGCCCAGCCGGCGAGCTGGTCGGCCCAGCGCTCGGCCGCGTTCGTCACGGAACCGGAGCTACCCGAAGAAGACCTCGGCCACGCCGTGGTAGAGGCCGGGATCGACGACCTTGGACTCGCCCACACCCTCGCTGAGCGGCACGCGGACGATCTCGCCGGCCTGGAGGGCCACCATGTGGCCGAAGGCACCCTCGTGGACGGCGTCGATGGCGGCGATGCCGAAGCGGGTGGCCAGCACCCGGTCGAACGCCGTCGGGGTCCCGCCCCGCTGGACATGCCCGAGGATGGTGACGCGGGTCTCGAAACCGGTGCGCTTGCCGATCTCCTCGGCCACCATGTTGGCGATGCCGCCGAGGCGCTCATGGCCGAACTGGTCGACCTCGCCCGACTGGACGACCATCGTCCCCTCCTTGGGCCTGGCCCCCTCGGCCACGACCACCAACGAGGCGAACCGGCCGCGCTCGTGTCGCCGGCGCAGTCGCTCGGCCACCTTCTCGATGTCGAACTCCTCCTCGGGGATGAGCACCTCGGCCGCTCCCCCGGCGACGCCTGCGTAGGTGGCGATCCATCCGGCGTTGCGGCCCATCACCTCCACCACCATCACCCGGTCGTGCGACTCAGCGGTGGTGTGCAGACGGTCGATGGCGTCGGAGGCGATCTGCACGGCGGTGTGGAAGCCGAAGGTGACCTCGGTGGCCGACAGGTCGTTGTCGATCGTCTTGGGAACGCCGACCACGCTGACGCCCTCGTCGCCCAGGCGGTTGGCCACGCCGAGGGTGTCGTCGCCACCGATCGCCACCAAGGCGTCGATTCGCTGGTCGCGCAGGCTGGCGACGGCCTGGGCGGGCCCGCCGTCGACCTTGTAGGGGTTGGTCCGCGACGTGCCCAGGATGGTGCCGCCCCTCGGCAGGATGCCCCGGCAGCGTTCGACGTCGAGAGGCATCACGTCGCCCTCGAGCACGCCCCGCCACCCGTCGCGGAAGCCGACCAGGTCGTCGCCGTAGTGACGTTCTGCCTTTCGGACGACGGCACGGATCACCGCGTTCAGCCCGGGGCAGTCGCCTCCGCCGGTGAGGATCCCGACACGCATGGCGTCACCCTACCGTCGGCCGCTCGACGACCGGAAGACGACCCGGATCCCGGCGGCGGCCGCCCCTGGGGGAAGGGTCGGCCGACGCTCGCCGGGAACCGAGTATCAGCCGCTCTGCCCCACGGCCACCTGGGAGGGGGCGGGCTGGGCGAGGTTGCTCAGGCGATGATCGGCGATGCGGGCCACCGCAGCCAGCTGGCGCCGCTCGCGGGCGCGGAAGGGCCGCCCGCGCCGACCGACCACGAGGGCCAGGCGCCCCTCGGCGAGAGAGGTCCACGCCACGTCGTCGGGTCCGCACTCGCCGGCGGTGACGGCTGCCGACGACTGGCTCCCGCTGACGAAGGCGATCAACCACGCCGGGGGCGGAGGTGCTCCCACCGAAGCCCGCAGGATGCGTTGCTCGACGTCGACCACCGCCGACCACTCGGTCTCGAAGTCGAGCGGGGTGCGGGCCACGAGCACGTCGAGGAGGAATGACGCGCTCGGCGAGGCCACCAGGGCCGAGGCCGTCTCCAGCGCGTCGAGCCGGGGGTCGTGGAGGCGTTCGGGTGCGGGCCGGACGTCTTCGACGTCGACACCGTCGACCTGGTTGATCTCCGAGACGAGAAGCGACACCAACCCGGCGTCGGGCAGCCGGACGACGAGCTCGTCGATGGCCTGGCCGCCGTCACGCTCGAGGATGTCGATGCCGATCAGGTCGCCGCGCACGGCGCCGACCCGCCCCGCCACCGCCCCGAGGGCGCCGGGCCGGTCGGGAAGCCACACCCGGAGGAGGTACGTCTCCATGAGCCGCAGGCTACGGCCGCCGTGTGAACAGCCGGTTTCGGATTCACGACCATGACGTTACGGAAACCCGGCGGTACGGACACCCGACGGTGCGGCGCCGGGTTACCGCACCGGCGCTAGGCGAGGCCCTGCGCGTCGTCGACGAACAGGAGGAATTCGTGGGCGTCGGCCACCTGGGTCAGCTCCCATCGCCAACGAGCCAGCACGGGCTCGTCGTCGGCGACGGCTCCGTAGGCGAACGGGGCCCGGTAGGGAAGCCAGGGCTGGCTGCCGAAGAGGGCGACGAAGGCGGGGTGGGTGGCCCAGGCCCGGCTCAGGCGGATGGTGTCGGGCGAACACTCGCATCGGTGCCCGAAGACGACCCACCCGGTGACGCCGTGGTCGTCGCGCTCCACGTCGGCCGTCGCCACCTGCTCGAGCACGAGGGGGATCCGGCACGCCGAGCACCGAAACACCGCCACCGCCAGGTCGTGCGACGGCCGTAACCGCCGCTCGACGCCTCGAGCGAACATCAGTAGTCCTCCGTGGGAAAGACCCCCGAGCACCCGGGTGGGTGCCCTCTTCGTCTCTTCTGACTCCTGGGTTGCCCCATTTGATACATCAGGATCGCCCCGTTTGTTCCCCGCCCCCCGAAACGCGGCGCCGCCGCGGCCCCGCGCCGCGCTACAGCTTGGTCAGGGCCCGGCGCAGATTGCGCACCGCCTGGCCGATGCGCTGCTCGTTCTCGATGAGCGCGAAACGCACGTGGCCGTCGCCCGACGGGCCGAACCCGATGCCCGGCGATGTGGCCACGCGGGCCTCGCGGACGAGGAAGGAGGCGAACTCCAGCGACCCCATCTCCCGATAGGGCTCGGGGATTGGGGCCCACACGAACATGGTCGCCCGCGGGCGCTCGACGTCCCACCCGATGCGGGAAAGGCCGTCGCACAGGGCGTTGCGACGGCTGCAGTAGATCTCGTTGACGACCTTGGGATAGTCGGACGCCTCGTTCATGGCCACGATGGCGGCGATCTGGATGGGCTGAAAGGTGCCGTAGTCGAGGTACGACTTGATCTTGGCCAGGGCGGCGACGATCTCCCGGTTGCCCACGCAGAACCCCACCCGCCAGCCGGCCATGGAGAACGACTTGGTGAGGGTGTACAGCTCGACGGCGACTTCCTTGGCCCCCGGCACCTGGAGGATCGACGGCGGCTGGTAGCCGTCGAAGGCGGTGTCGGAATAGGCGAAGTCGTGCACCAGGATGACGTCGTGCTCCCGGGCGAATGCCACGATGCGTTCCAGCCAGGCCAGGTCGACGCAGGTGGTCGTCGGGTTGTGGGGGAACGACATCACGATCACCCGCGGCCGGGGCCAGGCGTTCTCCCACGCGTCGATGAGGTTGGCGAAGAAGTCCTCGCCGCCCCCGAGGGGGACCTGGCGCACGTCGGCGCCGGCGAACAGGGGGGCGTAGATGTGGATCGGGTACGACGGCGTCGGTACCAGGGCGGTGTCGCCCGAACCCAGGAGCACCCACATGAGGTGGGACAGGCCCTCCTTGGACCCGATGGTGTTGATCACCTCGGTCTCCGGGTCGAGGTCGACGCCGAAGCGCCGTTCGTACAGGTCGGACACCGCCGCCCGCAGCTTGGGGATGCCCCGGCTCGACGAGTACCGGTGGTTGCGAGGGTTGCGGGCCGCCTCGGACAGCTTCTCCACCGCCACATCGGGTGAGGCGATGTCGGGGTTGCCGAAGCCGAGGTCGATGACATCCTCGCCGGCGCGCCGAGCCGCCATCTTCAACCCGTCGATCACGGTGAAGACGTACGGTGGCAGAGCGTTGATTCGGCGGAATTCCATGGTTCCTCTCGGGTCTGCGGCGAGGCTACCGGGCGGCGGCGGCGGCTTCGGCGACATAATCCACCGTCGCCGGATCGGTGCCCACGTCGACGGGGGCGCAGACCGCCCAGTCCGCACCGGCGGCGGCCAACGCCGACAGGTGCCGGGTCAGGTCGGCCACGGTGCCGTGGACCAGTCCCGGGCGGTCACCGTGGCGATCGAGCTTCCGGCCGGCCTCGCCCGTGGTTCGACCCACCAGTACCTGGCCGCCCCAGCTCACCGCCGGTGCGTCGACCCCTGCCGCCTCGGCGGCGAACGTGGCCGCGTCGACGCCCCAGGCGTTCCACCCGTCGGACGCCGCCGCCACCCGGCGTACCGCCGCCGATCGGCCGCCCACCCATGTGGCCACACCGGCGGCCTTGAGGCCGGCGCAGCAGCGCTCGACCGCCGCCACCCGGTCGGCCACCGGCGCGAAGCCCACGCCGTAGGCCTCGTTCTCGTCGCGGTTGGCGCTGTCGCCCGTGCCCAGGGTCACCAGCAGCCGGTCGCCCACCATGCGGTGCAAGGTGACCATGGCATTGACCAGCACGGCGTCGGGACGCACCGACACCCTCGCCACCAGGGGACCCAGGACCAGGCGCTGGGTCTCAACGGCCAGGGCGCCGAGCAGCACGTTGCACGCCAGGGCGGGCCGGGCGGGCCGGCCGAGCGGCCAGAGATGGTCGAAGACGAACACCCCGTCGAGCCCGGCCGCCTCGGCCGCTCGCGCCGTGGCCACCGTCGGCTCGGCATCGTCGCGGAACTGGGGCAGGCACAGGCCGACGTTCAGCCGACGGGAACCCGGGCTCTGAGGGCTCTGCTTGCCCGGGCCCTGCGGACCATGCCCGCCGGTGTCGGCGGGGACCCCAACCCCGCCGGCGGCGTCCGGATCAGTAGCCATGAGATGCGAGCAGGGCGGCGCCGATGGCGCCGGCGTGGCCACCCAGCTCGGCGACGACGATGGCCACCTCCGGCCGCCACTCGGCCCCCACCAGCAGGTCGCCGAACGCCGCCCGGGTGGGGGCCAGGAGGGCCTCCCCCGCGGTGGCGAGGCCGCCGCCGAGCACGAACACCTGGGGATCGAAGATGTTGGCCAGCCCGGCCAGGCCCAGCCCGACCCACCAGCCGAAGCCGGCCAGGATCTCCCCGGCCTCGGCGTCGCCCTCGGCGACGGCCCGGGTCACGTGCTCGCCCCGCACGTCACCGGCGTCGCCGCCGGCCAGCTCGACGACCCGGGACGCCGTGCCGGCGGCAGCCGCCTCCCGCGCCAGTCGTCCCAGGCCGCTGCCCGACGCGTACCGCTCCCAGCACCCACGCTGCCCGCAGGGACAGTCGGGACCGTCGGGGTCGACACCGACATGGCCGATCTCGCCCGCGAACCCGTTGGTGCCGCGATGGATCCTGCCCCCGGCCACGATCCCGCCACCGATGCCCGTGCCGAGGGTCACCAGAACGACGTCGTCGAAGCCCTGCGCAGCACCGCGTTCACGCTCGCCCCACGCCGCGCACGTGGCGTCGTTGTCCACCACGACCGGGACCCCCACCCGTTTCTCGAGGATCGATCGCAGCTCGAGACCCGGCGCCACCGCCAGGTTCGGGGCGAAGCGCAACACCCCCTCCCGGTCGACCAGCCCGGCGGCGCCCACGCCGACCGAGTCGATCGCCGTGGTGGCACCCAGGGTGGCGACGAGATCGGCCAGCGCCGCCATCACGGCATCGTCGCCCTCGGGGGTCGGCACCCGACACTCGTCGACGATCTCGCCGGCCTCCATGACGACGCCGAGGCACTTGGTGCCTCCGAGGTCTATGCCGCAGACGGCCACGGCTACCGGCCGGGGGGACGGGGGATGACGAAGCCGCTGGTGTCCCGGCGACCCTCTGCCTTGATGACGTGCATGAGGGCGTTGATGAGGGCCAGGTGGGTGAAGGCCTGGGGGAAGTTGCCGAGGTGCCGCCCCGTCTTCGGGTCGATCTCCTCGGCGTAGAGCAGCAGGGGGCTGGCGAAGGAGAGGAGGCGCTCACAGAGCTCGGCGGCCCGGGCGTGCTCGCCGATCTCCGACAGGGCCGAGGCCAGCCAGAACGAGCAGATGGCGAACGTGCCCTCCTCGCCCGACAGGCCGTCGTCGGTCTCCTCCACCCGGTAGCGCAGCACCAGGCCGTCGACGGTGAGCTCGTCGGCGATGGCCAGCACCGTCGCCCGGATCCGTTCGTCGTCGGGGGGAAGGAACCTCACCAGCGGCATCAGCAGACTCGACGCGTCGAGGGCGTCGGTCTCGTAGTGCTGCACGAAGACTCCGCGCTTGTCGACGCCCTGGTCGCAGATGTCGGCGTGGATCTCGGCCGCCACCCCCTCCCAGCGAGCGGCCAGTTCCTCGTCGTCGTGGATACGGGCCAGGCGGGCACCGCGGTCGAGTGCCACCCAGCACATCAGCTTGGAGGAGACGAAATGCCGGGGCTCTCCCCGAACCTCCCATATGCCACGGTCGGGCTTGCGCCAATGGTCGATCGCCGCCTCCACCTGCACCTCGAGGATGGGCCACACCCGCTCGGGCAGGTGGTCGCGCGACTTCGTGTGGAGGTAGACCGAGTCGAGGACCGCCCCCCACACGTCGTGCTGTTCCTGGTTGTAGGCGCCGTTGCCCACCCGCACCGGACGTGCTCCCTCGTAGCCGCTGAGGTGGTCGAGGACCTCCTCGTCGAGGCGGCGTTCTCCGCCGACGCCGTACATGATCTGAAGCGGGTGCTCACCATCGCAGACGTCGGCGATGAAGTGGAAGAAGTCGTTGGCTTCGGCGTCGAAGCCCAACGTGTAGAGGCCCCAGAGAGCGAACGTCGAGTCGCGGATCCAGCTGTAGCGGTAGTCCCAGTTGCGCTCGCCGCCGGGGGTCTCCGGAAGCGATGTGGTGGCCGCCGCCAACAGGGCCCCGGTGGGCGCATAGGTCAGCCCCTTGAGGGTGAGGGCACTGCGCTGGAGGTAGATCCGCCACGGGTGGTCGGGGAACTCGCCGTGATTGAGCCACTGGCGCCAGTACTCGGCCGTCCGCCAGCTGCGGTCGTAGGCGTCGTCCCATGTGGACGGCGGCTCCTGCTCGCCCCACGACAGCGCGGCGAAGACGTTGTCGCCCTCGCGCATCTGGGTGCGCGCATAGGCGCCGCGGCCCTCGAAGCCGAGACGCAGGTTGGTGGCCAGGCGCAAGGGGGGTTCGGTGCCGTCGGAGGTCACCATCGCGTCGCAGTAGCCGTCGCCGTGGTACTCCCATCTGCCGGATCGTTGGCCGTAGTCGAACACCGGCTCGCAGACCAGGTTGATCTCGGCGGTGCCACTCACACACCGGACGGTGCGCAGCAGCACGTGCTCGGCCTCGAAGTCGGTGGGCGACCGGCGGTAGTTGTGCGACCGGTGCGAGTGGTGGTACCAGGCCCGCATGCAGAGCTGGTCGCGGGTGATCAGCCAGCCCGTGGGCAGCTGCCAGGTGGTCTCGATCACGAGCGTGCCCGGGAGGTACCGCCGGCCGGCCGGCACGGTCACGTCGGTCGGCGACAGGCGGAACGACCCCGCGGCGCGATCGAGGATCGACCCGAACACGCTGGGACTGTCGGGCCGCGGGATGCAGAGCCATTCGACGTTCCCACTCGGGGACATCAACGCCGTCGTCTCGCAGTCGGAGAGAAACCCGTAGGAGGCGATCGGGGGAAAGGCGCTCCGTCCCAACGAGCCGTCGCTCATGGCACGGATCGTACCGACCACGCCGAACGGGTGGGGTCAGCGGGTGACGCGGATGTCGACGTCGCGCTCGACGAAGGACCATTCCTCCGTGGTCCGCATGCGGCCGATCAGCCCGTCGAATGCCTCCTGGTCCTCGGGGGCGTACTCGAACCACGCCAGGAAGTCGAAGGGCTCGCCGGCGTCGTGGTTGACATGGAGGCGGCGGGCGATGGCCGGGAGGTCGTCCATCCCGACGGCGACGTGTGCCGAGCGCTTCTCGATGACGGACCGGCGCTCGTCGTCGCCCAAGGCCCACCAGGCCGCCGACCTGCGGACGGCGATCAGGGCTGCGCACCGTGCCTCGGGGCGCCCCAGCGGCGCCTGCCGGGCGGCCGGGACGGCGGGGGCAGCCTGGGTCGCGTCGTCGTCGGTGCCCACCGCTGCCCTCAGGACCCAGCGACCCTCCGCCCCGTGGGCGGCGTCACCCTGGAACACCCTTAGGCGGGCCGCCGGCGGGAGGCTCTCACCCTTGGCGGCGAGGATGCCGTCGATCCGCCAGAGGCCCTCCGACCCGCCTGCGAAGGCGACAGGTGTTCCGGACTCGGGTTCGCCACCAGACGGTTCGGCCATGGGTCATTCTGCCCTGCGCCGGAGTTGGGCGATGACGGCGGCCGTCATGTCTCCTCTCGCAGTCCCGTTCGCTCAACCGACCCGGACGGTGACGGACGTGCCGAACCGGCGCGCCGTCAGCTCCTTGATGCCCACCGGCAACCGCGCCCCGGAGGCCCGGTGCGCGTCGGCGAGGGCGAGTTGGACGGCGGCGTCGCCGGCGAAGGCGGCGGCGCAACGCTCGGGCTCGGCGTTGGCCAGGGCGACGATGGCCCCGGCGCAGCCGAGGGGTCCGGCGAACGACAGCAACGCCGACGATCCCGTGTACAGCGCCCCGTCCCATACCGCCAGGGTCTCGAGGAGGCGGCCGGCGTCGCCGCTGGAGTCCTTGCAGCCGGCCACGGGCAGGTCGGCCAGGGCGGTCACGGCGATGCCGGGGGCCGACATGGTGGGGAAGTGGTAGGCGAGGACGGCGACGGTGCCGGCGGCCGCCACCACCCGGTCGTAGTACGGCCGGGGATCGTCGCTGCCGGGTGGCGACAGCACGAGCACCGCGTCGGCTCCGTGGTCGACGGCGGCGGCGGTGAGGTCGGCCGCCTGAGCGGCGGAGGGTGCCCCCGTGCCGGCGATCACCGGCACGCCGGTCTCCGGCGGCACGGCCGACCGCACCTGGTCGAGCAGGCGCAGCCGCTCCTCGTCCGACAACGTAGCCGCCTCACCGGTACTGCCGGCCACCACTACCGCACTGATCCCCAGGCCGACCAGTTGGGCGGCATGGTCGGCGGTGGCCTCGGCCAGCAGTGCACCGGACTGGTCGAACAGGGTGACCAGGGGCACCCCCACGCCAGTGAACACGGGCCCGGGCGTCATCGGACCTTTGTAGCCGCTGTGGACTACCGGGGCCGGCGCTGGGCGTCCCGGGCGGGAAAGCGTCCGTGGCGCGCCGACCACAGCCCGCACAGGCCGAGGCCGTACATCGGCGCCAGGACGGCGGCGGCGAGGATCGTGTACGGCCGGGCGACGGCGACGGCCACAGCCACGACCACCTGGACGCCGAGGGCGGCGAACAGGCTCCGACGTACCTCGGATGGCGCGCTGCCCGACAGCAGGAAGAGGCTGGGGACGGCGACCTGCTCGGTACGACTCCGGCCGACCCCGCGCGCGAACGCCGCGAAGAACAGTCCGCAGCCGGCGACGAACAGGGCGACGGCCACGACCACGGCCGTCGTGTCCAGCACCGGGAAGACGGCGGCGGCGGCGGCGACGGCCGCGAAGATGGCGGTGCCCCACCAGGAGGCCTTGAGCAGGCCCGCCCCGGGTACGCCGGCGGCGCCGGCGACAGGTCGCTGTCGTCGTCGCTTCATTCGCACGCGGCGAGGGTCCGGTCGAGGACCGCGGCCAGACGGTCCCAGTCGAACTGCGTCTCGACCCGTCGGCGGGCTGCCGCGCCCTGGGCCCTCCGCAGCTCGGCGTCGTCGAGAAGGGGGGCGAGGGCGGCGGCCACTGCGGTGGGATCGCCGGGGCGGTCGACCACCGCGCCGGTCTCGCCGTGGGCGACGGCCTCCGACGCCCCGCCGCTGCGCCCCGCCACCTGGGGTACCCCGCAGGCCGCGGCTTCGAGGAACACCATGCCGAAGCCCTCCTGCTCGAGCCCACCCCAC
>CAYTTL010000095.1:0-9932 GCA_964440725.1 uncultured Acidimicrobiales bacterium | reverse complement strand
ACTGAGCGGGTCCACCCTGCCTTCACCGGACCCGAGGCCTACGTCTCCGCCGAGCGGCTTCACGACCGCACCCGGCCGGCTTAACCCCCGCAAAATCCGCAGCTCCACCGCGCGGGCGTTGCGACGCTTGACCATACGACGAAGGCCAGACCCAGAGGAGCACCCATGAGCGACATCCAGGACCTGGAGAGTTTCGAAGAGGGCGGCAGCGTCACCGGGAAGAAGATCCTCAACCTCGACTTCAAGGGCAAGTCCCCCAAGGTGGACGACGGGATCCTGTCCCCCTACCGCGAAGAGGTCCTCGGCCCCGATTGACGGACCCCGCCGGCCGCAGGGCGCAGTCCTGCGGCCGGCCTCAGGCCGTCCCCCGAAGGTCGGCCAGCACGGCCATGGCCGCGTTGCGGCCGTTGATGGCACTCACGCCTCCGCCCGGGTGGGTGGCGGCACCACACAGGTAGACGCCGGTCATCGGCGTACGCGGCGGCAGGCGCCGGTCCCACATCTGGTCGGGGAGGCACTCGCCCTGGAAAATGTGCCCGCCGGTGAGACCGATACGGGCCTCGACGTCGGAAGGGCCGAGCACTTGGCGGTGCTCGACGACCTCGGCCACGTCGGGGGCGAAACGAGCCACCGCGCCCAGCACCCGGTCGCCGATCTCTTCGCGCCGACCGTCCCAGTCGCCCGTGGCCAGTCGGGCCGGGGCGTACTGGGCGAACACGCTCATGGTGTGCCGGCCGGCGGGGGCCACGCTCGGGTCGTAGGCGGAGTGGAAGTAGAGCTCGCACCACTCCGGGGCGGGCTCACCCCGCAGGCTGGCCTCGTAGGCCCGCTGGGTCGCGTCGATGCCCGTGCTGATGGTCACCATGGCCCGATGGGGTCGGTCGCCGGGCCCGGCGGCGGCGAAGCGCGGCAGTCGGGTCAGCCCGCAGTTGACCTTCACGACCGGACTGGCGGTGCGCCACGCCTCGACCCGCCGGCGGTACTCGTCGGGTACCTCGTCGCCACACAACGCCACCGTGCGCTTCGGGTCGGCGTTGGACACGATCGTCGTGGCCCGTAGGAGCTCCCCACCGGCCAGTCGCACCCCCCGACCGGGCGCGATGGCGCCCACCTCGACGCCGGGGACGACGACCGCGCCCGCGGCCCGGGCCGCCCCGGCCAGGGCCTCGGAGATCCGACCCATCCCCCCCTCGACGTAGCCCCATGCCCCGCCGGTGCCCTCGATCGTTCCCATGGTGTGCATGGCGTGGATGAGGGCCGTGCCCGGGTCGCGAGGACCGGCGTAGGTGCCGATGACTCCCTGGCCGTGCAGAGCTGTCCGCAGGCGCTCGTCGACCACGTGGCGCTCCACCACGTCGGCGATGGACGCGCCGAACAGCACGTCGACGGCCTCGGGGTCGTCGCCGAGGCGTTCGGTGACCTCGGCGCGGTCCGGCGCGGCGCCGAACCACATGTCCCGCGGCGGCCCGCGCAGGGCGCGGCGGATGCGCGCGAAGAGGTCGTCGTAGGCGAGATAGCCGTCGACGTCGCCCGCCGACACCGAAGCGACGGCGGCGGCCGAGCGAGCGGGATCTGCCCACAGGGTGAGCGACGTGCCGTCGGCGAACGGGCACCACAGGTGGGGATCGACGACCTGCACGCGGTAGCCGTGGCGTCGCAGGCCCAGCTCGTCGATGATCAGGGGATCGAGGAGGCCGACGAGGTAGGCGCAGGGGCTGACCACATAGCGGTCGTCGGCGAACGGGCGCTCGAGGGTGCAGGCTCCGCCCAGCCAGTCGCGGCGTTCGAGCACGACCACTGAGAGGCCGGCCCCCGCCAGGTAGGCGGCGGCGGCCAGGCCGTTGTGGCCCCCGCCCACGACCACGCAGTCCCACGTGCGGTCCGTCAGCTCCGCCGGGTTGCCTCCCACCCGGCCAGCGTGTCACGCCCGGTGGGGCCGGCGGCCGGGCGCCGGCGGCCGGGCGCGGCATGCCGTCGGCGTTCGGCGGGTAGTCACCGATCATGAGCGACGACCAGAGCGGAGCGGCATCGGGCAGCGACCGGCAAGGGGGGCCCGGGGACTCTTCGTCTTCGTCCGCCGACGAGGGCGTGCTTGCCTACCTGGCCGCCGTCGAGGCCCACCGGGCGGCGCCCGACACCCTGCCCCACCCCGACCGGGCCGGGGAGGCCCTGGCCACCGCCGAGATGGTCCACGGTGACACCGGCGGCGAGGAGCTGACGACCGAGCTGTCGGCGCAGACCCCGGGCAGCGAGGAGAACATCCGCCTGCTGGAGGACGCCTTCGTGGCCGGCGCCGTCGACTACGGGCGCCGTCACCACATCGGCTACCAGGGCTGGATCGCCGCCGGCGTCGACGCCGACGTCCTCGAGCGGGCCGGCGTCCGCCCCGACGACGGTTGACCGTTTCGGCGGCCCGGACGGTGGCGGTGGGATGACGAGAGTCTCCGCCGGCGTTGTGACAGCCATGAAGGTCGAGATCTGGTCCGACGTGGTGTGCCCGTGGTGCTACGTGGGCAAGCGGCGGCTGGAGGCCGCCCTCTCCCGCTTCCCCCAGCGCGACGAGGTCGAGGTCGTGTGGCGGGCCTTCGAGCTCGACCCGTCGGCGCCCGCCGAGCGTGACGGCCCGTATGCCGAGCGTCTCGCCACCAAGTACCGGATGAGCGTGGCCGACGCCCAGGCCATGATCGACCGCATGGTCGCCACCGGCGCCCGCGACGGCCTCGACTTCCGCTTCGACCGGGCCCGGCCCGGGAACACCTTCGCCGCCCACCGCCTACTGCACCTCGCCCTCGACCGAGGGATGCAGGACGCCCTGAACGAGCGCCTGCTGGCCGCCACCTTCACCGAGGGCGCCGCCATCGGCGACCTCGACGTGCTCCATGGCCTGGGCACCGAGGCCGGCCTCGACGCCGGCGAGGTCCGAACCGTGCTGGACGGTGGACTCTACGCCGACGACGTCCGGGCCGACGAACGCCGGGCCTCGGCGCTGGGCATCACCGCCGTGCCCTTCTTCGTGGTGGACGGCACCTACGGCGTCTCCGGAGCCCAGACGCCGGAGGTGCTCCTCGGCGTGCTGGAACGGGCGTGGGCGGGATCACACCACGAAGCGCTCATCGTGGCCGGCGGCGGCGCCCCCGCATGCGACGACGACACCTGCGCCGTCTGAGGGCGGGGCGGGGCGCCGCGCCGCCCGACCCCGGGCGCCCGCCCGCACCTACACCGGGCCGGCCCCCAGACGCACGTTGGCGCTCCGATGTCGCCCGGTGGTGTCGATCCACCGCACGACGACGGTGTCGCCGGAATCGTGGGCGCGCAGGATCGACGTGAGGGTCGAGGGCGAGTCGATGCTCGTCCCGTCCACCGAGATGATGGCGTCGCCCACCGCCATCCCCGCGGCCTCGGCGGGGGCGTCGGGCACGAGCACGGTGATCACGGCCACGGATCCGGGCGGGCGCCGACCGTCGGGTCCGGCGGACGGGCCGATGAACTGCGCCTGGACCCCCATGAACGCCGGCTGGCCGATGGTGACCGTGTCGGTCGCCACACCGGAGCGGATCTGGTCGACGATGGCGAGGGCATCGTCGATGGGGATGGCGAAGCCGGCGTCGGACGACGAGCCGCGCCGGGCCACGATCAACGCGGCCGTGTCGAGGCCGATCACCTCGCCGGCCGCGTTCACCAGCGGGCCGCCCGAGTCACCGGGCCTGAAGGTGGCGTCGACCTCGATGAGCCCGGTGAGGCTCCCGGCCATCCCCGTCGCCGGGTCGCCGGCGGTGACCGACTGGTCGAGGGCGGTGACGAAGCCGGGGGCCACCGAGGGCGGGCCACCGGGGCCCAGGGCATTGCCGATGCCGACCACCTCGTCACCGACCGAGACCTCCGACGGATCACCCAGCTCGACCGGTGTGAGCTCCGGCGCGCCGATGAGCTGTACCAGGGCGACGTCGTGCGCCGCATCGCTGCCCAGCACCTCCAGGTCGTAGACACCGGTCCGGCCGTTCAGCTGGGCGGTGAGGCTGGTGGCCCCCTCGATCACGTGGGTGTTGGTGAGGACCTGGCCCGCCGAGGTCAGCACCACCCCTGTGCCGGTGGACGTCGCCTGCTGGTAGCCGAGGGTGGCGGCGATGTCGACGACGCTCGGATCGACCTTGGCCACGAGGGCGGCCAGGTCCATGCCGGCAACGGCCTCACCGCCGGGCGCCGGGGCCCCGCTCGGGGCAAAGAGGTCCACGGCCGCCGAGCCGCCCGCCGGGTGGTCCCGGGCGGCGGTCCCGGCGCCGACGAGGCCCAGGAGCAGGGTGACCACGATCGCCGTGGCCAGGGCCACCACGCCGGCGCCCGGGGAAGTTCCGGGTGCGCCGCGTCGAGCCACACTCACAGTGTGACGCCTCTTCCAGTGAACCGCCTGTGAAATCACGGGCAATTCGGCCACCCGCCGGCGGGTGAACGGCGCATAGGGTCCGGCGGGTGAGGCAATCGATCCGGGCCCCGGCCAAGCTCACCCTGACCCTCCGGGTGACCGGGGTGCGGGCCGACGGCCTCCACCTGCTCGACGCCGAGATGGTGACCCTCGACCTCGCCGACGAGCTGGAGCTGACCGAGGGCGACGGGCTGGAGCTGGTGGAGACGGTCGCCGGCGGGACGGTGGAGACGGGTGACACCAACCTGGTGCGCCGGGCCCTGCGGGCGGCGGGACGAACGGCCCATGTCCGGCTCCACAAGCGCATCCCCGTCGGGGCCGGCCTCGGTGGCGGCTCGGCCGACGCCGCCGCCGTGCTGCGCTGGGCGGGAACGACCGACCTCCACGTAGCCGCGTCGCTCGGTTCCGACGTGCCCTTCTGCCTGGTCGGCGGCCGGGCCCGGGTGACGGGCACCGGTGAGATCGTCGAGCCGCTGCCCTTCCAGGACCGGGCCTTCACCCTGCTGTCGCCGCCGCTGGCGGTGTCGACCCCCGCGGTCTACCGGGCGTGGGACGAGCTGGGCGGCCCGACCACCGCCGGCGCCAACGACCTCGAGCCGGCGGCGCTGTCGGTCGAACCGAGGCTGGCGGCGTGGCGCGACCGCCTCGGCGACGCAACCGGCGAGACACCCCGCCTGGCGGGCAGCGGTGGCACATGGTTCGTGGAGGGAGCCCACGACGGCCCCGACCTGGTGAAGGTCCGCACCGCCCGTCCCTAGCGGATGGCGGCCTCGGAGGCGGCGCCGAACAGCCCCGGTCATCGGTGATCGTCGGTACCATCGGCCACCCGGTCCCGGCGCCATCCGAGACGTCAGTCCACGTCGAAAGCCCACGCATCCCCACGATCGCCGCCTCCGTCGAGAATCTGGTCAAGCGCTACCCGAAGTCGCCGGTGAACGCCGTCGACGGTCTGTCGTTCGCCGTCGAGTCGGGCGAGGTGTTCGGTCTCCTCGGCCCCAACGGCGCGGGCAAGACCACGACGGTCGGCGTCCTGACCACTCGGGTGCGACCGACGAGCGGCACGGCGTGCGTCGGTGGCATCGATGCCGCCCGCGACCCGGTGGGGGCCCGCCGCCAGTTCGCCGTCGTCCCGCAGCGCAACAACCTCGACCGCGGCCTGTCCATCCGCAACAACCTCATCTTCCACGCCGCCTACCACGGGGTGCCGGCCCGGGAGCGGGCGGAACGGGCCGACGAGCTGCTGGGCCAGTTCGGCCTGGCCGATCGGGCCAAGGACAAGCCCGACTTCTTCTCGGGAGGCCAGAGCCAGCGGGTGATGATCGCCCGGGCCCTCATGCACGCCCCCGAGGTCCTGTTCCTCGACGAGCCCACGACCGGGCTCGATCCTGCGGCGCGCCTGTTCGTATGGGACCGCCTCCGCGACCTCGAGAGCCGGGGCGTCACCCTGGTGCTGACGACCCACGACATGGACGAGGCCGCGGCCCTCGCCGGGCGGGTGGGGATCATGGACCAGGGCAAGCTGCTGGCCCTCGACACCCCCGACGCCCTCATACGGTCCCTCCCCGGCCGCTCCACCCTCGAGCTGACCACCCAGTCGTGTGACGCCGGCGCCACCGCGGAGATCGTCGCCGCCCTCGCCGCCCTTCCCGAGGTGGAAGGAGTCGAGCAGCTCCAGCCGGCGCCGGCAGCGCCGCCGACGACGGGCCCCGCACCGGAGCTGTGCGTACGCCTCTACGTGTCGCGCGACGCGCCGCGGCTCATGGCCCCGGTGGCGTCGCTGCTCGCCGGCCACGGGCGCACCCTGACCGATGTCCACCTGGCGACGCCCACGCTGGAGGACGTGTTCATCCACCTGACGGGCAGGACACTGCGGTGAGCGACTCGGACGTGCACGAGCCGGTGCCGCCGAGCGGCCGGGGGCGGGCATTCCTGGCCGTACTCCACCGCGACATGTACGTCACGTGGGGCGAGCTGCACGTGTTCCTGATTCAGGTGATCGCCCAGCCCCTGTTCCTGCTCTTCGTGTTCGGCAAGGTCCTCGGCACCCTCGGCTACACCACGCCCGGCTACGCCGACCTGCTCTTCCCCGGCCTGCTGGCCCTGACGGCGGTGATCACCGGCATGCAGACCCTCACCTTCCCGCTGGTGGCGGAGTTCGGCTGGACCAAGGAGATCGAGGACCGCCTCCTGGCGCCCATGTCCACAACGCTGGTTGCGGCCGAGAAGGTGGTGTTCGCCAGCCTGCGGGCCATGGTGGCCAGCCTCATCATGATCCCCATCGGCGTCCTGGTTCTCGGGTCCATCCCCTGGCAGTGGGAGAACCTCCCCCTGTTCGCCACCGTCATCGTGCTCGGGTCGCTGCTGGGGGCGGCCATGGGGCTGGTGCTCGGCACCCTCGTGCCCCCGAACCGCATCAACATCCTCTTCTCGCTCGTGTTCACGCCCCTGCTGTTCACCGGCGCCAGCCAGTACCCGTGGCCGTCGTTGTCGAGCATCCGCTGGTTCCAGGTTGTGACGGTCCTCAACCCCATGACCTACGTGAGCGAGGGCCTGCGGGCGGCCCTGGTGCCCGACGTGCCCCACATCCGGGCGTGGGTGTGCCTGGTGGTCCTGGTGGCGTCGCTGGTCGTCCTGCTCGCCGTCGGCACGCGCGGCTTCTACCGCCGGGCCATCGACTGAGCCCGGCACTCAGCAGGAGAGCGGGCGGTAGTTCCAGGCAGAACGCACGGCGAGCGGCACCTGACAGGGACTGCCACCGCTGTCGCCGAGGTCGACCCACGCCTCACCGGGCTTCTTGGAGAAGACCTCGGGCTGGTCCTGTGACCCGAGTGGCGGGACGGAGAAGGTGGCCAGCGCCCAGTACGTGCCCGTCGAGTTGTCGAGGGCGTAGTACACCGATCCCGGCAGCGGACCTTCGATCTCGTCGGCCGCGGGAGCCCGACCCTGGAACTTGGCCAGGAAGGTGGTGCGCAGCGCGGCCCGGTCCTCGGCGGAGATGAAGAGCACCTCGACACCTCCCGACGACGGCATCCCGGTTGGCGCGTCCGTACGCTGGAGCCTGGCCCGCAGCATCTGAAGGGTGGAGGAGGAGACGCCCGTTCCCTCCAGGTCGGGCGGTATCAGCTCCGGGCCGGAGCGAACGAGCTGCACCCAGCGCCCACCGTCGTCGCGGAACAACGCCTCCGACGCGTGGCCGTTGGGGTTGTCGACCCGGTAGGAGAGCTTCGCCAGGGCGAGATCGTCGGCGCAGGCGAAGCTGTAGACGTAGAACTGCCTGTCGACCAGCGGAGGCCGGCTGGCGTCGGACGCGGCGAGGAGGGGCGCCGGTGCGCACTCGGCGACGGCGACGGTGCTGACGACCGTCGAGGTCGTCGAGACGCTCGACGTCGAGGGCTGGCTCAGGGTGGTGGCAGGACCGGCCTTGTCGACCGACGATCCGCCACCACATCCCGCCATCATCGACCCCGCCATGGCCAGCGTCAGCGCCCAGCCCGTCGGGCGCGGCCACCGGGCCGGCGAGGAATCACACCGAATCGCGGGCCCCGACGGGCGTGGCCTTCGTCGCTCCCGAACCCACCATCGACGTCTCGCCGCTCGAGCGGGCCTTGAACGACCGCAGCCGCAGGCTGTTGGACACCACGAAGATGCTGGAGAAGGCCATGGTGCCACCGGCGATCATGGGGTTCAGGAAGCCGGCGGCGGCCAGGGGCAGGGCCGCCAGGTTGTAGGCGAAGGCCCAGAACAGGTTGCCCTTGATGGTGGCCAGCGTGCGGCGCGACAGGCGGATGGCGTCGGCCGCCGAGCGCAGGTCGCCACGCACGAGGGTGAGGTCGGACGCCTCGATGGCCACGTCGGTGCCCGTGCCCATGGCCAGGCCCAGGTCGGCCTGGGCCAGGGCGGCGGCGTCGTTCACGCCGTCGCCGACCATGGCCACCACCCGGCCCTCGTCCTGGAGGCGGCGGATGACCGACAGCTTCTCGGCGGGCAGGACCTCGGCGATCACCTCGTCGACACCGATCTCGGCGCCGACGGCCCGGGCCGACCGCTCGTTGTCGCCGGTGAGCAGCACGGGGCGCAGGCCCAGGCTCCGGAGATCGTCGACGGCCTGGCGGCTCGTGGGCTTCAGGGTGTCGGCCACCACCACGATGCCCCGGACCGCCCCGTCCCAGCCGACGGGAACGGCCGTGCGGCCGGCCTCCTCGGCCGCTTCCTTCGCCGCCCGCAGGTCGTCGTCGAGGTGCAGGGCCAGGTCGGCCAGGAACCGTTCGCGCCCGACCACCACGGCGTGACCCTCGACCATGCCCTGGACACCGAGGCCCTGGGTGCTGGCGAACTGCTCGACGGCAGGCAGGGCCCCGACGCGCTCGCGCGCGCCCTCGGCCACGGCCCGGGCGATGGGGTGCTCGCTGGCGTCCTCCAGGGCGCCGGCCAGCCGCAGCACCTCGTCGGCGTCGGCACCGGAGGCGGCGACCACGTCGGCCAGGCTCATGCGCCCGGTGGTGACCGTTCCCGTCTTGTCGAGCACGATGGTGTCGACCCGCCGGGTCGACTCGAGGATCTCCGGGCCCTTGATGAGCAGCCCGAGCTGCGCGCCCCGGCCCGTACCCACCAGCAGGGCGGTGGGCGTGGCCAGCCCGAGGGCGCACGGGCAGGCGATGATCAGCACGGCCACCGCGGCCGTGAAGGCGGTGGCTGCGGGGTTGCCGGCCCCCAGCCAGAAGCCGAGGGTGCCCACGGCCAGCACGATCACGACGGGCACGAACACCGCGGAGATGCGATCGGCCAGGCGCTGCACCGGGGCCTTGCCGCTCTGGGCGTCGGACACCAACCGGCCGATCTGGGCCAGCTGGGTGTCGGAGCCGACGCGTGTGGCCCGGATCACCAGGCGACCACCGGCGGTGACCGTGGCCCCCACGACGGGGTCACCGGGTGCCACCTCGACGGGCAGGCTCTCGCCCGTGAGCAGGCTGGCGTCGATGGCCGACGTTCCCTCCTCGACCACGCCGTCGGTGGCGACCTTCTCGCCCGGCCGCACGACGAAGCGGTCGTCGACGGCGAGGGCCTCGATGGGCACCCGCACCTCGGCGCCGTCCCGGAGGACGGCGACGTCCTTGGCCCCGAGGTTCAACAGGGCCTTGAGGGCGGCGCCCGAACGGCGGCGGGCCTTGGCCTCGAAGTAGCGGCCGCCCAGGATGAACACGGTGACGGCGCTGGCCACCTCCAGATAGATCTCGTGGGTACCCGACCCGCGCTCGACCGACAGGGTGAAGGGCATGGTCATGCCCGGGACGCCGGCCTCGCCGAAGAACAGGGCCCACACCGACCACCCGAAGGCGGCGAGCACGCCGACGGAGATGAGGGTGTCCATGGTGGCGGCGGCGTGGCGCAGGTTGGCCCAGGCCGCCTTGTGGAACGGCCACGCGCCCCACGTGGCCACGGGGGCGGCGAGGGTGAGCGACAGCCACTGCCAGTTCTCGAACTGCAGGGCCGGGATCATGGCCATGGCCAGCAC
>CAYTTL010000094.1:0-10058 GCA_964440725.1 uncultured Acidimicrobiales bacterium | reverse complement strand
CGGGACCACTCGACGGCGTACTCCATGGGCAGGGTGCGGGTGACGGGCTCGATGAACCCGTTCACGATCATGCTCATGGCCTGTTGTTCGGAGAGACCGCGGCTCATCAGGTAGAAGAGCTGGTCGTCGCCCACCTTGGAGACGGTGGCCTCGTGGCCGATGCGGGCGTCCTGCTCGTTGATCTCCATGTACGGGTACGTGTCGGACCGGCTGTCGGGGTCGAGGATGAGAGCGTCGCAGCGCACGTGGCTCTTGACCCCGTGGGCGCCCTCCTCGACCTTGACCAGGCCGCGGTAGGAGGTGCGGCCGCCGTCCTTGCAGATCGACTTGGACACGATGGTCGAGGTGGTCTCGGGTGCGGCGTGGACCATCTTGGCCCCGGCGTCCTGGTGCATGCCCTTGCCGGCGTAGGCCACCGAGAGCACCTCACCCGACGCCTTGGGGCCCACGAGGTAGACGGCCGGGTACTTCATGGTGAGCCGGCTGCCGATGTTGCCGTCGATCCACTCGACCCTGGCCTCGGTCTCGGCCCGGGCCCGCTTGGTGACCAGGTTGTAGACGTTGGTCGACCAGTTCTGGATGGTCGTGTAGGTGATGTGGGCGCTGGGCTTGGCGACCAGCTCGACCACGGCGGAGTGCAGCGAGTCGGTGGAGTACACCGGCGCCGAGCACCCCTCGATGTAGTGAACGGTGGAGCCCTCGTCGGCGATGATCAACGTGCGCTCGAACTGGCCCATGTTCTCGGCGTTGATCCGGAAGTAGGCCTGCAGGGGCATCTCCACCTCGACACCCGGCGGGACGTAGATGAACGAGCCGCCCGACCACACCGCCGAGTTCAGGGCCGCGAACTTGTTGTCGCCGGGGGGGATCACCGAGCCGAAGTACTGCTTGACCAGCTCGGGGTACTCGCGCAGGGCGGTGTCCATGTCGCAGAAGATGACGCCCTGGGCCTCGAGGTCGTCGTGGTTGCGGTGGTAGACGACCTCGGACTCGTACTGGGCGGTGACCCCGGCGAGGTACTTGCGCTCGGCCTCGGGGATCCCCAGCTTCTCGTAGGTGGCCTTGACCGAGTCGGGAAGCTGGTCCCAGGCGTCGACCTGCTTGTCGATCGGCTTGATGTAATAGAAGATGTCCTGGAAGTCGAGGTCGGGCATGTTCACCGCGAACCACGGCGCCATGGGCTTGCGCTCGAAGAGCCGGAGGGCGCGCAGCCGCATCTGGCGCATCCAGTCGGGCTCGCCCTTCATCCACGACATCTCTTCGACGATGTCGGCGTTCAAGCCCGTCTTGGGCTTGAAGATGTAGTCCTCCTGGGGGTCGACCCAGCCCAGTTGGTACCGGTCGAGGTCAAGCTCTGTGGTAGCCATCAGGGCACCAACTCCGTGACTTTGGGTACGAGACTGCGGTACGGGGCGGAGGACGGAATTTCTCCTACGCAGATAGTAACAAATGTACCCAGGCTGATCATCCCCGAAGCGGCGGGCGCCTACGTGGGTCCGAGGGCGGGAGGAGTCGCCGCCCCTTCGTGGGCCGATGGGGCCGGTTCGGCGGCCACTACCACGGCGTAGCCGCCCACCGAGCGCAGTCGGGCGGCGACGATGGAGTCACCGCCACAGACCAGGGCCCGGATCTCGCCCGTCTCCTCGTCGAAGTCCACGTCGTCGAGGGCGCCGAGGACGTCGCCCCGGTCGCTGAGCACCCGCCCCCCGAGCAGGGCGATGTCGCCTTTGACCATCCGCTCCTCCCGTTCGCCCTGGCCCGCTCGCAGGCTGGCCTCGCCGTCGACCACGGCGGCGTCGGGGCCGACCCCGGTGATCGACGACCAGTCGGCCAGTCGGGCCTTGTGGCCCTTGCCGACCTGCAGGGCGACGATCCGCAGGGAGCCGACGTCGACCACCGCACCATGGATCTGGCCCACCGTCTCGGCCGTGTCGCGCGCGACCACGGCCCGGCCCATGGCGTCACGCAGACCCATCACGATGACCGCCCGGACAGCTGGGCGCGGAACTCCTCGACGGCCGCACCGAAGCCCGAGAGGTCGTCGCGGATGAACGGCTCGGCGGCCGCCGGCACCATCAGGGCCGTCCCCGACACGGCGAGAGTGTCGGGGATGGGAAGGAACATGGGGCGCCCGGCGTGGCCCTGGAGCTTGGGATCGCCCTCCAGCTCGTAGCCGAGGACGTCGCCGCTGTCGGCGGCCACCACGATGTCGATCACGGTGCCGAGACGGCGCCCCGTGTCGGTGAGCACCTCGTTGCCGACCACGTTGCGCCCCGACGACGAGCGGACCTCGGCGGCCAGGCCGCCACCCTTGTCCTCGCACACGTCGGCATCGGCCACCATCACCGCGTCACGCCCGATGGCGGCCACGCCGTCCATGGGCAGGACCGCCTTCATGGGGCCCCGCAGGAAGCCCCGCTTGTTGAGGGTGAAGCCCAGCAACTGACCCTGGTCGGGGTTGTAGACCACGTCCTTCACGTCGGCCAGGGCCTCACCCTCGGCGATGCTCACCACGGGAAGCCCGGCCACCTCGGTGGCCCGCAGCAGCAGCCGCGAGTCGTGGGCACGGTCGTCGCTCATGCTCACCCTCCCCCCCGGCGCCGTCGGGGCTTGGCGGCGATGACGCCGCCCGACCTCCGCTTTCGCTGGATGCCGACGAAGGCGCCGAACAGCACCACGACGGCCACCAGGACCAGCAGCACGATTGTCAACGCGTCCACGATGAGACCTCCTGAGGGCAGCCCGGCCGGAGGAACCTACCCAACGCCGGCTGCCCTGATCCGGGCGTGCTCGACGAGCTGGCGGAACAGGCCCTGCTGCTCGGGCCAGTCCTCGAGCAACTCGGGGTGCCACTGCACGGCGACGACATGCGGGCTACCGGGCATCTCGATGGCCTCGATGGTGTCGTCGTCGGCCCACGCGACCGCCCGCGTGCCCGGAGCGGCCTCGTCGACGGCCTGGTGGTGGATGGAGTTCACGTCGACCTCGGTGGCGCCCAGCGCCTCGGCCAGATGGCTGTCGGGCTCGATCTTCACCCGGTGCACGCCCTCGCGCCACCGCTCGTGGTGGTCGTGGACCTGACCGGTGACCGTAGGGACGTGCTGGATGAGCGAGCCCCCCAGCGCCACGTTCACCACCTGCATGCCCCGGCAGGTGGCGAGCACGGGCAGGTCGGCGGCGATGGCCTGCTCCAGCAGCCGGATGTCGAAGTCGTCGCGCGCCGGGTCGACGCCGTTCGTCTCGGACACGGGCTTGGCCCCGTAGCGCGACGGCTGGACGTCGCCACCTCCCGTGAGCAGCACGCCCTGTACGGCGCGGATGACGTCATCCACCGCATCGGGAGCCATCACCGGCAGGACGATGGGCACGCCCCCCGCCCGTTCGACACTCTCCACGTAGAACCGGGAGGCGGTGTGCAGCAGGGTCGGCCCCACGCTGGTCTCGACCACTCGCGGGTAGCCGGATATGCCGATGACGGGCTTCACGGCCCCACAGTAGGGGAGGCCGCCGCCCTCACGGCCCGCCGGCCGGTCGTGCCCGACCGGCGAGCTCGTCGGCCAGCTCCACCAGGGCGTCGACGTCGACACCCGGGCCCTCTCCCCCGCCGGGGTCACCCGGGCAGAACACCGCGTTCCCGGGCCCGAGGGACGCCGCCAGTTGGCCCGCAGCCTCGGCGTCGTCGGCCACGAGCACCACCATCGCCCCCTCGGCGACCAGCGCACGGGCCAACGCTTCCGGGCGCTCCCGCTCGGCGGCGGGGAGGGTCACGATCGCCACCCGTCCTGACAGTCGGCCACCCACGCCGCCCAGGGTAGGGCCCGGGAATGTCGACCGATCGGGTCGGGTTTAGACTGGACACCATGTCCCCCGCCCCCAAGCCCATCGACCCCCGGGGCCCCCGCTTCAACCAGGCGGTCATCGCCTCGTTGCTCCTGGTCGCCTTCGTGGCCGACTGGCCCCCGATGGTGCCCGTCCTGGGCGTCGTCCTCCTTGCCGGCGCCGCCCTCGGACCCCGCTTCGGGCCGTTCCTTGCCATCTACGCCAAGGTCGTCAAGCCTCGCCTGGGCCCGCCCGGCGAACTGGAAGATCCCCGCCCGCCGCGCTTCGCGGCGACCGTCGGCGTTGTCGTCCTGGCGGCCTCCACCGTGGCCTTCGCCGCCGGGAACGCCGGCCTGGCGTGGGCCCTCGCCCTGCTCGTGGCCGTCCTGGCCGGCCTGGCCGCGACCACCGGCATCTGCGTGGGTTGTGAGATCTACCTGATGGCCGCCCGGGCCCGGCGGGTCCCGTTTCGGCGACCGGCAGCACCGAGGTGATCGTGATACGGCTGGCGGTGGTCCTGATCTTGGTCTTCGGGCTCGTCCTGGTCACGCGCGTGTACCGCTCGTGGCGGACCGGCGTGGTCGACGACCGCCCTCCGCTCCCGCTCGTCCCCGCCACGCTGCTCGCCGGCGCCGACCGCACCTGGGTGGTGTTCACCACCCCGTACTGCGCGGCCTGCGGGCCGGTCGAGGAGAGCCTGCGTACCTCCGACCCCGAGGCGCGTGTCGTGCTCGTCGACGCCACCCGCGAGCCCGCCCTGGCGCAGGCCTTCCGGGTACGCAGCGCGCCGACGGCGTTGCTGGCCGACGCCGAGGGTCGCGTGCAGGCCCACCTGGTCGGCACCGACGCCGTCAACCGCTGGACCTCGGCCCCCGCCTGACGCCCGACCCCGGGGTTCCTGTGCGCGAATCGCGCCGGTACCCGGCGCGATTCGCGTACGAGAACGCCTATTGGGGCGGGGGGCCGCCAAGGAGAGGACGAAGGCCGCGGGGCAGCTCGCTGCGCAGGGGGTTGGCCTGGTCGCGCTTGGAGAGCACGGGATCGCTGACGCCCCAGTTGGCGCCGATCGCCGGGTCGTCCCAGGCCACACCCAGCTCGTCGTCGGGGCTGTAGTACTGGTCGACCATGTAGGTGATGGTCATCTCGGTGAGGGCGGCGAAGCCGTGGGCCACGCCGGGGGGGATGTAGACGCCCTGCTCGCCGTCCTCGCCGATGTCGAGCTCGAGGGTGGCGCCGTCGGTGGGCGATCCCTCCCGCAGGTCATGGAGCACGACCCGGGCCTTGCCGTGGGGCACGTACCAGTAATCGGCCTGGTAGCGGTGGTAGTGGAGGCCGACCACACTGCCGACCACCTTGTCGGAGCAGTTGGCCTGCACCATCTCCCGGCCCTCGGGGAACCAGGATCGCCGGTAGGTCTCGGCGAACCGGCCTCGCTCGTCACCGAAGATCATGGGATTGACGAGCAGGACACCGACGATGGTGTCGGACTCGCTGATGTCCGCCGTGGGTGTCGCGGGAGGCTCAGGGTTCGAATCGACCATAACCCCCACGGTAGAACACGAGGGGACGACCCTCGTGATCGACGCCCATCTCGTGCACCCGGCCCATCACCATGATGTGGTCGCCGGCGTCGTGTTCGCTCTCCAGGGTGCAGTCGAGCCATGCCAGCACGCCGGCGATGATCGGGGCGCCCGACCCCGCCGCCCTCCAGCCCACCCCCTGGAACCTCTGCTGGCTCCGTCCGGCGAAGACCCGGCACAGGTCCTCCTGGTCGTCGGCGAGGATGTTCACGCAGAACATCCCGCTGGCGCGGATCCGGGGCCAGGTCGCCGAACCCCGGGACACGGAGAACGCCACCAGGGGCGGGTCGATGGACACCGAGGTGAACGAGTTCACCGCCAGGCCGGCGGGCGTGGCACCCTCGGCCGTGGTCACGACGGTGACCCCCGTGGCGAAGTGACCGAGCACCTGGCGGTAGCGGGCGGCCTCGATGCCACCGGGATCCCCGGCGGGATCCGAGCCCGCGTCCTCAGGTTCGTCGCCGGGCCCGAGGGGCGGGGTCACCGGTCGAACGCGACGGTGGTTCCCGCGGCCGCGGCGATCACCTCGTCGACGCCGAGACGCTCCGCCGTGCGGCGGGCACCGGCCAGCAGCCGGTCGAGGTCATTGTCGCCGCGGTTGCGGTCGTGGTGGAACAGGGCCAGACAACGCGCTCCCGCCTCGCGCGCCACCAGCACGGCGTAGTCGACCGTCGAGTGACCTTCGGCGGCCCGGGCCGGCCACTCCCCGGCCGCCAGCTGGGCGTCGTGGATGAGCAGATCGACGCCGTCGGCGAGCTCCAGCACTCCTTGGGACACGGTGTCGAGCCCCGGCGGAGGCCGGTGGTCGCTGACGTAGGCGACGCTGACGCCCTCCAGGTCCACCCGGTACCCGTTCGTGGCACCGTCGTGGGGCACGCTGCGAACCGTCACCTCGGCGTCGCCCACGACCAGCTCCTCGTCCTCCACGGCGATCACCCGAAGCTCGCGCGCCACGCCGGCACAGCCGGACGGGTCGTCCTTCGGGCCGTACACGTCGACCTGCGCGCCATCGTCGTCGAGGGCCCGCCGGACCGACCCCCCGGCGACATGGCCCGGGTGCCCGTGGCTGAGCAGGACGTGGGCGCGCGACGCACCGGAGCGGTCGAAGGCAACCGCCCAGCGGGCGAACCCGGTACCCAGGTCGAACAGGATCGGGTCCCGCTTCGGGGCCTCGACGGCAACGCAGGCGGTGTAGCCGCCGTAACGCGGGCTGGCGGTGTCCGGCGCCACGCCGCGCACGCCGTGGAAGGTGACGTTCAGCACGATGACCACGTCGGGCACATCATGGTCGAGAGGCTAGGCCCGCGGCACTACGCCAGTGCGAGGGCATCGGCCGTGCGGCGGGCGAGGCCCTCCGACACCAGGGCCTCGGCCACCAGTCGCGCCCGTTCGGGTGCGTCCGCCCATCCCGCCGCCGCGGCCAGGTCCTCGGTGGTCACCGGCCCGTCACGCAGGGCGGCTACCAGGCGGCCGCGCGCCTGGCGGTCCGAGCCGGCGAAGGCCGACTGACGTGACGTGGCCGCTGCCGGGTCCGGCGGCGGACATCCCGCCTGCCTCCACACGCACCATCGGGCGACGGGGCAGCGGTCGCATGCCGGATCCCGCCGCCGGCACACCAGCGCCCCGAGGTCCATGAGGGCCTGGTTCCACTCCCAGCCCCGGCCGGCGGGCACGAGGGCGTCGGCGCGGGCCTGGGCCTGGCCGGCGGACAGTGAGTGCCCGGCGCCGGCCCGGGCCAGGACCCGTTCGGTGTTGGTCTCGACCAGGCCCACGTCGGCGCCGAAGGCGAAGGCCTGGACGGCGCGAGCGGTGTACGGGCCGATCCCCGGAAGCTCCAGCAGGGCAGCCAGGTCGTTCGGCAGTGTCCCGTGGTGGCGTTCGACGACGACGGTGGCTGCCCGGTGCAGGTTGACGGCCCGGCGGTTGTAGCCGAGCCCGGCCCACGCCCGGACGATCTCGCCGACGGTGGCGGCGGCACAGTCGGCCGGCGTGGGAAAGCGGGTGAGGAACGCCTCCCATCGGGGGATGACGCGAGGCACCTGGGTCTGCTGGAGCATGAGCTCACTGACGAGGACGGCCCAGGGATCGCGCGTTCGCCGCCAGGGAAGATCGCGCTGCGCCGCCGAACCCCACGCCGTCACCGCCTGCTGAAAGTCGATGCTCACGTCCCCCCGATGGTAGGGCCGCCTATCGTCGCTGGGGTGATCGAGCTCGGACTGCGCAACGACGTGTACCGGAGGCCTCTCACCACCGCCCTCGACCGACTGGGGCTGCGGGAGGGATGGCGTTGCGTCGACGTGGGCGCCGGCGGAGGCGACGTGAGCGTGGCTCTGGCCGAGGTGGTGGGCCGTGACGGGCGGATCTATGCGGTCGACTGTGATCCCCACGCCCGCGACCAGGTGGCCGAGGTGGCGGCGGCCCACAGCCAGATCGTGGCCATCACCCAGCAGGGCGAGGACCTGCTGTTGCCCGAGCCCGTCGACCTGGCCTTCTGCCGGTTCCTGCTCATGCACGTGATCGACCCGATCGTCGTCCTGCGCAGCATGGGCGCCGCGGTGCGGCCCATGGGCTGGGTCGTCGCCCAGGAGCCGTTGACGTCGGCGGGCCGGGTCGACGGCCGGCCGCTGTCGATGCCCGAGGCCCGTCACCCCGACGTCGGCGCCCGGCTTCCCGCCCTCGTCCGCGACGCCGGCCTGGAAGTCGTCGACGCCTGGGCCGAGTCGCAGGCGGGCGCCGGTCCCGGTCCCGTGCGCGACTACCTCGCCCACCTCACCGGCGTCGATCCGGGAGACGATCCCGTGGTCCTCCCGCCCCTCGTGACCGTGGTGGCCCGCCGGCCGGCCGACCAGGGCGGGCGTTAACCGGCGGTGGCCAGGGACTCCGCGAAGGCGTCGGGGTCGCTTCGAACCTGCTTGGCCATGCGCTTGACGGCCCGGCTCAACGCCCGGTCGAGATACTGCTCGATCTTGGACTCGCCGACGATGACCATGGCGGCTTCGCCTTCGTCGATGAACTCGCCCAGCTCCTTCACGTCGGCGCGTGACATCCCCTTCCAGAGGTGGCCCATGACGCCGCCGGTGACACCGAGCACCGCGGCCGACCCGATCACCGAGGGCGGGAACAGGATCCCGACGACGGCACCCACCGCGATCCCCGTCCACGCCGCGTGCTGGGTGGGCTTCTCGTGCTTGTGCACGTGCACCTTGCCGTCGCCGTCCTTGGTGACGATGGCGGCGTCGTACGTGCCCACGATTCCCTCGGCGTGGAGGTCCCTCAGCACGTCGTAGTCGAGGCGCGCATCGGCCTCGCTCGAATATGTCCCCGCGAACAGGAACAGGTCCTTGTCTGCGCTCATCCGCTCAACCTCCCGATCGCCTGCGTTCCCGCGTACCCCCCGCCGCGGCCATCATACGCCGCGCTCGAGTCGCTCGAGCTGGGCGTCGAGGGCGCTGAGTCGGGACCGCAGCGAGGCGATGTCCTCGGTCGTCATGTCCACCGGGGCCGCGGTGGGACCCGACCCCCCTGCGTCGTCGCCGGCCGGGGGTTGGCGGGCAGCCGGCGTGGGGGCCAGGCGCAGGAAGCCGGCCAGACTGCCGGCCAGGGCGCCGATGATGCCGATCCCGGTGACCATGAGCACGACCCCTGCCCACCGACCTGTCGCCGTCTGGGGGCTGATGTCGCCGTAGCCGACGGTGCAGATGGTGACGACGGCCCACCAGAGGCTGTCGGTGAAGGTCTCGAACTCGGCGTTGGTGGCCCGCTCGGCGTGGTAGGCGATGTCGGAGCACACGAACACGATGGCCACGCCGACGACGAACCCCCGGCCCAGCTGCTCGACCAGACGTCGGGCGTGCCGGGTGACGAAGAACACCCGCGCCACCCGCGCCAGGCGCACGGCCACCAAGAACCCGGTTTGCGAGAACACGGGCAGCAGGATCCACGGCCCGGTGAGCAAGATGATGCCCAGGTCGAGGCGACCACGCGGCGAGCGGAGGTATCCCTCGACCAGCCGGACGTTGACGGCGAGGTCGAGCAGGAAGATGAGCCACGAGACAATGACCACGCCGCCCGCCAGGGACGTCCGGCGACCGCCCACCCACAACAGGATCGGCAGCACCGCGGCCAGGACGAGCGGCACCTGCATGACCTGCTCGAACCGGGCGAGGCGTTCCGCAGCCTCCGGGGAACGGGGCGACCCGGCACGCACGCCCCCATCCTGCCCACCCCGGGCGGGCGAGGGGTGGACCGACCTCTAGGCCGGACGGGCCCGCAGGACGGCCGGTGCGGTGCGGGCTCCCGAGAGGTTGAGAGCCGTGCCCACCAGGGCCAGGTGGGTGAAGGCCTGCGGGAAGTTGCCGAGCTGGCGGCGGGCGACGGGGTCGTACTCCTCGGCCAGCAGTCCCACGTCGTTGGCCAGGCCGACCAGTCGTTCGAACAGGGCGCCCGCCTCGTCGAACCGCCCCATGAGCGCCAGGTTGTCGGCCAGCCAGAACGAACACGGCAGGAAGGCGCCCTCGCCGGGAGGCAGCCCGTCGGACACCGTGTCGGTGGTGTAGCGGGCGACGAAACCGTCGGTCGTCAGCTCCCGCTGGATGGCTGCGACCGTGGACGCGACGCGCGGATCGCTACCGGGGAGGAACCCGACGGAGGGAATCATCA